>JAHAZM010000014.1 GCA_018385275.1 Eubacteriales bacterium | reverse complement strand
TACCAACAGGATGCAACGAAAAAGCACAGCCGTCTGAAGTCGGCTGTGCTTTTATACCCCCTTGACAAAGTGCCTTTGATATATTTTCTTTATAAAAAGATATTAGTTATATATGGTTTTTATATCTTGATTCTTTTTGATAAAATGATATAATTATAACAGCCGACGCGTTCTCGCGGCGGCGGGAAAGACGATCGAAAAAGGCATCGGAAGGAGTCGGACGGATTTTATGAATGAGAAAAAATACGTCATCGCCATGGACCAGGGCACAACCAGCTCCCGCGCCATCCTGTTTGACCGGAACGGCCGGATCGTGAGCGTCGCCCAACGCGAATTCGCGCAGCATTATCCTCAGCCGGGCTGGGTCGAGCATGATCCGTGGGACATCTGGTCGACTCAGATGGGCGTCACGATGGAAGCCATGCAGCGCATCGACGCCCGCGCGGAGGAGATCGCCGCCATCGGTATTACCAATCAGCGGGAAACGACGGTCGTGTGGGAAGCCGCCACGGGCCGCCCGATCTATAACGCCGTCGTATGGCAGTGCCGCCGCACCGCGGATATGATCGAACGGATGAAAAGCGAGGGGTGGACGGAGCCTGTCCGCCGGAGAACGGGCCTGATTCCGGACGCCTATTTTTCCGCCGGCAAAATTGCCTGGATCCTCGATCACGTTCCGGGCGCGCGGGAGAGAGCAGAGCGCGGCGAACTGCGCTTCGGCACCGTCGACAGTTGGCTGATCTGGAACCTGACCGACGGACAGACGCACGCTACGGATTATACCAACGCCTCGCGCACCATGCTGTTCGATATCCATCGTTTGGACTGGGACGAGGAGATCCTGCGCTATTTCCGGATCCCGCGCTCGATGCTGCCGGAGGTGAAACCCTCGAGCTGCGTTTTCGGCGTGACGTCGAAATTCGGCGGCGCGATCCCGATCGCGGGCGCGGCGGGCGATCAGCAGGCCGCCCTGTTCGGGCAGTGCTGCTTCCGTCCCGGCGAGGTGAAAAACACCTACGGCACCGGCGGCTTTATGCTGATGAACACCGGAGAAAAAGCGGTGCTTTCTCATAAGGGACTGCTGACGACCATCGCCGCCGGAACAGAGGACCGGGTCCGTTACGCGCTGGAGGGCAGCGTCTTTATCGCCGGCGCGGCGATCCAGTGGCTCCGCGACGAGATGCGGATGCTGAAAACCAGCGCGCAGAGCGAAGAGTATTGCCGCGCCGTGCCGGATACCAACGGCGTTTACGTCGTCCCGGCTTTTTCCGGGATGGGCGCGCCGTACTGGAAACAATATGCGCGCGGCACGATCGTGGGCCTGACCCGCGGCGTTTCCAAGGAGCACTTTATCCGCGCCACCGTGGAATCCATGGCTTATCAGACGCACGATCTGCTGACGGTCATGCAGGAGGAATCCGGTCTGCCGCTGGACAGCCTGAGGGTCGACGGCGGCGCCTGCGCCAACGACTTCCTGATGCAGTTTCAGGCCGATATTTCTCATGTCCGGATCCGGCGTCCCGCTTTCGTTGAAACCACGGCGCTGGGCGCCGCGGGATTGGCGGGACTGGCCGTGGGCTACTGGCGCGACAGACAGGAGTTTGAGAGCAACTGGCTCTGCGGCCGCGAGTTCGCTCCTCTTATCGATGAAGAAACGCGTCGGCGTTTACTGAAGGGCTGGCGCCGTGCCGTTCGCTGCGCCGTGAGCTGGGCGGACGACGAAAACGCATAACGGCCTTAGAATACTGAAACAGGAGGTCGGCGGAGATTTTTCGCCTGAAAAGAATGGAACGATACGACTTTGATGTTTGCGTCGTCGGCGCCGGTGTGGTCGGCGCGGCGACGGCCCGGGAACTCTCCCGATACGATTTGAGGCTTTGCGTACTGGAAAAGGAAGAAGACGTTTGTTCCGGGACGTCAAAGGCCAATTCCGGCATCGCGCACGCGGGTTTCGATCCGGAAACGGATTCATGGATGGCGCGCCTGAACGTGCGCGGCGCTGAACTGATCCGTGAGCTTTGCGGTCCGTTGGATTTTGCTTATCGTCAGAACGGCGCGCTTGTCCTTTGCTTTGACGAGGAAGAAATCCCGGCTCTGCGGGCCCTCTATGAACGGGGACTGCGCAACGGCGTGAGCGACCTGCGTCTCATCACAGGAGAGGAAGCGCGTCGACTGGAACCGGCGCTTTCTGAGCAGGTATGCGCGGCTCTGTACGCGCCCACCTCGGGCATCGTCTGTCCGTTCGGCATGACGCTGGCGTTTGCCGAAAACGCCGCCGACAACGGCGCGGTCTTCCGTTTTCTCACCGAGGTCACGGGGATCGCGCGCGACGGAGAGGGATATTGCCTGCAGACGAATCGCGGCCCCGTGCGCGCCCGCTTCGTCGTCAACGCCGCCGGTCTTTACTCCGATACGATCCATAATCTCGTTTCCGCTCATAAAATCAGCGTCACCCCGCGCCGCGGCGAATACATGATCTTCGATCAGGAGGTCGGAGGACTTGTTTCGGCCACGATCTTTCAGATGCCCGGCAAACAGGGCAAGGGCGTGCTTGTCACGCCGACCGTTCACGGCAATCTGATGATCGGCCCCAACGCCGAAAGCATTGACGACAAAGAGGACACCGAGACGACCCGCGCCGGCACGGACGAGATCGCCCGCCGCGCCCGTCTCAGCGTTCCGGATCTTCCGCTCAATCGCGTGATCACCGGATTTTCCGGCTTGCGCGCTCACGGCACGACAGGCGATTTTATCCTCGGAGAAGTCGAGGACGCGCCGGGCTTTTTCGACGCGGCCGCCATTGAATCCCCGGGGCTGACCTCGGCTCCGGCCATCGGCGAGTACCTCGCCGGACTGATCGCAGAACGCGCGGGCGCCCGAAAAAAGGAGGATTTCCTCGCTGTGCGGAAGGGCATCCCGGAGGTGGCGAAATTGCCGCCCGAGGAGCGCGCGGCGCTGATCGCCCGCCGCCCGGATTACGGCAGGATCGTCTGCCGGTGCGAGAGCGTTTCCGAGGGCGAGATCGTCGACGCGATCGAACGCACCCTGGGCGCCAGAAGCATGGACGGCGTCAAGCGCCGCGTCCGGCAGGGCATGGGCCGCTGTCAGGCCGGCTTCTGTACGCCGCGAACAATGGAACTGCTCGCCGAGCACCTTCATATCCCGCTTGAAAAGGTCACCAAGAACAGACCCGGATCCGAACTGATAAAGGAGTGAGCGGAAAAATGAAACAGCATGACATCGTGATCATCGGCGGCGGACCGGCGGGACTGGCCGCGGCGGTAGCCGCGTGGGACGCCGGCGTACGGGACGTCCTGATCCTCGAGCGCGACGACAGCCTCGGCGGCATCCTCAATCAATGCATCCATAACGGCTTCGGCCTGCATACCTTCAAAGAAGAACTGACCGGCCCCGAATACGCGGACCGCTTCGTCCGTCAGGTCGAGGAACGGGGGATCCCGTATAAACTCCGCACCATCGTAGCCGACGTCTCTCCGGAGCGCGACGTTCTGTACGTCAACAGCGAGGAGGGCGCCGTTTCGGTGCGCGCCGGCGCCGTGATCCTGGCGATGGGCTGCCGGGAACGTCCCCGCGGGGCGCTCGGATTACCCGGGTTCCGTCCGGCCGGCGTTTATACCGCCGGCACGGCTCAGCGGCTCATGAATATCGAGGGCTGCCGGGTCGGAAAAGAAGTCGTGATCCTTGGTTCGGGCGACATCGGCCTGATTATGGCGCGCCGCATGACGCTCGAGGGCGCCACGGTCAAGCTCGTCGCCGAACTCATGCCGTATTCCGGCGGCCTCAAGCGCAATATCGTGCAGTGCCTCGACGATTACGGCATCCCGCTGCGGCTCAGTCATACCGTGACGCGGATCCATGGCAAAGAGCGCGTCGAGGCCGTGACGATTGCCGCCGTGGACGAGGCGCGCCGCCCCATCCCGGGGACGGAAGAGACCTATACCTGCGATACGCTCCTGCTTTCATGCGGCTTGCTGCCGGAAAACGAGCTCTCCAAAAAAGCCGGCGTTCGTCTCAGCCGCGTGACGGGCGGGCCCGAGGTCGACGACAGTCTCGAAACCTCCGTCGCCGGCGTTTTCGCCTGCGGCAACGTTCTTCACGTCCACGATCTGGTTGATTTCGTTTCTGAGGAAGCCGCCCGGGCCGGCCGTCAGGCGGCGGCTTACGTCGGCGGCACGTCGGCCCGACAGGGCCGCACGGTGACGATCCGCGCCGAAAACGGCGTGCGTTACACCGTCCCTCAACGCCTGAATATGACCGACGAGCCCGAACCGGTCACGCTCCGTTTCCGCGTCGGGGACGTTTACCGTGACCGCTCTCTTGTGGTCCGCGCGGGAGAGAGGGAACTCCGCCGCGTAAAAAAGCGTATCCTGACTCCCGGCGAAATGGGCGAACTGACGCTCCCGGCGGCCGTTCTGGCCGGTCTGGAAGCGGGCGCGGAGATCCGCGTCGGACTGGAGGATTGAACGTATGGAGAAATATGAACTGACTTGTATCCAGTGCCCCATCGGCTGCCCGCTGAGCGTGACCGTCGATGGTCAAACCGTCGCCGTGACGGGCAATACCTGCCCCCGCGGCGCGATTTACGGAGAAAAAGAAGTGACGGCTCCGACCCGCACGGTGACGAGCACCGTTCCCGTGACCGGAGGCGTCATCGCGCGCGTTTCGGTCAAAACCGCCTCCGACGTCGCCAAGGGAAAGGTTCTCGAGGTGATGCGCGCGATCCGCTGCGCCGTCGTGACGGCGCCGGTGTATTCCGGCGACGTGATCGTGACCGACGCGGCGGGCACGGGCGTCGACGTCATCGCGACCAAAACCGTCCTTCGCCGCGGCTGAGCGGCGCCTTTTCACGCGGTTTTCCGCAGATAGGATTCCAACATGATCGAGAACTGTTTTGAAACCGATCTTTCCGTCAACGTGCTCCCGCCGCGCGCTTATTATATCCCGTTCGGCGATGCCGCGTTTTCCCGTGATCGCCGTGCAAGCGATCGCTTTTTGTCGCTCGACGGGACCTGGCGTCTCACGCCCTATGAGTGCGTGGCGGACGCGGACGGCTTCTGGACGCGCAAAGGGCAATATGAGATTGCCGTTCCTTCCTGCGTGCAGACGGCGGGTTTCGATCGCTTCCAGTATACCAATTACGCCTATCCGTTTCCCTTCGATCCGCCGCGCGTCCCGAAGAAAAATCCCTGCTTCCATTATTCCCGCAGACTGACCCTGCGCAAGGAAGAGGGCAGGAAGTATTACCTGGTTTTCGAGGGCGTCGACAGCTGTTTTTATTTATACCTTAACGGCGTATTCGTCGGATTTTCGCAGGGTTCTCACCGGATCAGCGAGTTCGACGCGACGGAGGCTCTCCTTGACGGGGAAAACAAGCTCGACGTGCTCGTCGTCAAATGGTGCTTCGGCAGTTATCTCGAGGATCAGGATAAATGGCGCTGGACGGGGATCTTCCGCAGCGTCTATCTGTTGACGCGCCCGGCGGAGCATATCGTCGACTACCGCGTCGTCACGCGGATCGAGGGGCCCGACGGCGTGATCGTGTTTGAAAACCGCAGCCCGCTCTCTGTCGACGTTCAGGTCGAGGGGGAGAGCCGGCGCGCCGCCGCCGGACAGAGCGTTTCGTTTCGGATCCGGCGCGCGCGCTTCTGGAGCGCGGAAAGCCCGGCGCTGTACGACGTGATGCTTTCGGCCAACGGCGAGCGCATTCTCGAGCGCGTCGGCGTCAGAACGACCGAAGTGCGCGACGGCGTGTACCGCCTCAACGGCCGGCCCGTCAAATTTTACGGGGTCAACCGCCATGATTTTCACCCCGAAAAAGGCGCCGCCGTGTCCTACGAAGATATGCTGGCCGATATCCGGCTGATGAAATCCCTCCACGTCAACGCGCTGCGCACGTCGCATTATCCGGCTTCTCCGCTGCTTTACGAGCTGTGCGACGAATACGGGATCTACGTCGTGAGCGAAAGCGACGTCGAGACCCACGGCAGCGTAGCCGACGGGAGCGGACTGCCTTATGAAAGAGGGTTCGACAGCATGGCGGGCAATCCGCTGTTTACTCACAGCGTTTGCGAGCGCCAGAAGCAGAACGTCGAGACTTTCAAGAACCGCGCCTGCGTCGTGCTGTGGTCGCTGGGCAACGAAAGCGGCTGGGGCCCTAATTTGATTGCCGCGCTCCGCACCGTCAAAGCCTGCGACGACCGCCCCGTCCACTACGAGGGCATCCAGTTCATCGATCGTGAGACCGCCGGCCCCGACGCTTTCTACGAGGCGGGGTTGGACGTCATCAGCCGCATGTATCCGCCCGCCGAGTGGATCACGGACGGTTATCTGCGCGACGAAAAAGAACGCCGTCCCCTGGTCCTGTGCGAATATGCCCACGCCATGGGCAACGGCCCGGGCGGCCTGCGGGAGTATTGGGAAGCGTTCGACTCGTCCGAACGTCTCATGGGCGGCTTTATCTGGGAATGGGCCGATCATGGCATCGCCGTACCCGGCGGCTCGTTCCGCTACGGCGGCGATTTCGGCGAATGCCCCCACGACGGCAATTTCTGTCTCGACGGGATCGTGACAGCTGACCGGAAGCTCAAGGCCGGTTCCCTGCAGATGAAGAAGACGTATCAGCCCGTGGCTTTTTTCCGTTCGCAAACCGGCGTTACGGTCCGGAACCGGAATTATTTCGCGCCTTTGACCGGCACGCTCGTTCTTCGCGGCGGCGCCGCCGAAACGCGGACGGAGGTCCGTATCCCGCCGCGCGGCGAGGTCTTCGTCCCGTGGAAGGACGGATCGACTCTGCTGGCCGGGCTTTACGCGCCGGACGGTTCCTGTACGGCCTATGAGCAGTTTTACGTCGACGACTTCTGTCCGACGCCCATGACGCCGACCGCGGCTGCTTTTGAAAAGGATCGCTCCGTGATGCGCGTCCGCGCCGGGCGCGCCCGGTATCGCTTCAGCCTGCTCAGCGGCGAGCTTCTCGGCCTGACCTTCGACGGCGTCGAATACCCCGGCTTATCCCTGAACCTTTGGCGCGCGCCGATCGACAATGACCGTGACGTCGCCCGGCAATGGGACGAAGCGCTGCTGAGCCGCTCGGTTCCCGACGTCACCGATTGGCGGACGGAAAACGGCGTCCTGCGTTTTTCCCTGCGCGTCGGCGCGGCGCGCCGCGCGCCCGTCCTGTGGGCCGACGTAACCTACGCTTTCTTTGAAGAGGGCGTCACGCTTTCAACGTCGTACCGGCAGGCGGAGGGCCCGTTCCGCCGCTGGGCGTTTTTGCCGCGCGTCGGCTGGACGATGCGCCTCGACGGGTCGTTCGATCGTCTGAAATACCGCGCTTACGGGCCGGGCGAGACCTATCCCGACCTCTACGAGTACGCCGTTAAGGACGATTACGTCTCCGACGTCGCCTCTCAATACTATCCCTATGCCAGACCGCAGGAAAACGGGAGCCATTACCGCCCCGATTACGTCGAGATCGGCAACGGAACGAGCGCGATCCGCGTCGAAGGCATGGAGTCGTTCTCTGCGCTGCCGTTTTCGGCCGCCGAACTGGCCGCCGCGGCGCACGCCGACGAGCTGAAACCTTCCGGTGCGACGTGGCTCAGTCTGGATCACGCGGTGACGGGCGTGGGTTCGGGCGCCTGCGGCCCCCTGCCGGGCGAGGCCTACCGGGTCCCGGCCAAAGGCGAGGGGAGTCTTCGGCTTCTGTTTCGCCGCTTTGACTGTCCCAACAAGAAATAACGAAAAACCGCCGTATCCGGCGGTTTTATTTTACCTTTTCCCGTTTGGGCCGTCCGCTTTTCCGCGGAAAAGGCGTTCCCGTTTTCGATCTCAAAGGGATTCATCCATGCGCGCAGAATTGCCCGCGGAAAGGAGGATCACTCGTTTTTTTCTGCGCGCGGCGTATGCCGCCGTTTTCGCCGCGCCGCCCCAGGCGTGCTCGACGTAAGCGACCACGGCGTCCGCCTTGTCGACCATGTATTCGTTTCGTTTGGAAATGGCAAATCGCCGCGGTACCGCTTCGAGCGGCGGATAAACGGTCCGGTCGTACAGCGTCTCGTCGTATTTCCGGTCGGGATACGGAACGACCAAAACGGACTGGATCTCAGGATGACGCGCCTGCGCTTTACGGGTCGCCCGTGCCGCCAGCGCGTCGAACCGTCCGTAACCGCCGAGCAGAAACAGAACCGCTCCTTCCGAGATCAGGTCCTCGATGATTCTTTCAAGATGCGCTGAAACAGTTTCCTCTTGAGAGACCTCCCTGTGCCCACAGAATGTCACAATCATTTTCCGGTTTCCTTATTTTGACCAGTATAGCGGTCAATATTTGCGGTTATTATAGCATAAACTGTCAGTAGTTGCAACCAATACTGGTCAAACCGGCGGTGTAAAAAGTGGAACAGAAAATACGACGTGATCGGAATATGGGAGAAAATCTGCGCCGACTGCGGAAAGATGCTCGTCTTTCACAGGAAAAAGTCTGCGCGGAACTGCAGCGACGGGGCTGCGATATAGGCCGCACGACCTATGAGAAATACGAATCCGGCGAGCTGAATATCCGAGCCAGCGTCCTGATTGAGCTGCGCAAATTTTACGGTTGTTCCTATGAGGAATTCTTCCGAGGACTGGACGGCGATCCCGAATAACGAGGGACACGCTTCCGCGCGGTTTTTCCCGGGTTTATTATTCTTCTGAGTAGAGAAAAAAGCAGGCCTGTTGACCCGCTTTTTTTCGTGGTGCCGGTGGCGGGGGTCGAATTCGCACGGCGGCGTGACCGCCGTTTGGTCGCCGGCGGTTCTGACGTGCCACCGGCACGTCATTCATTTCCGCCTCTGTTCGCCCCCCCTTTAAGCAGAGAAAAAAGCAGGCATGTTGACCTGCTTTTTTTCGTGGTGCCGGTGGCGGGGGTCGAACCCGCACCCTGTTGCCAGGACTGGATTTTGAGTCCAGCACGTCTGCCAATTCCATCACACCGGCGAATATTCCGTTTTGATATGCCTCTTGGTTTTGAGTCCAGCACGCGGCGCAGCGAAGCGAAGCTGCGCGACGGCAGTGAATGACAGTCCGGTGGACTGTCAGAGCCGTCGCGTGACCGAGTCCGCAGGCGAGACCTGCCAATTCCATCACACCGGCATACCGCTGTTTATCTTATCATAAGGGAATAAAAAAAGCAACAGAAAAAAATAAAGGATTTTTCCTATAAAAGAAGAATAAAAATAGAGAGGTGATCGATTTGATACGGGAAGATCTTGAAAAACTTGAGCACACGATCCTTTCTCCGATGGCTTCGTTTGCCGATCAGACAAAAGGCCGCGATATACCGATCGAGAAATGTCCGCTTCGGACCGAGTACATGAGGGACCGCGATCGTATCCTGCACAGCAAATCCTTCCGCCGCCTGAAGCACAAGACTCAGGTTTTCTATTCGCCGGAGGGCGATCATTACCGCACGCGTTTGACGCATACGCTGGAGGTCGCGCAGATCAGCCGCACGATCGCCCGCTGTCTGCGCCTCAACGAGGACCTGACGGAGGCGGCGGCGCTGGGTCACGATCTGGGCCATACGCCTTTCGGCCACGCGGGAGAAAGAGCCCTGCGCGAGCTGACCGACGGCCGGTTCTGCCATAATGAGCAAAGCCTGCGCGTCGTGGAGAAGCTGGAAAACAACGGCAAGGGCCTCAATCTCACGTGGGAAGTGCGCGACGGCATCGTCAATCACACGGGCAACGGCGTGGCCGGCACGCCCGAGGGCCGTATCATCAAATTCGCCGACCGGATCGCCTACATCAATCACGATATCGACGACGCGCTCCGCGCCGGCATCATCCGGCAGGAAGACCTGCCGATCGAATGCGTGCGCAAACTGGGGCAGACGCATTCCGAGCGCATCAATACCATGATCTGCGACATTGTTTCGACGAGCTGCACCGCCAACGACATTATGATGTCGCAGGAGATTTATTCTTCCATGATGGAGCTGCGCGCTTTCATGTTTGAAAAAGTCTACATCGACTCAGCCGCCAAGCAGGAGGAGGGGAAAGCCGAGGAGATCCTCAAGAGCCTTTACGCTTATTATATGGCCGACCCGAAACGCCTGCCCGAGGAGCCGTACCGCGCCTGCGCTCTCTACGGCGAGCAGACGGCCGTCTGCGATTATCTGGCGGGCATGACGGACCGTTACGCGGTCAACCGTTTCGTGACGCTCTTTATCCCGAAATCCTGGCAGAGCGACGCTTTTTCAAAATAAAAAAAGAAATTTGACGGATCGCGGCGAATATACGATCCGTACCCGTTCGGAAAGGAGGCGACGCGCCGATGGCAGGAGCTTATACGGACCGATGGCTCGATGAGCTGAGAAGCAGAAACAGCATCGTCGACGTCGCGTCCCAGTATACCGTTCTCAAGCAGAACGGACGCAAATACGTGGGTCTTTGTCCCATCCACGGCGAAAAGACCCCTTCGTTCAATATCGACGCGGACAAGCAGCTTTTTTATTGTTTCGGCTGCGGAAAAGGCGGCACCGTCATTCAGCTCGTCATGGAATGCGAGCATATGTCTTTTCACGAAGCGGTGGAGTTTCTCGCGCGCCGCGTGAATCTGCCTCTTCCCAAAAGCGATATAGACGAAGCGGAGCTGCATCGCCGCCAGCAGAAAAGAGACCGTCTCCGGGCGCTTAACCGCGACGCCGCCCGTTTTTATTACGACACGCTCGTTTCGCCCAAAGGCGCGCCCGCGCGCGAATATCTTACCGGTCGTCATATCGGCGGCGCCGTGGCCCGTCGCTTCGGCCTCGGATTCGCGCCGGATGAATGGAACGCGCTGACCGACGCCCTGACCCGGGCGGGTTATACCGTGGAAGAAATGATCGAAGCGGGCCTGGCCAAAAAAGCCGAGAGCGGCACGGTCTACGATGCGTTCCGCAATCGCGTGATGTTCCCCATTATCGATTCGTATTCGCACTGCATCGGCTTCGGTGGCCGGATCATGGGCAAGGGAGAGCCGAAATACCTCAATTCGCCCGAGAGCCCGGTTTTTGATAAGGGCCGGAATCTCTACGCGATCAATCTCGTCAAGAAAAAAGGCAAGATCGACTACGTCATCCTCTGCGAGGGTTATATCGACGTCATCAGTCTGCACAACGCCGGTTTCGACACGGCCGTCGCTTCGCTCGGCACCGCTTTTACGGCCGAACAGGCCCGCCTGATCAAACGCTTCACGCAGAACGTTTACCTGTCCTACGACGGCGATAACGCGGGACAGAAAGCCACCGAGCGCGCGCTGGCCATTTTGGCCGCCGAGGATCTGAAGGCGCGCGTCATCGTTTATCCGGACGGGATGGACCCGGATGATTTTGTCAAAAAAAGAGGCGCCGACGCCATGCGCGCTCTCCTGCGCGGCGCGCTCAACGAAGCGCAGTACCGGGTGGAACGCGCCGGTCTTCACTACGATCTGAAAGATCCGTCGGTCTACGCGGATTTCGCCGCCGAGGCGGTGGCTTCCGTGGCCAGGATCGCCGATCCGATCATGCGCGAAACCGGTCTTAAACTGATTTCGGACCGGACAGGCTATACGCTCGATACGCTTTACGATCAGATGGGCGCGAAACGCACGGCTTTTCAGGGCCGGGCCAATCCGCCGTTCGTGCCGGGCGAACCGAGCCGACAACATGCCGCGGCTTCGTCCGCCGCCGCGGAGGCGACGGCGCTGGCTTTGGCCGTCGACGACAAGAACTATCGCGTCCGCATGAAACAGGACGGCTGGGGCGATCTTTTCGCCGACAAGGCGAACCGCGAGCTTTTCGAGCTGATCTGCGCCGAGCCGGACGGAGAAGACGTCGAAGCGGCTTCTCTGGCGCTGAAGCTGACGGAAGAGCAGAATCTTCTGCTGAGCCGCGTCCTCGTGGAAAACGTCGAGACCGCCAACAAGGCCCGATTGTACGCCGACTGCGGCCGGAGCCTACGGCAGAACCGGCTGACCGACCGGATCGCGCGTGCGAAAGAACGGCTGACGACGGAACGCGATCCGGAAACGGTGCGCGCCGTCGCGGCCGAGCTGCAAGAACTGAATCAGAAACTGCAAAGCCTGAAAAGGCAGGGGGGATAAGAAACAGATGGAAACAAACGACAGAGTGGAAGAGATCAAAAAGGTCCTCGAGATCGGGAAATCCAAAGGGGTCATCACCTATACCGAGGTCATGGATCAGCTTGAAAGTCTGGAGTTGACGCCCGAAGAGATCGAGAAGGTCTATGAAGCGTTGGAAAACGTGGGCGTCGAGGTCGTTTCCGATGCGGTCATGATGGAACGGATGAAGGCCGAAAGCGACGCTCAGGCTGACGACGCGGATATTATCGGCGACGGCGTCAGCGTGGACGATCACGTGCGGATGTATCTCAAGGAGATCGGTAAAGTCCCGCTGCTGACGGCTGAACGCGAAACCGAGCTGGCGCAGAAAATGGAGGAGGGCGACGAGGAGGCCAAACAGGCGCTTATCGAAGCGAACCTTCGTCTCGTCGTCAGCATCGCCAAACGCTACGGCGGCCGCGGCATGCTGTTTTTGGATCTGATCCAGGAGGGCAATCTGGGTTTGATCAAAGCCGTGGACAAGTTCGATTACCGCAAGGGTTACAAATTTTCCACTTACGCCACCTGGTGGATCCGTCAGGCCATCACCCGCGCCATTGCCGATCAGGCCCGTACGATCCGTATCCCCGTACATATGGTGGAGACCATCAATAAACTCGTCCGCGTCACGCGCCAGCTCTCTCAGGAGCTGGGCCGCGAGCCCCTGCCCGAGGAGATCGCCGCGGAAATGGATATCCCCGAGGATAAAGTGCGCGAAATCATCAAAATCTCGCAGGAGCCCGTTTCCCTGGAAACCCCCATCGGCGAGGAGGAGGACAGTCATCTGGGCGATTTCCTCCCCGATGACGACGTGCCCGCTCCGTCGGACGTGGCGACGTATATGATGATGAAAGAGCAGCTCACGAAGGTGCTCGACACTCTTACCCCGAGAGAAGAAAAGGTACTTCGCCTGCGTTACGGTCTGGACGACGGCCGCGCCCGCACGCTGGAGGAGGTCGGTAGAAAATTCAACGTCACCCGTGAGCGCATCCGCCAGATCGAGGCCAAAGCCCTGCGCAAGCTGCGTCACCCGAGTCGCTCCAAACGCCTGAAGGAATATCTCGAGTGATGCGTCCGCTGGAAGCCAGGCTGCAGGCCGTCGCGGACCTGCTGGGGCGCTGCCGCTGCGTGGCTGATATCGGGACGGATCACGGGTATCTTCCGATCTATTTGATCGAAACTCGTCAGGTCGATCGCGTGATCGCCTCCGACGTCAGTGTATCCGCTCTTCGTCGGGCACAAATCAACACCTGCGCATATGAACAGATAGAAACGCGTCTTTCGGACGGGTTTGCGCGCATCGCCGCGGGCGAATGCGACGCGGCCGTCATCGCCGGCGTCGGAGGGAACACGCTTGCGGAGATCCTGCGCGCCGGCAGCGCTTCCGTTCCCGTGCTCGTGCTCCAACCCATGGGGTACGTCGACAGGGTCCGCCGGACGCTGGGGGCGCTTGGTTACGGCGTTACGGCCGAAAAGCTCGTTTGCGAGGGAAGACGTTTCTATTTCATTATCCGGGCGGAGGCGGGCCGCGGATACGCGGACCTGTCGGATGAGGAGGCGGCCTTCGGTCCCTGCCTGCTGCGGGCGCGCGATCCCGAGCTGCTCCGTTTTCTGGATCGGGAACTGACCCGGTTTCGCCGTCACAGCGGCCGGACGCGGGAACTGGATCCCCTGTTACAATATTACGAGGAGGTCAAATCGAAATGGTTTGCACGGTAAACGATATCATCGGCATTCTGGAGAGTCTCGCGCCGACCGGCATGGCGGAGGAATGGGACAATGCGGGCCTTCTTTGCGGCGACCGCGCGGATCGCGTCAAAAACGTCATGGTCACGCTTGACGTCAACGACGACGTGATCGAGGAAGCGGTGGATCTGGGGATCAATATGATCGTTTCCCATCATCCGCTGACGATCGAGAAGATCGGCAAGGTCACGTCCGACACCTATACGGGCGAACTTTTCCGTAAACTCATCAAGTACAATATCGCTCTGTACAGCGCTCACACGAACCTGGACAGGGTCGCCGGCGGCGTCAACGACGCGCTGTGCGAGGCGCTGGGACTGCGCAACGTCACCGTTCTCGAGCCTGCTTACGTTTATCCGTACCGGAAGCTCGTGACGTACGTGCCGACGGCTTATGAGGATGCCGTGGCAGAAGCCATGTGCGAAGCCGGCGCCGGCACGGTCGGGAAATACACCGACTGCACGTTCCGCACCGCCGGCACCGGAACGTATACCGGCACCGAGGAGGACGAGGGCTTCAGCGAGGTCGGCGAACTGACGCGCACCGAGGAGACCCGCATCGAAGCGACGGTGGCGGTCGACCGGATCGACGAGGTCTGCGAGGCAATCCGCCAGATGCACCCGTACGAGGAACCCATCATCGACGTCTTTGAGATGAAAGCCCCGCGTACCGTATACGGCACGGGCCGGGTAGGCGATCTGGAGGAATCGATGACTTTCAACGATTTTGTCAATAAGGTGGCCGACGCGCTGGAAACCAAAACGCTGCGCGTGGCCGGACAGCCTGATCTGCCGGTCAAACGCATCGCGGTGGTGGGCGGCTCCGGCTCGGATTATTTCCCGTTGGCCATCAACGCCGGCGCGCAGGTATTCCTGACGGCTGACGTCAAGCATCATCACGCGCTGGAAGCCCGTCATTACGGACTGCAGCTGGTGGACGCGGGGCATTACGCCAGCGAACGCGTGATCGTTCCGGTCCTGGTCAAAAAACTGACCGAGGCGATCGACGCGCTGCAGTACAGCGTCGAGGTGTTCGAGTCTTCGACGGATACGGAACCGTTCGTATCCTTTACATAACAAGGAGGAGATATTCATGGGTGATTTGAAAAAACTGTGGCAGTATCAGCAGGTGGACGCCGAGCTGGACGCCATCAACGCCAAGCTTCGTAAGAGCGCGGAGCGCAAACTGCTTTCCGAGGCCAAAGCCTACATCATCGACGCCAAGGAGAACATGAACCGCATCGAGGAGCAGGCGGACCGGCTGATCGCCGAGATGGAGCGTCTGGAAAGCGAACATAAACTGCTCATGGCCAAGCTCAAGGATCTTTCCGAGAAATTCACCGAGGATGCGGAAGAGGGCGAGCAGATCGACCGTCTTCGCCGCGAGATTCAGTATTTGATGGACAATGCCGCGGGCATTGAGAAAAACGTCCGCGATTTGATGAACACGGCGGACAACCTGAAGAAAAAGTATTCCATGTATGCCGGCGGCGGCGCCAAGAAACGCAAGGAATACGACGAGGTCAAGGTCCGCTACGACGAGATAAAAGCCGCTGTCGACGAGGAAGCCCGCGGCGTGATCGAGCGGCTCAAAGCGATTGAGAAGGACGTGGACCCGGAGCAGATGAAAGAGTATCGCCGCATCAAGAAAGCCAAGCCCAATCCGCTGGCGCCGATGAACGGCAACCGCTGCACGGGATGCAATATGGAGCTTCCGCCCAAGGTGGCCAAGGAGGTCGCCGCCGGCGAAAGCCTCGTCGAGTGCGAAAACTGCGGTCGTATTTTGATCGTTCTTTGACAAAACCGTTTTTTTGCGGTATGATACACGATGCGAGCACGCTGGATGGCCGCGGACGGTCGCAAGACCGGACGAGGAAAGTCCGAGCATCATAGGGCAGAGCGCCGGGTAACGCCCGGTGGAGGCGACTCCAAGGAAAGTGCAACAGAAATATACCGCCCGTTTACGGGTAAGGGTGAAAAGGCGAGGTAAGAGCTCACCGGCGGCGGAGAGATCCGACGCGTCCATGTAAACCCCGCTTGATGCAAGATTGATAGGAAAGCAGATGTGGCGGCCCGTCACGCTTTCGGGTAATCGCTGGAGCCTTTCGGCAACGAAAGGCGTAGATAGATGGTCATCCCCGACAGAACTCGGCTTACAGGCGTGTCTCGCATTCTTTTTGTCCAAACCCGGGTTTTTTCTCGGGTTCCCGCTTTTTATTGACGTCGAAACCGTATAGCAAACGATCTTGATAAGGAGGTTGTCATGAGATGGATCTTTATCGGTACCGCGGCCGGTTCGAATGAACCGCATCGCCGCTGTTCCGCTTCAATTCTGGAGGTCAACGGCAGTTATTATCTGATCGACATGGGGACGCAGGTGATCGAAGACCTGCGCTGCCGCGGCATCGATCTGACCAAAGTCCGTCTCGTTGCCTGCACGCATCAGCACGGGGATCATACCAGCGGACTGTTTTCGTTTGCTATGCCGATCAATCTGTGGATCAAGGAGGCGGATCCCGCGATCCTGCTGCCGAGCGAAGAGCTTGCCCAATCGCTGAAGACGTGGCTGTCGCTGACAGGAGGCCCGCCGCGCGAGGACCTGCGGATCGAGGTCTTTCATGAGGGCGTCATCTACGAGGACGAAAACCTGCGCCTGACCGCGATCCCGACGCGTCATTGCCGGCTCTCGTACGCGTTTTTCATCGAAGCGGAGGGAAAAAAGCTGCTGGTCACGGGCGATCTGCTGAGCCCGACCGTGGATTTCCCCGAGATCGCGTTTCAGACGGAACTCGATCTGATCATCTGCGAAACCGCGCATTTTTCTCCGGCCGAATGCATTCCCGTTTACGACCGGGCGAAAGTCAAGCGCGTTCTGCATACGCATATCAACAGCTACTGGGCGCCCGATCTCGCTGCTCAGATGCGTTTGCCGCATCCCTATGAACTCGGCGAGGCGCACGACGGGCTGGAGATCGTCCTGTAGCCTTATCCGGAATCCGAAACCGCACCGCGCGTGCGGTTTTTGTTTTTATGCTTTCAGCCGCCTTTTCTTTTTATTCCCCATTCTTCGCGCTTGAAACCTTTTCGTCCTCCCGTTATAATGGAAATAAAAGGAAGGAGCTGGAGACCGTGTATGTAGATGAAGAGATCTGCCGCCGCCTGTATGCCGAGGCGGGCCGCCGGATGACGGCGCTGGGCGTGCGCGCCAATCTGGATGGATACCGGTATCTGCGCGAGGCGATTTGTTTGGCGATGATCAGCGGCGGGGTGGGCAATATCCAGACCGGATTGTACGCGCCGATCGCCGCCAGAGCCGGCAAACAGCCTCATTGCGTGGAACGGGCGATCCGTACCGCGATCGAAACGGCCTGGACGACCGGCGATCTGGATGAGATCGAGCGGGTCTTTGCCGGTATCGTCGATCCGAATCGCGCCAAACCGACGGCCGGACAGTTCATCACCACGATCTGCAGGAGGATGGAAGAGGATGGCTGTCGATAGATTCTTACATCGCCGGGCCGATATCCTGCTGCTGCTGGCGGTGATCGCCGGCGCCGCGATCGGGATGACGATGAGCGAAAAACTCGGACCGGTCGCGCTTTCCCGCGTCAGCACCGGCCTGGACGGGTACCTGTACGCCGTGACCGGCGACGGGCAGACCGACCGGGTCTATATCTTTTTTCACGCGCTGATCCAGAATACCCAGATCCTCCTGCTGCTTTTTCTCAGCGGCTTCAGTCTCGTCGGGCTTCCGTTCAATTACGGACTGACGATGTTCCGCACGATATGCGCCTTTTTTACTTACGGCTGTATCGCGCGCCGCTTCGGATTTCTCGGTTATATCGGCGCCGGCGTCGCCGTGCTGATCCCGGCCGCTCTGAGCCTGTGTTTGCTGGCGTCGGCGTCTGCCGCTTCGACTCGCAAAGCCGTGCTGGATTTCGCCTATGCTCACGGCGCCAAGCCGCCGGAAACGGCTTATCTGCGGCGCTACGCCTTGCTCTGGCTCGGCATGCTGGGCGTCAGTTTTCTGGACGCGTATTTCACGCCGGCGGTTTTCGGCGTTTTCGGCGGTATGATCGGATAGGATTCGGGGGCATATCCTCCCGTCCGGCGGCGTATTCTAAAAAGGGATACACCCGGACGGGAGGATTTTTCATGAAAAAAATCGCGATTCTTCTTTGCCTTTGCCTGCTTTTCGGCGGCGTGACCGCCCGCGCCGACGGCGTCGCCGAGCCGATGTACGACGACGTGGCGGCCCTGCCGGCGGCTTCCGACGCCAAAGCGGCGATCCTTGTCGAATACGATTCGGGCGAGGTGTTTTTCGAGCATAACGCCGACACGCCTCTGCCGATGGCCAGCGTTACCAAGATCATGACTCTGATCCTCGTGCTGGAAGCGGAGGAAAACGGAGAGATCTCGCTCGCCGAAAAGATCCGCGTCAGCCGGACCGCGGCGGATATGACGGGTTCGGAAGCCTTCCTTGATTATAACGCCGAGTATACCGTTTCCGATCTGCTGCGTACCGTGATCGTCGTATCGGCCAACGATTCCAGCGTCGCGCTGGCGGAGCATATCGGCGGCAGCGAAAGCGATTTCGTCGCGCTGATGAACGCCAAGGCCGCGCAACTCGGCCTTACGCACACGCATTTTGCCGATTGCACGGGACTGGCCGATCAGGATCATTATTCTTCCGCCCGGGATATCGCCGTCATGGCGCGAGTCCTGCTCGGGTTTGAACATTATTTCGATTACAGCCGGATCTGGACCGATACGCTCGTTCATCCGAGCGGACGCGTGACGGAGCTGACCAATACCAATAAACTCGTTCGCTTTTACAGCGGCGCCGACGGCGTCAAGACCGGATATACCTCCAAAGCCGGGCATTGTCTGGCCGCCTCTGCTCAGCGCGGCGGGATGCGCTTCATTGCCGTCGTGCTGGGCAGTCCCAGCAGTGAAACCCGCTTCGAAACGGCAAAGGGTCTTCTCAATTACGGCTTCGCTTCCTGTGCGCGTACGAAGCTTTACGCGCTCGGCAGCGAGGTAAAAAACGATCTTCGCATTACCGGCGCCGCTTCGCGTACGGTCCGCACGGTGCTGGCCTCCGACGTTTTTCTCATCAGCCGGAAAGGAACTTCCCCTGAACCGAAGGTCTCCGTCGAATGGCGGTCCGATCTGCGCGCGCCTCTCGAAGCCGGCGCGGTGGTCGGGAAACTGACCGTGAGCCTTGACGGACGCGTCACGGCTCAAAGCGACGTCGTACTGGCCGAATCCGTGCCGGCCGCCGCTTACGGCGACGCGATCCGCCGCGCCGCCCGCGGCTGGCTTGGTCGGGCGTGACGTTTTACCCTCGTTCCTGACGGCGACCCGTTCGTTTTCCGGACGATTCTATTTAAGAATTTGACGAAGGTGTCATTCAATGCTATAATCTCCCCAAAGATTGACGGAAATACGGGAGAATAGAATCCATGAGAACGAGGGATACTTTATTTGTGCAGGACGGTCGTCTGAAAATCGGCGGGTGCGACGCGGGCGAATTGGCGCGTCGTTACGGCACGCCGCTCTATGTGATGGACGAAGCGTATATTCGCCGCATGTGCCGGTCGTTTACGGAAGCGTTCAAGCAGGAATCGCTGGCCGGCGGCGTTATTTTCGCGTCAAAAGCCTTCTCCTGCCTGGCGATGTATCATATCGTCGCCGGGGAGGGACTCGGCGCCGACCTGGGTTCCGGCGGTGAACTGTATACGGCTCACAAAGCCGGGTTCCCGATGGAAAAGGTCTTTTTCCACGGCTCCAACAAAACGCCGGCTGAACTGCGTATGGCGCTCGATTTCGGCGTCGGACATATTGTAGTTGATTCTCTCAGCGAATTACAGCTGTTATGCGCCATATGTGCAGAAATGAACAAGCGTGCACATATACTGCTGCGAATGAATCCCGGCATCGAGGCCGAAACGCACGCCTATATCCGCACCGCCTCGACCGATTCCAAATTCGGTATGGCCTTTGACGGAGAGGGCATGGAAGCGCTGCGTCTTGCGATCCGGGAGGAGAGCGTCGTTCTCGACGGTCTGCATTGCCATATCGGCTCTCAGATATTCGACATGGAGGCCTTCCTTCGCGCGACGGAGATCATGTCGGATATGTTTGTGCGCGTCCGGGAAACTTTCGGGCTCTCGCTCGGGATCCTCGATTTGGGCGGCGGCTTCGGCATCCGGTACGTAGACGGGGATTGCCCGACGGAACCGAGTGAGTGCGTTCGCGTCATCGGCGCTCATTTGCGGAAAGTCTTTGCCGCGCGCGGACTCTCGACTCCTGCGCTGATCCTGGAGCCGGGTCGTTCCATTGTCGGAGAGGCTGGCGTCACGCTCTACACCGTCGGCGTCGTCAAAGACATCCCCGGCGTTCGCCGTTACGTCAGCATCGACGGCGGCATGGGGGACAACCCCCGTTATGCCCTCTACAAAGCGCGCTATGAGACCGTCGTCGTCGATCGCGCGGACGAAAAACCGGCCGGTCCGATCACGCTGGCGGGTAAATGCTGTGAGAGCGGCGATCTGATCGGCGTGGACATGCCCCTGCAGGAAGCGCGCCGCGGCGACGTTGTGGCGGTGTTTTCCACCGGCGCGTATAATTATTCCATGGCGTCCAATTATAATCGGAACCCGCGTCCCGCCGTCGTCCTCGTACGCGGCGGAGAAAGCGCGGTCATGGTCGAGCGGGAGAGCTTTGACGATCTGTGCGCCCGCGACCGTATCCCCGAATGGCTGAAGTAAAGGAGACCTCGATTTGAAGAAAAACACGGCGATCCCGGCGATCGTTTTATCCGCCTTGCTTCTTGTCGGCTGTACGGCCGCTCCAAGCCCGACCCCGATCTATTCTTTCACGGCCACGCCGGAAATCACCGACACGCCGGCTCCGACGCCGACGGTTGAACCGACCGCCGGGCCTGCGTCGACTCCGACGCCGGAAATCACCGCTGCGGCCGCCGATCCTACCGCGACGCCCACGTCTGCGCCTACGGCGTCTCCGTCTCCGACGGCTCCACCCTTTGTGACGGTTTCCGCGGGCCAAAGCCGTACCGCTCTTCTGAAGCCCGGGACGGGCAGTCTGAGGATCCGCGCTGGCAAAGGCACGTCTTTTGCGATCCTGGGTTCGATCCCCGAGGGAGACGCTTTCGACGTTCTCGACGCCGGCGATCCGGACTGGTATCGGGTGCAGTACTGCGATTTGATCGGGTATGCGTCGGCCGACTATATCAAGCTGGGCGGTCCTTCCACGCCGATCCCGACCTATAACGGCGTCCTCGATACCGCCGTTCTCGACGGCTTGGACAATACCGCGCAGGGCTGGGGCATCCCCATGGAGACCGGAGGCAAAATCCCGGTCGTACCCAGCCGGACGGCGCGCCTGTTCAAAGCTTACGGCGCATTCTGTCAGATGGACACGACGTCTCCGCGCGTCTATCTCACGTTCGACTGCGGATATGAAGCCGGCTATACGGGGCGCATCCTTGACACGCTGAAAGAGAAGAACTGCAAGGCGGTCTTCTTCATCACGCACGATTATTTCAAATCCAACGCCGCGCTCGTCCGGCGGATGATCGACGAGGGACATATCGTGGGCAACCACAGCTGGACCCATCCGAACATGACGAAACTGAGTTACCGGCAGTTCACAGACGAGATCGTCAAGCTCAACGACCTGATACGCGAGACCTGCGGTTATGAGATGACCTATTTTCGTCCGCCGGAGGGCGTGTTCAGTCCCCGGTCGCTGGCGGCTACTCAAATGCTGGGGATGAAGACCATCCTTTGGGATTTTGCCTATCAGGACTGGGACAGAAGCAAACAGCCCGGCGCCGATTATGCCTACGACAAGGTCATGAAGCATATCCACAACGGCTCGATCCTGCTCCTTCACGCCGTCAGCTCGAGCAACACCGAGGCGCTGCCCAGGATCATCGACGCCATGCGCTCCGCCGGTTATGAGCCTTCGCTCCTCGACGCATGAAAACCGACCGGTCAAGTCAGCCTTGACCGGTCTTTTTTTTGTCAAGACCTCTTGTTTTTCATCTTCCCGCGTGGTACAATGATGATACTCTCTGACAGGAGCTGTTTATGAAAAAGAGTAAATGGATCGTGGCCATCTGGATGTGCGCGCTCGTGCTTTGCTGCGTCACGCTCATCCTTCATATCGAAGCGCGGCTGGCGCTGCCGTCCCCGGCTCCTTCAGAGGAGCCTGCTTCGGAAAAATTCGCCGCCGCTCTGCGCTTTTACGTTTCGCCCGACGGCGACGACGATGCCGACGGCCGAAGCCGGAGTACGCCCTTCCGCACACCGGAACGGGCCCGGCAGGCGGTCCGCGCAAACCGGGAAGCCGACGGCGATATCGTCGTTACGCTTTTGCCGGGTACGTATGTTCTGAGCGAAACGCTGACCTTTGACGCCCGCGACGGCGGCACCGACGGTCACACGGTGATCTGGACGGGAGAACAGGCGGTCCTCAGCGGCGGACAGGTTCTGGAAAACTGGACGGACAACGGCGACGGCACTTTTTCTTCGCGTTTCGACGGCCCCTGGAGCCGCGATCTGTATGTGGACGGCCGCCGCGCCGTTCTGGCTGAAAGCAAACCCCTGACAGCTCTGACCGTCGACGATGCGGGCTTTACGGTGCGGAGCGCGGAGCTGGCTGCCGTGACAGATGTGTCCGACGTGGAGATCGCACTCAAGAACGACTGGACGTACTCTTATATCCCGGTCGACGCGATCGAACCGCTCTCCGACGGCGTCGTGTTCGTACGGATGCGTCAGCCGGCGTGGACGACCTACGTCACGACGCAATTCTCCATCGGCGCCACGCTTCGGGCCGATCAGATCCAATATGCCTGCGGCTCGCGCTGTTTTCTTGACGAACCCGGCGAATGGTGCCGGGACGCCGCCTCCGGCGATATCGTTCTGCGCCCCTGGCAGGCGGGCCCGTTCCATGCCGTGCTCGGCGTACTGGAGCAGTTGGTCTGCCTGAACGGCACGCCCGACGCTCCGGTCCGCGCGCTCCGCTTTGACGCGCTTTCGTTCCGCCATACCACATGGCGTCAGACGCACACGAACGCCGGCTTTATCTGCATTCAGGCCAACGTATATCGCGGCGAAGGCATGACGGGCGATACGGTGTGGAACAACGACCTCTGGATCGATTCGCTCCACGCGGTCTACGGATGCTATACCGACGGCGTTTCCTTTACGGACAATACCTTTACCGAGCTCGGCGGCGGGGCCCTCCATCTGGGCCGCGCGACTAAAAACGCCGCCGTCACCGGCAATACGTTTACGGACGTGGCCGGCAACGCCGTTACGCTCGGCGGTTTCTCCTTCTTTGATCATCATCCTTTCGCCAAATCGCTGCCCGCGTCGCTGATCCGCGGGGAAATGAAGCACGTTTCCTCGGATAACCGGATCGAGGACAACGTCATCACCCGCTGCGCGACGGTCTATCGCGGCGGCGTCGGTATCGTCGTCGGTTACGCGGCGCGCACGCGCGTCGAATACAACACCATCTCCGATATGCCGTATTCGGGCATCAGTTTCGGCTGGGGCTGGGGTTTCGGAGGGCAGGAACTGGCCGGCACATATTATACGGACGAGAACGGCCGTTCCCTTTTTTCGGAAAACTCGATTTCATATAACCGCATCACGGACGTGATGAAAGAACTGCACGACGGCGGCGGGATCTATACGCTGGGCCGCAACGACGCGAGCGTGATCGCCGGCAACGACATCTCCGGCGTGCACAACGATTACGGCGGCGTCTATCTCGACGGCGGCAGCGTCGGTTTTACCGTCACGGGCAACGTGCTGGCCGACTGCTGGCGCAATTATATCCTCAAGGGCGATTACAATTATTGTGAGGACAATTATACGACGGCCAACACGGCCCGCGAGCCCGATCTGTTTATGTGGGAACCGCTCGACGAGCAGGACGTCCATCGTTCCTTCCGCAACAATTATCAATGGGACGAGCAAGCTGTCGCCGCCATCCGTGCGGCGGCGGGCGCCCGGCGCTGAAATCCCGCGTTTCTTTCAAAAAAAGCTCCTGTCGTCAGACAGGAGTTTTTTTGGCGCGCCGCTTCAGCAGGAGCCGGTATCGTAAGTCTGCACCGGGAAGATCGGCAGATTGAAGAAATCGTCGCAGACTTCGCTGGAGAATTCCTCGCACGGCGGGATCCGGCACAGCCCGTAGCAGGGCAGCAGCAGATCCACGTCGGCGCCGACTTTAAGTATGACGGTGACACAGGCGTCGATGATGAAGGAATAATTGCTGACGTAGGCGCCGTTGATACCGGCGGCGCTGACGATGCTGTCGATGCTGTAGGGGATGATCGAGTCGTCCGGTACGTAGAGAATGACGTCTTTTTTGACGGAAATCGTTGCCGCGCCGGATCCGGCCCGGTTGTTCGCGTCCGTGAAGGATACCGTGATCGGGATGGCGACCGTGGCTGTGACGCGGCAGCAGTGCGGCCGGTCCGGCAGACGCGTCACGGACAGATCGGTCAGAACGCCGGCGGTCGAGTTGCTGCGCATACCCTGATAGGTCAGCGGCGCGGTGAAATCCCCGACGACTCCGGTCAGGGAAACGGGGATATTCTCCAATTGCTCCTGCTGCATACAGGAGTCGTAGATCCTTCTTACCTGTACGGCGACCCGCTCGCACAAGCCCTTGCCCGCGTCGCCGTTGATCCGGCCGGGGCAAAGCTCGTTTTCGCAGTTGCGGTATGAATAAAACGACATGGTTATGCCTCCTTGTTTGCTTTTCTGGTATATTATATGAAAAACGCCCGGCTTGCGTTCCTGCGTTTTTCCGGGTACTCGGGAGAAAAAGCACCGTACTTTATCATACGCGGCGGCCCTCCGGGGTGTGAAAAAAGATTTGCGCGATACTGTGTCGTATAGTATAATATGGGAAGCAAAACGAAGGAGGCTCCTCATGCATTTTTTCATGCTGGAAAGCGCCCCTGTCGTCAGTACGGATCAATGGATCATGCTCGGGATCGCGGTGCTGGTTCTGGCGATCTGGCTGATCGTTCTGAGGTTGAAAAAACAATGAGTGCTCAGCAATACCCCATCGGGGCCGTGTGCCTCAATCCCTGTATCGATATGACCGTGCGCGTCCCCAGGGCGGAGCGCGGCAAACTGACGCGGGCCCGCGACGTGCGCTTCGATTATTCGGGCAAGGGCGTCAATGCCGCCATCGTCGCAGCGCGCCTTTCCGGCTCGGATTCCGTTCTGACAGGTTTTATGGGTTCGGTCCACGCCGGGATCTATGCCGAAAGGCTCGCCCGCGAGCATGTGACGCCGCGCTGGGTCGTTTGTCCCGGCGAGGTGCGCACCAACATCAAACTGTATGAGACGGCCGAGCCCGCGGCCTTTACCGAGATCAATTCGCCCGGGATCCCCGTCAGCGCCGAAGCTCGCGCCGCCTTGATGAAGGAAGCCGACGCGCTCTGCGGCCAGACGCGGGCGCTTTGTCTCTCTGGCAGCATCCCGCCGGGTCTGTCCCCGGATATTTACGCCGAACTGATCGCACTGGCGCATCGGCACGGGATCCCCGCGCTGCTCGACTGCGACGGCGAGGCGCTGCGCAGGGGTCTGGAAGTCCGTCCCGATCTGATCAAACCCAACGTCGCGGAGCTCGAGGGCCTCGTGGGCCGTTCTCTGCCGACGCAGGCCGGGATCGTACAGGCCGCCCGGGATCTGAACGCCGGCGCCGTCCTTGTTTCCGACGGGAGCCGCGGCGCGTATTATATCGACCGGACGAACGCGTACTTTTGCCCCGCGCCGAAAATCGAGGCGATCACGACGACGGGCGCGGGCGACTCGCTGGCCGTTTCGGCTCTGCTGGCTTATTTGGAGGGCGAACGCCCGTCCGGGATCCTGCGCCGCGCGGTCGCCGCGGGCAGCGCGTCCTGTCTGGCGCGCGGCACAGAATTGTTACAGCTTTCCGATTATGAAAACCTGCTCCGTAAGTTGGAAGAAAGGCAGATCATAGAATTATGAAGTATCTTTCCACTCGCGCCGCGACGCGCGAAACAGTCACGTCCTCCGAAGCGATCCTGCGCGGGCTCGCGCCGGACGGCGGTCTGTACGTCCCGCAGTCTTTCCCGACGCTGTCGCTGACCCAAATCGAAGAATTGAGCCGCATGGAGACCTACGCCGAGAGAGCCAAAGCCATCCTGCCGCTGTACCTGACCGATCTGACCGCCGAGGACGTCGCCGACGCGGTCGACGGCGCGTATGGCACGCGCTTCGACGACCCCGCCGTCGTGCCGATCTCCTGCATCGGCGAGGAGGGCGAATACGTCATGGAACTCTGGCACGGGCCTACGCTGGCTTTCAAAGACATGGCGCTGCAGCTGCTGCCCCGTTTGATGGCCAAAGCCCGCCGCGTCACGGGTTTCCGCAACAAGATCACGATCCTGGTCGCTACCTCGGGTGACACGGGCAAAGCCGCTCTCGAGGGCTTCCGCGACGTCGACGGCGTCAGTATCACCGTGTTTTATCCGCTCGACGGCGTCAGCGGCGCGCAAAAGCTGCAGATGGTCACCACCGGCGGCTCCAATACCAACGTCGTCGCGGTCCGCGGCAATTTCGATGACACGCAGACCGGCGTCAAACGGATCTTCCGCGACGCGGAGGCGTGCGCGCGCCTGAACGCGCAGGGCGTCTCGCTCTCAAGCGCCAATTCCATCAATTGGGGCCGGCTCGTTCCGCAGATCGTTTATTATTTTCACGCCTACGCCGAGTTGGTCGCCTCCGGCCGCATCCGCTGCGGGGACAAGATCAATTTCGTCGTCCCCACCGGCAACTTCGGAAATATCCTGGCCGGTATCTACGCGCGCCGGATGGGTCTGCCCGTCGCGAAATTCATCTGCGCCTCCAACTGCAACAACGTCCTGACGGATTTCTTCCGCACCGGCTCCTACGACGCGCGCCGCCCGTTCCATAAAACGGTTTCCCCCTCGATGGATATTCTGATCAGCTCCAATCTCGAGCGCCTCGTTTTTGAACTCAACGACCGCGACGCGGCGCGTACCGCCGAACAGATGAAGAGCCTGGCCGCCGGCGGCTCCTATCTTTGCCCCGAAGCCCTGTCTCTCGACTGGATGGAGGCTGATTACGCCGACGAAAGCCAGACGCTGGAGGCCATCGGCCGGATGTTTGCCGATTACGGTTATCTGATGGACACGCATACGGCTGTGGCGCAGAGCGTATACGACCGTTACGTCGCCCGTACCGGCGACCGGACTCCCACCGTCATCGTTTCGACCGCCAGCGCGTATAAGTTCACCGACGCGGTTTTGACCGCTTTGGGAGAAATCCCCTCCGGCGACGAGTTCGCTCGCTGGGAGAGACTGTCGGCTCTGACCGGTACGCCCGTTCCGGCCCGTATCCGCGAGCTGAAAGACCTGCCCGTGCGTCATACCGCCGTGTGTGACAAGGACGATATGCTGCGCTTTGTCAAATAACCATTTTCCGTCCGATTTTTTGAAACCCCCGGTCTTATGACCGGGGGTTTTCGTCTGTTTTTTCGCTTTCCCGCATAGAATAGGGGAGAGGTGAGAAAAATGGATGATTACCGCGAACTCGGCGTCACGCCGGAGAGTTCGGATCGGCAGGTGCGCTCCGCTTATATCCGCCTGGCGCGGCGCTATCACCCCGACGGCGGAGAGATGGGTGACGAGGAGGCGCTCAAACGCATCAACACCGCTTACGACAATATTCGACGCGACCGTGAAAAAAAGGAACGACTGCCGGAGGTGGACATCACCCCGCGGACCCGTCGTCCCTTAAAGATTACCGTTGCGTCGACCGTAGCGTTTGCCGTCGGTCTGTACGCCGTGCTGCGGCTTCTTCTCAAACTGTTTTTTTGAATCCGCCAGCAGAGCCGCTTTGTCGTTGGGTAAAACGTCGTCAATGACGGCGTAGAGCAGCCGGGTCAGCTCCGTGCCGATGTCTTTGCCGTACCATCCGATACGTTTTATATCCTCGCCGTTTACCGCCAGCCGCCGCAGAGAAAAGCAGGCGTCGGCTTCCGACTGCGCGAGGATCTCGCGTTCCAGCGCGTCGACGACGGGGAGGCGGTTGTTCTCCGGCGCGTGGGCCGCGTCGTCGGCGCGTTTGACGGCGATGAGCGCCAGAGCGTCTTCTTTGCCCAACCGGTTGAGGAGCCGCCGCGCCGAGCGCGGCGTGGTTTCATACGGCACGTCGTGGAGTTTGATGAGCCGCAGGATCCGGTCGCGCGTCGCCGTGTCGCAGCGCAGACGGTCCAGAACGGCGCGCGCGATATGAACGCCCACGGCGGCGTGTCCGTAAAAATGTCCGACCCCGTTTTCATCGAGCGAGAAGCATTCGCCTTTGCCGATGTCGTGCAGCAGCATGGTCATGCGCAGCATCCAATCGGCCGGAGTGGCTTCCACCGAGCGGACGATATGCTCGTATACGTCATAGATGTGATGTGGGTTGTGCTGGGACAGACCCACGCATTTTTTCATTTCCGGGATCAGAAAGCACACGATCTCCGGATACGCCAGCAGGACCCGTCTCACGCCGCGCCCGCACAGCAGTTTCTTGAGCTCGGCCAGGATGCGTTCGGCGCTGACCGCCCTCAGACGCGGATAAAGGCGCCGGATCGCCGCGTCCGTTTCCGGCTCGATGCTGAAATCCAGCGTCGCCGCAAAACGCAGCGCCCGCAGGATGCGCAGCGCGTCCTCCCGGAATCGCACCTCCGGCTTGCCCACGCAGCGGATGACGCCGTCGCGCAGATCCTGCTGACCGTTGTAGAAATCGTACACCTGTCCGTCAAGATCGGCCGCCATGGCGTTGACGGTGAAATCGCGCCGCGCGCAGTCGCCCCTCAGATCGGTGGAAAAGCGCACGCTGTCCGGGTGCCGGGCGTCGCGATAGGAACCGTCCAGACGGAAGGTCGTGATCTCAAACGGCGTCCCCTGAATCAATACCGTCATGGTACCGTGTTTTTCCCCGGTGGGCAGGACCGTATCGAACAGTTTTTTTACCTGAAACGGTTGAGCAGATGTGCATATATCGACGTCAAACGACTCTTTTCCGAGGATAGAATCGCGCACATGACCGCCTACCGCGTAGGCCTCGAAGCCGGCGCGGTTCAGCGTCTCCAGGATATGAGAAGTTTTGGCGTCAAGATGGATTTTCATAACCCTATTGTAAGCGAAAACCCGCTAAAAATCAATAAAAATATAGTTGTCTTTTCCGGGGGTTGTGTTAAAATATAAGCAAAATCATCCGGCACGGAGGTGCGAAAGTTGTGAAGATTACCAAAGAAAAGGTCTGGGCGACCGTCAAAAAATATGCCAAGCGCTATTTTATCGACGCCACCGGCTCTATGGCGCTCGGCCTTTTTGCCACGCTCATCATCGGTCTGATCCTTTCTCAGATCGCCAGGATCCCGGGACTTGACTTTCTCAATACGATCCTGTCCGGCGGCACGTCGAATTCCCTTCTGGCGTCCACCTCGCCCTTGATCGGCGCGGGCATCGGCGCGGCGATCGCCTACGGCCTCAAGCATAAGCCGCTTGTGATATTTTCCAGCATCGTCACCGGCGCCATCGGCTATATGTACGGCGGCGGCGGCCCGCTGGGCGCTTATGTGGCGGCTCTGGTCGGCGCGGAGATCGGCGGTCTGATCGCCGGCCGCACCAAGGTCGACATCATCCTGGTGCCCTCGGTCACGATCCTGTCCGGCGGTTTGATCGCGCTGCTTGTCGGACCGGGCGTGGCGGCGCTGATGAGCGGGCTGAACGCCCTGATCGGTTCCGCTACGCGGATCGCGCCGTTCACGATGGGCGTGGTCGTTTCCGTCGCCATGGGTATGCTGCTCACCGCTCCGATCAGCAGCGCGGCCATCGCTATTGCCATCGGCCTCGGCGCCGCGGGCGCGGGAGAGGGCAGCGCGCTGGCGGCCGGCGCGGCGACCGTGGGCTGCTGCGCCAATATGATCGGCTTTGCCGTGGCGAGTTTCCGTGAAAACAAATGGGGCGGCTTGATCGCGCAGGGCGTCGGGACGCCCATGCTGCAGGTGCCCAATATCGTCCGCCGTCCGCAGATCTGGGCGCCGGCGATCCTGACGAGCGCCATTCTCGGCCCGCTGTCGACGCTGGTGTTCAAAATGACCAACATCCCCAGCGGCGCGGGCATGGGCACGAGCGGCCTGGTCGGCCAGTTCGGCACCTATGAATCCATGGTCGTGCAGGGTGGCGGAGATCCGCTCACCGTCATCCTGTATATGCTCCTGCTGCATATCGTCCTGCCGGCGGGCCTGACGCTCCTGTTCAGCGAGATCATGCGCAAACTCGGCTGGATCAAGTACGGCGACATGAAGCTCGACCTGTAAAAAAAGAAAAAAGGCCCGGGACAAACCGACGTTTGTCCCGGGATTTTTTACAGGTGTTTTCGGATAAAGTCTTTCACGGTCCGACAATATGTTTCATTGTCGGCAAAATAGCCCATGACGTGATCCGCGCCGGGGATGGTCAGGATCTCCTTGTCCGCGCTCGCGCAGGCGTCGTAATTGACGCGGCTCATTTCGCAGGGCACGATCCCGTCGGCTTCTCCGTGCAGAAACAGGACCGGGATCCGGCAGCGCCGCATCGCCTCGGTCACGTCCGCGTCACGCAGGGAGAAATGCCCCCACAGCCGCGCGGACAGCCGGACGAAGAACATCGTCAGTCCGACCGGCAGACGCAGATCGCGGCATACTTTGGAGATGATCGCCTCTCCGGAAGTATATCCGCTGTCGGCCAGCACGCAGCGCACTTCGTCCGGCAGACCCGTTTCCGTCGCCAGCAGGACCGTCGCCGCGCCGAGAGAAGCGCCGTAGAGGATGATCGGCACGCCGGGGAAACGTCGCGCCAGATAAGCGGCCCAGTCGCGGCAGTCCAACTTTTCCATCGCGCCAAAAGTCACGGTCTTCCCTTCGCTGATCCCGTTGGCGCGCTGTTCGATGAGGAGAACGTTGAGGCCCATTTCCCCCGAAAGCCGGTATCCGCCTCCGCTGTCGCGTACGCCGCTCGAACGGTATCCGTGCGCCATCAGCACCACGGGCGCGCCGTCCCGGCGGTGATAATACCGCCCTTTCAGGAGCAGTCCGTCCCGGCTGCGGATCTCGACGGGTTCAAACGGCGCGTCGGCCAGCGCCCCGATCAGCTCGTGGATCTCGTCTGCGTAGCGGGCAAAGCCTTCTCCTTCCGGGATCGACGTGATGTCTTTCTTTTTCCCGTTGAGAAAGGTCAGCCGGTAGGCGTATCGGGTAAAGAAGAAAGACAAACCGAGAAACAGTACGACCAGTCCCCCCGTTATGATCCAGACAATCTCCATCAGTTTCACCTTCCTTCCTGTTTATTATAGTAAGAAACCGTCGCCCCGTCAATGCGCTTCCCGGGAAAAACCGTTCCCCCTTTGCCGCGTCCCTCCCGTCGCGGACCGGCCTCTCTTCCGTTTCACACGTTTGTCCCTTCGGAAAAAGGGAACGCCTCCGTCCAACCGGGACGGAGGCGTTATTGCTTTTTTGAAGCAGTCGCTTACAGCTCGATGAAATCATACCCCAGATAGGTCACCATGGCTTCGCGCAGGATCTCGGCCATATGGCCTACGCCTACGGCCGTGTGGTGACGGAATCCATCCTTGGCCAGACGGCGTACCTTGCGCTCGAGGTCCGGGATCTCCGCCACGCCGCCGCAGCCGAAGAATTCTTTTTCGATAGGCTCGCCCGTGAAGCGTCCTTCGTCGGCGTAGACGGTCAGCTTGCCGTTTTCGGTCTTGCAGTTGGAGTAGGTGAAATCGAACGCCGCGATACGGCCCTCATTGCTGCCCCAGCCGCAGCCCGGATTGCTTTTGGCGAACATCTTGTGATCGGTGACGGTGCCTTTGCCGGCCATCAGGCTCTGCGCCACGGGCCCGCAGTGGAACAGGATGACCTTATCCTTCGCCGTTCCGTAGTTGTTGTTCCAGTCGAGGCAGGCGGCCGGATGTCCGGACGCCAGCTGCATGGCGTACATGTTGATCGCCGAGCAAAGGTCGATCTCGCAGGCGGCGACGGTGCCGCGGTCGTTGAGGAAAGACAGCAGCACGCACGGCGCGATCCCCAGGATCGGCTGCAGTTCTTCCCAGCAGCGCAGGGTCACGCAGTCCAGCTGATACTGCTCGATCATATCGTCGATGACGACGGAAACCTTAGCCAGCGTGTTCATTTTGTTTTCCGGCACGCAGGAGCAGTTGGTGTAGTCCTCCAGTTCCTTCCGCCGCGCGACGATCTTCGGATCGGCGTCGTCGTATTTGCCGACGCGCCAGATCAGCTCGGACAAATCGAACGTATCGCAGGTGATGCCGTATTTCTGCAGCGTGATCTCGTCGAAACGCACGGTCTTGAATTTGGTCGTGCGCGCGCCGATGACGCCGATGGTGAACCGTCTCATGCCGTTGACGACACGGCACACCGCCGCGAAATCCAGCAGATTGGCGCGGAATTCCGGCGTCAGCGGATGTACCACGTGCGGCTCAAAGATCGTGAACGGCAGCTGATATTGATGGAAAACGTCGCAGATCGAGAATTTTCCGCAATAGGAATCCCGTCTGTGTTCAAAATCCATTTTGCCGATCTCGTCCGGATAAGCCTGGATAAAAATCGGGGTCCCGCAATCGCGCACCGCGGCGATCGCGCCGTTCTCATCGCTGAAATTCGGCAGGCTCATGATTACGCCGCTGTATTCGCCCTCGTGGGATTTGAGCCACGCGGCGTAGATTTCGCCCTCGCGCTTGCCTTCCACGGCGCCGTAGCGCGTCATTTCCGCCGGCGGAATGATGTAATCGAATCCCGCGTCGGTCACGGCCTGGCAGACCTCTTCACGCGCGCTGGCGATCAGGCTTTCGGGGAAGAAACCTCTGTTTCCGAAATACAGAGC
>JAHAZM010000006.1 GCA_018385275.1 Eubacteriales bacterium | reverse complement strand
GGTTTGGCACCTCGATGTCGGCTCGTCGCATCCTGGGGCTGGATTAGGTCCCAAGGGTTTGGCTGTTCGCCAATTAAAGCGGCACGCGAGCTGGGTTCAGAACGTCGTGAGACAGTTCGGTCCCTATCCATCGTGGGCGTAGGATATTTGAGAGGAGCTGTTCCTAGTACGAGAGGACCGGAATGGACGGACCTCCGGTGAACCTGTTGTCACACCAGTGGCATAGCAGGGTAGCTGTGTCCGGCAGGGATAAACGCTGAAGGCATCTAAGCGTGAAGCCCCCCTTAAGATAAGATATCCCATCGCGCAAGCGAGTAAGACCCCTTGCAGACTACAAGGTTGATAGGGCGGGAGTGTAAGTGCAGTAATGCATTGAGCAGACCGATACTAATAGGTCGAGGGCTTGATCAAGCAAGCGAATTTCAAAGGAAGAAAATATTTAGCGGTCTTAAAGGATTCCGAAGATTCGGAGCGCGCGGACGTGAGATATGCAGTTTTGAGCGAACAGCTCGAAGATTTCCGGTGGCAATGGCGAAAGGGATCACCTGTTCTCATGCCGAACACAGAAGTTAAGCCTTTCAGCGCCGATGGTACTTGGCTGGCAACGGTCCGGGAGAGTAGGACGCCGCCGGATTCCATTTATTCCTCTGAAAATCATCGGTTTTCAGAGGAATTTTTTTATACGGAGAGCGGAGAGTCTTTCGTGTCTTTGCGGGAAACGGAAGAGACGGAAGAAAAAACGGAAAACCTTGAGAGGCGTTTCGACTGTTTGCGGAGCCGGAGCGCCGTTGAAGGGAGAAAAGATCCTTTGCCGCACCGACGGGCGCTTCGCCGGAGAGGTATTCGTACGGGAAAAAGAAACGGCCATGCGGAGCGTTTGCTCAGCATAACCGTTATTCTATCCGATGTCGTTTGAAGTCGGCTCGGGCGGCGGTTTGAAACGGGAGTACGGCAACGATACGTTTCAAAGGGAGAAACGTTTTTGAACGATGCGCTTGCTTCGGGAAACCGGAATCTAACAGCCTAACAAAGAACGAAGGTTTTTTTCATAATCGTTCTCGATCAGGATGATTGGCTCTTCGGCCCGCAGAAACCCGTCTATGAATCGTTTGTTGTCTTCCTTCAGCCCGGCGATCGTACAATCGTCGGCGACCTGCCTGGATTCTATTTCCGATTCATGTGCGATGATCTCGTCAAAATGGTCCTCCACGTATTTTTCGGTCATGGCGAGGCAGAAGAATCGAATCGACGGCAAATAATCCTCGCTGAAATCCCGTCTCCATGAAAAAGGCACATAGCAGCCTTCCACGATCAGGTTCTGTCGGTTTTCAATCGCCGTTTTTATGATTTCGCGAACGATCGGCCAAAGGTAATCCGTGAGCTCATCGTCGTCCCGGGGCGTCAAACCGGTGTTTCCGCTGCGGATAAGACCCATTTTCAGATGATCGATCGAGAGATAGGGATAGCGGTATTTTTCAAGCAGGCGCTGTGCCAGAAGCGTTTTTCCCGTATGGGAAGCGCCGGTTATCAGTATAATCATATTTTCCTCCAGTCGTGCGGATAATGATTCTGTTGAAAGAAAGATCCCGAGCGAAGGTTTGATCGGGGCGCTTTGGCGAACCGGCTCGGTCGAAACCGGCCTTTTGATTTTGAGCGCCTCTTTGATTGAAACTATTATACAATGCGGTTGGGGTAAAAGCAATAAAAAACCTGTTATGCCGGCCGGGAGCAGACCGGACCTTCTGCAGGCTCCGGAAGGCCGGCGATGATGTCGGCTTCGGCTTTTTTATTGACGATAAAGAGGCGTTTTGGTATAATATTTTTGTAGAAAATGAAGGAGAATGGATTATGTACAGATATAAAACGCACGGGACGTGTTCTCGTGAAATGCTGATAGAGATGGAAGGAAACCGCATCAAGGAGCTGGAGATCATAGGCGGCTGCAGGGGAAACACGCAGGCGCTGTGCAGGCTGGTCAAGGGGATGGACGCGGACGAGGCAATCGCGCGGCTGCGCGGGATCCGCTGCCAAGGGGATACATCCTGCCCCGATCAGCTTTCCTATGCCATTGAAGAATGCCGAAATGCCGGGGAAAAAGCGGTGAAATAAATGCTGGAACTGAAGAATATCGTTGTCGAAGCGGAAGGAAAGACCATTCTCAAGGATCTTTCCGTCAAAATAGAAATCCCGTCTTTTACGGTGCTGACCGGGCCCAACGGAAGCGGGAAATCGACGCTGGCGCGCGTGATAGCCGGCATCGTTCGCCCGACATCCGGCCGCGTTTTACTGGACGGACGGGACATTACGGAGCTGTCGATTTCCGAACGGTCCCGTTTGGGGATCAGTTATGCCTTTCAGCAGCCGGTGCGGTTCCGCGGCGTGTCGGTGGCGGAGATCCTGAGTATCGCCGCAGGCAGAAAGCTTACTCATAAGGAAATGTGCGATCTGCTGCGGGACGTGGGCTTGTGCGCCCGCGATTATGTGACGAGAGAGATCGACGAAAGCCTGTCCGGCGGTGAGATTAAGCGGATTGAAATCGCGATGATTATGGCGCGGTCGTCCCGTGTGGCGATTTTTGACGAGCCGGAGGCGGGGATCGATCTGTGGAGTTTCAAAAATCTGATCGACGTTTTTGCCGATATGCGGGAAAAAGCGGATCGCGCACTGATTATCATTTCTCATCAGGAGCGGATTCTCAATATTGCGGACAATATCCTTTTGCTGAATAACGGCACGATCACAGACGCCGGCCCGCGTGACGAGATGCTGCCGAGGCTGTTTGATCAGAACCTTTGCTTCAATATCTGCACAACGAAATAACGGAGAAAGTTATGGACGCAAGAGAAAACCTGCTCCAGATCGTTTCCGGCATCACGGGGACGCCGGAAGGAGCCTATAATATACGCGAAAACGCCGGATTGGGCGGCAGGAGATCGACCCGGCATATCGTGATCACGGGCAAAGAGGACAAGCCCGGGATCGATATTCATATCAAATCGGATTGCCGCGGGGAGACTTGCTTTATCCCGGCCATCATTACGCACGAAGACGTACATGATCTGGTTTATAATGATTTTTACGTCGAAGACGGCGCGGTCGTGACGATCGTAGCGGGTTGCGGCGTACACAACGACGGCTGCGGAAGCTCGGAGCATAACGGGATCCATCGGTTTTTTGTCGGAGCCGACGCGGACGTGAAATATGTGGAAAAGCATATCGGGACCGGAGGCGGCAGCGGGAAACGCATCATCAATCCGCGTACCTATATCGAACTGGGAAAGGGCTCGACGCTGACGATGGAAACCACGCAGATCGAGGGCGTCGATTCTACGGTGCGCGAGAGCGAAGCGATCCTGGGAGAGGGCGCCAAACTCATTATCAAAGAAAAAATCATGACCAGCGGGCAGCAATACGCGGAGACCCGTTTCAAAGTGGATATGAACGGCGACGAATGCGCGGCTCATCTGGTTTCGCGCTCGGTGGCCAAGGGCGATTCGTCGCAGAAATTCGTGTCGGTGCTGAACGGCAACGCAAAATGCACCGGGCACTCGGAATGCGACGCTATTATCATGGAAAACGGAAAAGTGACGTCGCTGCCGGAAGTGACGGCCAATTCCACGGACGCCATGCTGATCCATGAAGCGGCGATCGGTAAGATCGCAGGCGAACAGATCGTTAAACTGATGACGCTGGGGCTTTCCGAAAACGAGGCCGAAGAGCAGATCATCCGGGGTTTCCTGAAATAAATGAAAAGACCGCCGCAGGCGGTCTTTTGCGTTTAAGCCCCGACGACGGGCGGAGAATTCCGGGGGCAAAAGAGTAAAAAATAAAAGCAGGGGGAAACCTGCTTTGTATTTTCGGGCGTCAAATACGCTCCTTGATCTTGGCCGCTTTGCCGACTCTGTCGCGAAGATAATAAAGCTTGGCGCGACGGGCGGTTCCTCTTCTGACGACCTCAATGTGATCGATGCGCGGAGAGTGGAGCGGGAAAACCTTTTCCACACCGACGCCGTACGATACACGTCTGACCGTAAAGGTTTCACGGGAACTGCCGTGCTTACGGGCAATAACCGTGCCTTCAAAGGCCTGTAATCTTTCGCGCGTTCCTTCAACGACTTTGATAAAAACCTTGACGGTGTCGCCGATGGCGAAAGCAGGGATATCCGAGCGAAGCTGTTCGCTCTCAAGAACCTGAATGATGTTCATCTTTGTTCCTCCCTTCATCATAGATGTTCATTCCAATCTCAATATTGCAGAGGAACATCCGTTGTAACGAAGGACATTATAGCATAGGGCCCGGGATTAGGCAAGCGTTTTTTTATATAAAAATAAAGTAGAGATTCATAGAAATTTAAAAGCTTGCATTTGATTTTTGGACTGTTTGATTATATAATTGTATATGGAGGATTGGACGAAAGCATGAGAAGGATCAAAGACATAGGACTGGCCGAGGCCGGTCAGCATAAAATCGACTGGGTGCGGCGGCATATGCCGCTTTTGAACACGATCGAAAAGCAATTCCGGGTTGAAAAACCGTTCCGCGGCCTGAGACTGACGATCTCGGTCCATATGGAGGCGAAAACCGCCTATATGGCGCAGGTGTTGGCCGCGGGAGGCGCGGAAGTTTACGCTACGGGCTGCAACCCGCTGTCGACTCAGGACGACGTGGCGGCCGCGCTGGCTGTGAGCGGCGTGAACGTTTTTTGCGAGCACGGCGTTTCCATGGAGCAATATGAACAGGACCTGATTTCGGCGCTGTCCTGCCGTCCGCAGCTTTTCCTTGACGACGGCGGGGATCTGACGCAGCTTTTACATACGAAACTTGCTGAGTTTCTGCCGGACGTCCGGGGCGGGACGGAGGAAACCACGACCGGCGTCGTCCGTTTGCATGCCCGTGAAAGGAGCGGCTGCCTCCGCATTCCGATGATGGCGGTCAACGACGCCGACTGCAAGCATCTTTTCGACAATCGCTACGGCACGGGACAGTCCGTGATGGACGGGATCATGCGGACGACGAACCTGCTTGTCGCGGGAAAGACTTTCGTCGTGGCCGGATACGGGTACTGCGGGCGCGGCGTGGCCATGCGGGCCAAAGCGATGGGCGCGCGCGTGATCGTGACGGAGGTGGACCGCGTCAAAGCGATGGAAGCGGTCATGGACGGTTACGACGTGATGCCGATGAAAGAAGCGGCGCGGCGCGGCGATGTTTTCATCACCGTCACGGGCTGCCGGGACGTTATGACACAGGAGCATTTTCCGCTGCTCAAGGATGAGGCGATCCTCTGCAACGCCGGGCATTTCGACGTGGAAGTGAACGTAGAGCAGCTTCGTTCGGCCGCCGTCCGGGTCAGTCAGTCACGCGATAATATCATGACCTATGAAATGCCGGACGGCAGACGGATCAATCTGCTGGCGGAGGGCCGTTTGGTCAATCTTGCGGCCGGAGACGGTCATCCGGCGGAGATCATGGATATGAGTTTTGCCATACAGGTGCTTTCGCTGCGCTATCTGGCCGGGCATTACAAAGAACTGGAGCCGCGCGTTTATACCGTTCCGCGGGAACTGGAGGAAGAGGTGGCGGGACTGCGTCTTCGGACGTGGGGCGTAGACATCGACCGCTTGACTGACGAGCAGGCGGCGTATTTAAAGAGCTGGGAGTAGAGGATGAAATTACTGATCCAAAACGCATATATCGTGACGGCGGATGAAAAAAACACCGTCATCCCCGACGGGTCTCTGCTGGCCGAAGACGGCGTCATCGTCCGCGTGGGAGAGCATTTTGAGGCGGAAGCCGACAAAATGCTGGACGCCGGCGGTATGACGCTGATGCCGGGGCTGATCAACGCGCATACGCACATCGGCATGACGCTGATGCGCGGCGCGGCGGACGACGTGGAGCTGCATCATTGGCTCAACGATCATATTTTTCCGATCGAGGACAGACTGGACACGGAAGTGGTTTACGCGTCTTCGCTGCTCGGGATGTGCGAGATGATCGCCGGCGGCGTCACGACGTTTGCGGATATGTATTTTTTCTCGGAAGGCACGATCCGCGCCGCACAGGAGATCGGGATGCGGGCGGATATCGGCCGTTGTATCGTCGGAGACGGCGAGGAGGGACAAAAGCGCATCGATGAAACGGTGGAGCTGTTCCGCCGGTATCAAAGCGATCGGATCCACGTACGGCTCGCGCCGCACGCGATTTATTCCTGCCCGGCTGAAACGCTGAAAAAATGCGTGTCCGTTTCAGGAAAACTGGGGACGGGGCTGCATATTCATCTGGATGAAACAAAAAAAGAGCATGAGGATTGTTTGCGTGAACACGGCGTCACACCGACGGCGTATCTGCATTCTCTCGGCTGTCTGAGCCGGCAAACGTTGCTGGCGCACGGCGTATGGCTGACCGAAGAAGACGCGGACGTCATCGCCGAGACGGGAGCTGCGGCGGCGCATTGTCCGACCAGCAATCTGAAACTGGCCAGCGGCATCGCGCCGGTCCGGATGCTGCGCGAAAAAGGCGTCACGGTGGCTTTGGGCAGCGACGGCGTGGCCAGCAATAACCGGCAGAGTCTTTTCCGGGATATGACGCTGGCGGCTCTGCTGCAAAAGGGCGTTTGCCTGGACGCGACGGCGCTCAACGCGCGTGAAACGATCCGTATGGCGACGGCCGACGGAGCCAGAGCTTTAGGCCGGGACGATATCGGCGTGCTGGCGCCGGGACGGAAAGCGGATATGATCCTCGTGGATCAATCGGGAATTCATCAACAGCCGATCAACGATCGGATCAGCAATCTGGTTTATGCGACCGAAAACACGGACGTAGCCGTCACGATCATCGACGGACGGATCGTTTTTGAAAAAGGAGAGTATCGGACGGTGGACGCAGAGCGCGTTCTGGCGCAGGCCGAAACGGCTCGGGACAGGATCATCGGAGGTGCGTAAAATGAGAAAAATTTTGGCGTCGGTTCTGATCGTTTTGCTGGTTGCCGGAGCGGCGGCCTGCGCGCCGCAGCACGAGGCGACGGAAACCATCCGCGGCGGCGCGCCTCTCAAGGGCGTCAATATCCGCACGGTATCGGTGGATGACGGCGGGATCACGGTCGGTTTTGTGACCGGCAGTGAAAAAATGGGCATGGAGGAGACTGCGATTACCGGAGTGCCTTCCTATGAGATCCGGCATCTGGATACGCCGAGCCGTTTGGTCATCGTTGTGAGTGGCGTGATGTATCGGGATTATGAAAGCAAAGTCTATCGCAGTATGGTGGTGAACGGTCTGACCGTGCGGCAGTTTTTTGACGACCCGAACACATATATTTATGTCAATATCGCCGGTAATTACACCTATACCTGCCGGGAAAGCAACGGACAACTCCGCATTGACGTGAAGGTCGTGCCCGGAGAAGAACCGGAAAAATACTATGTGATCGCGGACGCGATCGGCATATATGATGAATACGCCGCTTCCGAAGTAGAAAGCCTTACGCCGACTCTGACGTCCGACGGGCTTCATGCGGTGCTGATTTCAAAGCCGTTTGATACGCAGACGGCCGCGGAAGCCGAGCAGGAAAGACTGAAAGAAATCTACGGCGAAAAAATCCATATCTCCGCCTATACTGTCGTCAAGCTGAAGGAAAACGCGCTTCCGGCCTATGATCCGGAAAGCGAGATCCGGTTTTTGAGAGAAAAGAAACTGTATATCATGAGCGGAACGGAGCATACGGGGACGCTGATGTTTACGGAGGCACGGTATGTATCTTCGCCGGAGAGCGGGAAATTCTTTGTTTCGGTCCCGTTTATGGAAGACGGTGAATTGAAGGAAAAACTGGTACTCAAGGATCTGACGGGAAACGGGAAACCGGTGACGGATCGGGCGTTCCTTTCGGTGGCGGCGGTACTGGTTTCGCCGTCCGGACGCTATATCGCTATCGGAGAACAAGCGGACACCATGATGGTCCTGAGCGTGCTGGATACCGAAACCGGATCGATCCGCGTCACGGGCGAGGAGGGCATGGGGACTTATTCGACGGGCTTTGCCTGGGATAAGAACCGAGACGTGCTGTATTCGGCCAGCGGAGAAGGAAGCTTTGACCTGAAAAGCTATGACGCGGCCACGGGAGAGATCGCGACGCTGGCGGAAAGCTATTTCGGGCGCGTGGAGGTGCTGGACGACGGTCGGATCGCTTATATGGCGGCGTTCGGCGGCAGCACGCATCTGATGCTGCTGAGTCCGAACGGCACGAGCGTTTCCGTTGGGGCGTGCTCGGATTATCAGATCGCTTCGGACGGCTCCTTTGCCGTGCTGCGCCTGAACAATCCCGAGGATGAGCGGATGGAAGACCTGAAATACGTCAATATCGGCACGGACGAGACCTTTATGATCGCCGAGAGGCTAGAAGATCTGAGCCGGTTTTTCCTCTGCAAAGGAAACAGATTCGTGGTTTACGGCGTGGGGGAGGACTCGCAGGAAACGGAATTCAATATCGCCGTGCATTGCTTTGATCTGACGGCGCGGACGGATAAAAAACTGCTGAACGCCGTTAGCGAGGACTGCTCGTTATATGAGGACGGGAAGTGCGTCTTGAATTACATTTATTCAGCCGGGGAAAAGGCTTTCCCGGTCGTGTATATGCTGGATATCGATTGGGAGGGTTAACTTGTTCAGGATCGGTGTGGACGTCGGAGGTACGAAAATAGCCTGCGGCGTCGTAGATGAAAACGGGAAAATTGTTTTTAAGGAGCAGTGCCCGACGCTGAAAGACAGGAGCGACGACGAGATCATAGCGGATATGGCTTCTCTGATCAGACAAGCGGCGGCGGGTCGAGAGAGAAAAATCGCCGGTATCGGGATCGGGGTGCCGGGGTCTGTGCTCCATAACGTGGTGCTTCAGTGCGTGAATCTCAATTGGTCGAATCTGAATCTGGGCGAAAAGCTGTCAAAACTGGTGCCGTACCGGATTTTCTCCAATAACGACGCCAACTGCGCGCTCATCGGAGAATGCCGTTACGGCGCAAGCAAGGGCGCCAGAAACGCCGTAATGCTGACCTTGGGAACAGGCGTCGGCGGCGGGATCCTGATCGACGGGAAACTGTACGTCGGAACGCACGGAAACGCCGCCGAACTCGGGCATCTTCCGCTGGTTTTCGGAGGGAAGCATTGTCCCTGCCGCGCAGACGGCTGTATCGAACAATACTGCTCCGCCACGGCGCTGGTCGCGCAGGCGACGGAGAATATCCGCGGCAGGTTGCTGGAAATCCGGAAGGCCAACGGACGGATCACGGCCAAAAACGTGATTGACGAGGCCAAAGCAGGGGATGAGTACGCCTGCGAGGTTTTCCGGGGCTATATCCGCTATCTGGCCTGCGCCGTCAACGGCCTGATCAATGCCTTTGATCCGGATACGGTCCTGATCGGAGGCGGCGTTTCCAACGCCGGCGCTATTCTGATCGACGAATTGGAAAAGGAACTCGAAAAGATCTGCTATTTCGATAAAAAGAAGTTCCCGCGCCGAATTTGTCTCTCGGCTAACGGAAACGACGCCGGCATTCTGGGAGCGGCCGCCCTGGTGGATTGAAAAAAAGCCTGTGACGATTCACGGGCTTTCTTTTATTTTCTCTAAAAAATACCGGAAGGCGGAGGGAACGGCAACGCGTGTGCGGATCTCTTCCTCGGTGAACCATTCGTAGTTCGGAACGGGATGAGTGCAGACGACGAGATAGCCGGTCATGCGCCATTCGATATGAGTAAATATATGAACGGCTTCTCCTGAAAAAGAGATGTCCGTCGCGTCTAATCCCGCGTTTCGGCAAAAAGCGGCGACTTGGGAAACGGTGAGCTTGCCGGGCAGGCTCGGCAGTTCGTACATGCCGGCCAACAGACCTTTGTCCGGACGCCGCCCGACGGCGTAGCGATCGCGGCAGCGGAGCAGGAGGACCGTTTTATTCTCGATGCGCCGCGGTTTCTTTTTACTGCGGATCGGAAACAGCGTTTCCGTGCCCTCGGCGTGAGCCTGACAACGCCCTGCCAGAGGACATTGCCGGCAGAGAGGAGCCCCGTTGGGCAGGCAGACGGTTTCGCCCAGCTCCATGATCGCCTGCGTCAGTGCGCCGGCGCTTTTTCCGCTCGGATAGACGGCGGCCAGTTCGGAGGTGAGGCGCTTTCTGACGGAAGGAGAAAGAACGTCCTCGTTCAGCCGAAGCAGGCGCGCCAGCACGCGCAGAACGTTGCCGTCGACGGCCGGGGAGGGCTGCCCGTACGCGCTCGAGGCGATGGCGCCGGCGGTATAAGCGCCGATGCCGGGCAGCTTTTCCAATTCGGCGGCGGAGACGGGCAGCGTGCCGTTATACTGTTTGACCAGGATGGCGGCGCATTTCTGCAGATTCCGCGCACGGGAATAATAGCCGAGACCTTCCCAAAGCTTCATCAGCTCCGCTTCCGGCATAGCGGCCAGCGCCCATACGTCCGGAGCGGCGGTCATAAAACGGTGATAATAGGGGATAACGGTTTCGATGCGGGTCTGCTGCAGCATGATTTCGGAGATCCAGACGTGATACGGCGTCGCGTCGATCCGCCATGGCAACGGTTTTTTATTTTTTTCATACCAGGTCAACAGCGGGGCCGTCAGCCCGTGAAGAAAATCTTTGTCGTCCATAAGCGCTCCTTTCTTGTAGTATAGCGGAAAAACGGGGATTAATCAAGGAAAAAAGGTTGCGCGACGTACGTTTCGGTGATATAATTATTCAAAATACGATTATGCGAAAGGGGAGGCAAAATGCTTACCGGAGTTGCTTTCAATATCGGAAGCTTTTCCGTTCACTGGTACGGCATCATCATCGGTTCGGCCATTCTGATCAGCCTGTTTATCGTCAGGTATTTCTCAAAAAAAGCAGGGCTGGATAAAGATATGGCGCTGGATCTGGCCTTGTGGGCTATTCCGCTGGCCGTTATCGGCGCCCGGCTGTATTATATCCTGTTCCGGCTGGACTATTATCTGGGACAGCCGGACCCGCTGGGAGCGATGATCCGGATTAGCGACGGAGGTCTGGCGATCTACGGAGCGGTCATCGGCGGCGTCATCGGAGGAATCCTGTACAGCCGGTTCGGGTTCTACGACGGCTTGTTTAATAAGAAAAAGCGCCGCCGCACTTCTTTCTGGAAGATCGCGGACATCACGATCCCGTGCCTGATCATGGGTCAGGCGATGGGCCGCTGGGGAAACTTTTTCAATAAAGAAGCGTTCGGACCGGTGGTCACCAACGAGGCGCTGCAGTGGTTTCCCATGGCGGTATATATCGACATCCCGCATACGGTCGATGGCGTAGCCTGCGCACAGCCGTGGCATTACGCGACGTTTTTCTATGAATCGGTCTGGTGCTTCCTCGTGTTCGCGTTTTTGCTGATTTACAGACTGAAATGGCAGAAGGCCGAGGGGGAGATCCTGTTCTGGTATCTGGCGCTGTACGGCTTTGAAAGAACGCTTGTCGAAGGGCTTCGTTCCGATTCGCTCTATATCGGGAATACCGGTATCCGGGTCTCGCAGGTGCTCAGCGCCGTGATGGTCGTAGTCGGCGTAGTGTTTATCATCCTGCTGAGAACGGGAAAACTGAAACTCGGGGATGAAAGAAAGGCGGCGCTGGCGGCAAAGGGTTTGGCTGACGACGCGCCGGACGAAAGCAAGAAAGAAACCATCGAAAAAACAAAAACGGAAGAGGCGGATGAATCATGAGAAATTTAACGATGATGACGGATCTGTATCAGCTGACGATGATGCAGGGTTATTTGCTCAAAGATAAGCAGAAGAAAAAATCGGTTTTTGACGTTTTCTATCGGAAATTTGACGACGGATGCGATTATTGCGTAATGGCCGGACTCGAGCAGGCTATCGAGTATATCAAGAACCTTCATTTTGCCAAAGAGGATATCGATTATCTGAATTCTCTGGGGATCTTCGGAAAAGAATTTCTCGATTATCTGGCCAATCTGAGATTTACCGGCGATATCGCAGCCGTACCGGAGGGAACTGTTGTGTTCCCCGGCGAGCCGCTGGTGCGCGTGACAGCTCCGACAATGGAAGCGCAGTTGGTGGAGACCGCGCTCCTCAATATCATTAACCATCAGACGCTGATCGCGACGAAAGCCAGAAAAGTCGTCAACGCCGCGCAGGGCGACGCGATCATGGAGTTCGGTCTGCGCCGCGCGCAGGGACCGGACGCCGGTATTTACGGCGCCAGAGCCGCCATCATCGGCGGCTGCGTCGGGACGTCCAACGTATTGACCGGCGAGATGTACGGCGTTCCCATCAAAGGGACGCACGCGCACAGCTGGGTGATGCATTTCGACAGCGAGCTGGAGGCGTTCCGCGCTTACGCGGACATTTATCCGGATGGCTGTCTCCTGCTTGTCGATACGTATGATACGCTGAAGAGCGGCGTGCCCAACGCCATTAAGGTCTTTGACGAGTTGAGAGCCAAAGGCTATGAGCCCGTCGGTATTCGCCTTGACAGCGGCGATATGACGTACTTGAGCAAGGAAGCCAGAAAGATGCTGGACGCGGCGGGCTATCCCAATGCCAAGATCTTTGCTTCCGGCGACCTGGACGAGGAGGTCATTTGGGAGCTGAAAGCGCAGGGCGCCCGGATCGATATCTGGGGCGTCGGTACCAAACTGATCACCAGCGATCGCAGACCGGCTCTCGGCGGCGTGTATAAGATGTCGGCCGAAATCATGGAAGACGGCACCGTGATTCCGAAGATCAAAATATCGGATAACGTGAACAAGGTGACCAATCCCGGCATTAAAAAGGTCTATCGGATCTACGATAATCGCAATAATAAAGCCCTGGCGGACCTGATTACGCTGGCGCATGAGACGATCGACGAGAGCAAGCCGCTATCCATTTTCCATCCGGAGCAGACGTGGAAACGGATGCTCATCACCGACTATCATGTGAAGGAGCTGCTGGTCCCGGTTTTCGTCAACGGCGAGTGCGTTTACGAATCGCCGTCGCTTTCCGAGATCAGTAAATATGCGCAGGAAGACTTCGAGACGTTCTGGAGCGAATACATGCGCATCAAGAATCCGCAGTACTACAAGGTCGACCTTTCTCAGGAACTCTATGATCTGAAACACAGCATGCTGAAAGAGCATAAATTCTGATACGGAGGATTTTTACGATGGACGTAAAGATCAGAAGAAGTCTGTTCGGGCTGAATCGCCGCCGCGTGCAGGAGTTGCTGGACAAGAAAGACGCGGAGCATCTGGAGGAATTGACGGCCAAGCTTGACGAAATCGAGGAATTGAAGCATCAGAACGCCGTCCGTGACGAACAGATCGAGCGGTATAAGAAAAACGAGAGTTTCATGACGGATACGCTTGTCGAGGTCATGGAAAGAGCCGAAACCGCGGAACTCAAGCAGAAGAATATGAACGAGCGCCTGGCGCAGATGCGAGCGCAGCTTCTTGCACTCAATGACGAATACGCCAAGTCCTTACAGCGTTTACAGGCCGAGACGGAAGAAAAGATCAACGCCATTCTCCGCTTTGCGGAGGAAACGCCGGTTCTGGAAAGCAAAGAAAAACCGGCTTTACCGCAGGAACAGACTGCGGAAGCCGATTCGGAAGAGGAGTATCGCTTTCATAAAACGCTGAGACAGGAAGAGACGGAATTGTCTGCCGACGCGCCGCAAGGAGAAAAAAACGAAGAAGAGGGCGAGGAAAAAGAAGGCGACGGCGGTTTTGACATGAAAGAGGCGGTCACGCCCAAGCAGCGGTTGGACGAGATTTGCCGTGAACTCGGTTTAATCTGAGGGCTTGTGCCAGAGCCCGTACTGGGCTTCGTTTTTCAGTGCGCCGATCAGATTTTTGCGGACGTCCGGAAAACGCGTCTCCAGCGTGTCGAGGAGCTGTTTGATCTCGGCACGCTTTGTGTTTCCGCAGGCGGGGCAGGGACTGGTGATGACGGGCATAGCGTATTTGGCCGTGACTTTCCGGATATAGGCTTCCTCCAGATAAATGAAAGGCCTTATCACGGTCAGATCCATGCGGGATAAATAGGTCACGGGGGCGAAGGTGTGGACGCGGCCTTCCAGGAACAGGCTCATGAGCAGCGTTTCGATCGCGTCGTCGGCATGGTGCGCCAACGCTACTTTGTTGCAGTTCATTTCTTTGGCGGCGGAATTGACCGCGCCGCGGCGGATGTTGGCGCAGAGCGAGCAGGGGTTCTGCTCCTGCCGCGTTTCAAATACGATACGGCCGATCTCGGTCGGGACGACGCGATATTCGACGTTCAGTTCCTGACAAAGCGATCGGATCGGCGTAACGTCGAACGGTTCGAGCCCCATATGCGCCGTGACGGCGCAGAGCTCGAATTTCTGCGGGGAAAAACCACGGTAAACGGCCAACGCCCGCAGCAGGAGCTGGCTGTCTTTTCCGCCCGAAACGCCGACCGCGATGCGATCGCCGTCGTCGATCATATGAAAATCGGTGACCGCCCTGCGCAGGCAGCCTAAAACTTTACGCATAAACACGACCTCCATAGTTTAGAGCGTAACGGAGAACGGACGATTTGTAAAGCGAAATATCAAATTTGCGGGAGAAAAGCATTATGTCTGATTTTATGAAGATCCTGACGACCATTGCCATGGCCTGCGTGCCGCTCATTGAGGTCAAAGGCGCTATTCCTTATGCCGTTGGTATCGGCATCAGCCCGTGGGCCGCGTTCGGATATTCGCAGATCGGGACGACCCTTGTGACGCTGGTTGCGCTGCTGCTGCTCAAACCCATCCTGGCCTGGATGAAGAGCACGAAGCTTTTTGCCAAACTGGCTGCGTGGGTCGAGCGTCTCGGTGAAAAAAAGAGCCGTAAGGTCAAATCAAATATCGAAGCAGAAGAGAGCGCCAAAAAGAAACTATGGGCTTCCGTGATCGGCGTATTCGCCTTTGTGGCGGTCCCGCTGCCGGGGACGGGAGTCTGGACCGGATCTCTGATCGCGACTTTTCTGAACATGGATTTCAAGTACGCTTTTCCCACCATCGTGATCGGGAACGTCGCAGCCAGCACGATCATGATGCTGCTGAGCAATATATTCTTCAAGGGGATCGTGATCTGAAACCAAACCGGCCGAATCGATTTCGGCCGGTTTTTTGTTACGTTTCCGTTGTCAAGCATCCGGGAAAGTGCTATACTTTTAAATATACTATTATCAGG
>JAHAZM010000003.1 GCA_018385275.1 Eubacteriales bacterium | reverse complement strand
GAACGTCAACGTCTTCCTGCGCGAACTGATGAGCCATCTGCGCGACGTCCTGCTGGTACGCGTCAGCCGCGGCGCCGATTGCCGCGACGTCGTCGGCTGCAGCGAGGAAGTCTACGCCCGTCTCCGGAAACAGGCGTCCGACGCTTCCGCCGCGGCGCTGGAGCGCGCGATCGGTATTCTGGCCGATACGGAGATCGCTCTGGCGCGTTTCTCGCGTCCGCGGATCCTGCTCGAGCTGGCCTTGCTGAAAATCTGCCGCCCAGAGGACGAGCGCGAGAGCGTTCAGGCCCTCGAGACCCGGCTCGGCGCGCTGGAAACGACGGTCCGCTCCGGCGTCGTCGCAGTTTCAGCCGCACAGCAGGCGGCGCCTGCCCGGACTTCGCCCGCGCCCGAGACGGCCGAACCGTCCGCGCCGACGACCGAACCCCCGCGCGTGAGCAGAGATTATGCCGGCGTTTACGCTGAATTGCTCAAACTCGTCAGGAAGCAGAAGATCTCTCTGCTGGCCATGCTGAAAGCGGCCAACGGCGGCGAGCTGCTCGGCGAACGCTTCATCCTGGAGTTCCCCTCCGAGGACGAGGCTTTCTGCCAGGCGCTGATGCGTCCGCAGAACAAAAGCTTTCTGGAAGAAAGCATCAAGACCATTACGGGCAAATCGTATGACCTGACCTGCCGCGTCGGCAGCGACGCCGCGTCTCCCATCGAGGAGGTCTTCGCCCTGCTCGGCGGCGGAAAACCCGAGCTCGACACAGCAAAAACGTCCTCATCTTACGACGATCTTTTTGACGAAAAAGAGAGCTATGATGAGTTCATTGAACCAGACGAATACGACGACGGTCGAACGGAGGAAGAAGAAAATGGCTAAATTCAACGGTTTTGGCGGCGGCGGCGGTAATATGCAGCAGATGCTCCGTCAGGCGCAGAAGATGCAGGCGGACATGGCCCGCGTTCAGGCGGAGCTTGAGGAGCTTCGCGTCTCGGAAAGCAGCGGCGGCGGCATGGTGACGGCGACGGTCAGCGGCAGTAAGAAGCTGATTGCTCTTTCCGTCAAACCGGAGGCCGTCGACTCGGAGGAGACGGAGATGCTCGAGGATATGATCGTGGCGGCCGTCAACGCCGCCATGGAAAAGGCCGACGCCATCGCCCAGCAGAAAATGGCCGCCGTGACCGGCGGGATGGGAGGACTCTTCTGACCGTGGCTGTCGTGATCGAACCGATCGCCCGGCTGGTGAACAGCCTGTCCAAGCTGCCCGGCGTCGGCGGCAAGACGGCTCAGCGGCTGGCGTATTTCATTATCAACATGCCCGCTTCGGACGTCCGTGAAATGTCCGAGGCGCTGATCGAAGCGAAAGAAAAGGTGCACTACTGCAGCGTCTGCGGCAATTTCACCGACCGCGAACGCTGCTCCGTCTGCGTCGACGCGCGCCGCGATCCGAGCGTGATCTGCGTCGTCAAGGATCCCCGCGACGTCAACGCCATGGAGCGCACGGGCGAATACCGGGGGCTGTATCACGTTCTGCACGGGACGCTTTCGCCCATGGACGGCGTCGGCCCGGACGACATCCGCATCCGTGAACTGATGACCCGTCTGACCGCCGAGGTCAAGGAGGTCATCCTCGCGACGAATCCGGACGTGGAGGGCGAAGCCACCGCCATGTATATCGCCCGCCTGATCAAACCTATGGGCATCCGCGTCACGCGTATCGCCCACGGCATTCCCGTCGGCGGCGATCTGGAGTACACAGACGAGGTCACGCTTCTCAAAGCGCTGGAAGGCCGCTGCGAACTGTAAGGATAGCAAAACCGCCGTTTCTCGCGGCGGTTTTTTTCGTCTCCCGTTTCTTTTTTATAAAAACAGTTACGATTATATAAAAACTATTGCTTTATTTTCATAAATCCGCCGCCGCTCTCGATTGAAAAAGACCTTTGCCTTTGTTATAATGAAAACAAAGGAGGAGAGAACCATGAAAAAACTACTTGCCGTTCTGCTTTGCGGCCTGCTGGTCCTTTCGGCGGCCGCCTGCACGACGGAAAGCACGCCGACGCCCGCGCCGACGTCTGCTTTTACGCCGCGCGTGACGACGCCTCCGGCGACCAAAAGCGACACGGCCCGTATGATATTCTCCAAACGCACCGGCCGGGTGCTCTGCGATACGGTGGACGGCCTGATGCTGAATTCGTATAATTTTCTCATTTCCCAGACTTGGGACATCCTCGATCGGGACGGCGCCGTCACGATCGTCAACCGCTATACGGAGAAGGCGCTGACCGACGGCGAAGGCCACGACCGTTGGACGCTGGTCGCCGACGACGTGGGCTGGTATACGGTGCAGAACGCCGATACCGGACGTTATCTGCTCTGCACGGAGGATTTCGCGCCGGCCTTCGGTAACCGAATGAACGGCCGCAACGATTACTGGTATATCAAGTCCGTCATCACCTACGACGAGCCCGTTCACGCCGATACGACGTGGATGCAGGGGAAATGGGGGGTATTCGCGCATCTGATCCCAGGCTCCGGCACGATCCGTTCGATCGCCAACCGCCACGATGCGGCCGCGCTGGCTTCTCAGATCGCGTCGGCAGGCGCCGACATCTATTGCGTCAGCGTCGGGCAGGGGACCGGTTACTGGAACACCTACAACGCCGCTTACGCCTCTCTGCTGGATTTCCAGCCGGAAGCGCGCTTTGCCCGTGAGGACGTCATCAGCCGGATCGCGGCGGAAATGAGCGCCGTCGGCGTCGATACCATGGTCTACGCCGTCAGCGGCGCGCCCGTTACGGTGGCCAACGACGGCGACTGCCTGTATCCGACGTCCCCGACGCGCAGCATCAACATGGACAGCGCGCTGCTGTGGTATACGGTCCTGCGCGACTGGTCCCTGACCTACGGGAAAGCGATCCGCGGCTGGTGGATCGACGGCTGCTACAGCTATCACGGATTTACCAATAAAATCGCGTGCGTCTATACTGAAGCGCTGCGGGCCGGCAACCCCGACGCCGTGATCGCCTACAACGAGGGCGTATACCTGCGCCCCTACGCCGTATACGAGGACTATACCTGCGGCGAAACCGACATGCCGCTGGGCAAAGGAGATCCTGCCGACCGCGCGAACTGGCTCCTGCCGGAAAGCGCCCGCTTCCCCAACGGCTCCCAGTGGTTCATGCTGACGCATTTCGGAGAGTGGTGGGATCGCGACGACGTGCGCTATACCGCTGAACTGTGGTCGGAGTTTACCAACGCCGTCACGGAAAAAGGCGGCTGCGTCCTCTTTGACGCCGGTTTTGACAAAGCCTCCTATCTCATCGGCGAGACCGCCATGGAGACGCTGCGCTATATCGGCGCTCATCGGGAAACTCATTGACGGAATCAAAAAAAGACCTGTCTCGCGACAGGTCTTTTTTATTTTTTCAGGATCTCCACGACTTCGCCGATATACATCCGGTGGACCGGATCGTGCTCGTAAAACCGTTCCTTGATCCGGCTCGGGATACGCTCCGGATCCATGTCCTGCCAGTACGTTTTGCGGCACAGCAGCGTCAGCGTCGCTTCGACCCAGCCGACGCTTGCTCCGACGGGAACAGCGTGCAGAGACGTCTGCGCGACTTTGTCGCCGTCGCGGCCGGAGTGACTGCCCAGATACGCCAGATCGGCGCGTGCCTCTTCGTCGAAAAAGCAGATCGTGAAATACTCGTTTTCGTTCAGAAAATCGTAGGTATACCGGTTGGGCCGCACGTAGATCGTGGCCGCCGGCTTGCTCCACAGCGTGCCCAGTCCGCCCCAACTGACGGTCATGGTATTGAAAGCCCCTATGGTTCCGGCGGTGACGAGCGCCCATTTTTTGTCGAACTGTTCAAAGATCTCCATCGAGTTCCCTCCTGAAAAGTGTCCACGGATATTCCTCCGGGGGTCGGCTGATCGCCGTCACGGTCTGTCCCGTGAACGGCTGCGGTACGCTGAGACGGCAGCTCCACAGCGCGATGCGGCAGATCGGCGCGCCGCCGTAACGGCCGTCGCCGACAAGCGGAAAGCCGCGGGAAGCGAACTGCACGCGGATCTGATGGGTCCGCCCCGTCCCGAGCCGCACCCGGACGAGCGAAAACCCGTCGCATACCGCCGTCCGCCGGTAGGCCAGCTCCGCTTCGCGCACGCCCCGCCTCAGGCGCGTCACAACGTAGCTTTTATTGCGGGCCGCGTCCCGGAACAGCAGATCGCGGAAAACGCCTTCTTCCTCCGGTATGCCGCTCACGACGGCCCAGTATTCTTTGACGAGCCGCTTTTCCTGTACGGCGGCGGACAGCGCCGCGGCCGCCGCGCGGGTCTTGGCCAGCGCCAGCGCCCCTCCGGTGTCGCGGTCGAGCCGATGAACGAGGAAGAGCCCGCCGCCCAGGAGCGAGAGGACGTCCTCTCCCTTTCCCGGTTCGCACAGGACGCCCGGCGGTTTTTCCACGATCAGGACGGCGTCGTCTTCATATAAGATCTTCATTTCAGGAAATCAAAGTATCCGTGCGGAATGATGCCGATAAAGCCGCTGAGCAGTTTTTCCAGCAGCACCAGCGCGATGGCGCCGAGCAGAGAAAGCACGGCGATGAGGACGATGCGCTTCACGTTGAGATAGCGCGGTTCGTCGTTATGATCCGTCTCTTCATCCTTCTCCTCGTCGTCAAAGAAGGACTGCTGACGGCCGTTGAGCTTCGTGAGCCGGGCGGAGCGATGCGAACGCGCCGCTTTGACGGGACGGACCTCGCTGGCGCCGTCGGCGGCACGGTTCGTATAGTCGTCGAAATCATGCCGTTCCCTGCCGGTCGCGTAGGAGCGCTCAAAGACGGGCGTTTCCGACTCTTCCGGCGGCAGCGGATCGTCGTAGGCGCGCTCGCGCAGGGAAGACGGACGGTAGACCGGTTTCCGCGGCGCGGGAGCGGGTTCTTCCGCCGGCGCCGGCTGCCTCTCGAAGACGGCGGTCGTCGCGGCGCGCGTTTCTTTCGGGCTCGTCCTCTCAAAGACCGCTGCCGGCGTTTCTTCCTCGATCTCTTCGGTCTCTTCCGGCTCCGCGTCGGCAAAAGCCTCCTCCGGGATGGGGCGCTCGTATTCGGTGCGCGGCGGAGGGGGCGGCTCGGGAGCAAAGGCGATCAGCGAGCGCCGTGCCGGCGCCTTCGTCTCTTCTTCCGTTTTTTCTCCGATAGGCTCTTCGGGTTTTTCTTCAGTGGCCGTCAGCGACCGTCGCGCCGGCGTTTTTGCCTTTTCCTCGCTTTGCGCGCCGGCTTTTTTCTCGGCGGCAAACGATCGCTTTGTCGGCTCTTTTGCCTTTTCTTCGCTTGGCTCTTCCGTCGCTCTGTCAGCGCTTTTTTCGCTCTGTTCCTCGCCTTTTTCCTCTGCGGCAGGGAAAAGCAGCGTCGAGCCGGAGGCTTCCACGCGCTTGATAATCATCATGATCCGCTTGGCGTACTGCTTGTTGAACAGCGAACAGAAAGCATAGATGCCGTCGAGGATCTCGACCGTGTTTTCCACGGTCATTTCCCTCTCCCGATTGGGGGTCACGTGTCCCTCGTAGCAGTTGCGTACGTCGATCATCGCGCTGATGAGCGCACGTTCGCGCGTTCCCCAGCCGTAATAGTTGAAAAACAGTTCCCGGTCGTAGACGTTGATGATCTTGAGAGCCAGCTGCAGATCCAGATCGTCGGCCGTTCCGTCCGTTTCCGCCGTCTGGTTGACGTTCCGTTCGTTATAATCCCGCTGCAGGGGCGCGGCGATGCCTTCCTGCCACCATTTCGCGCCGTAGCGCGAGCGCAGGACGGTCTCGATCGCCCCGGCAAGCGCGGCGCGCGCGATGCGCAGGCTTTCTTGAACAGCCGACAGTAATCTCATGCTCATTCTCCTTTTTCTATATAATAGGCAAAAAAACCGTCGGTGTCAAGGTATAAAGGCCGCGCGCCCGGCGGATACTCCGGTTGAGGAGGGGAAAACATGAACAAATACCTGCTGAATCTGTGTCTGGTCCTCGTTACCGCCGTGATCGTATATACGGTGGCGACGCTGCCGGCTACGCTGAGCCTTACCATGCGGAAACAAACCTCGGCGGCCGTACGTGAAGCCGTCGACGCCGTCGTTGATGAAATCAAGAGCCTTCCGCGTCGTGAAGCGGTGGAATTTCTGGCCGAAGTCCTCCGGAAAGCGGCGGAGGAAGAGGGACCGGTTCAAACATACATGGAAACCGTCGAAAAGAGTTAGTTTTGTCCATTTACATTTTTTTTCTCTCTTTTATAATAAGAAAAGAAAAGGAGAGAAGAAAATGAGGACCCGCAGACTTCTATTGATTTTCGTCATCCTCGGCTGCGTGCTCGGACTTCTGACCGGCTGCGGTTCCCCGACGCCTACGCCCACGCCCGCTCCGACGCCCGCGCCCACGCCGACCGGAGAGCCGACGCCGGCGGCCCCGGCGGATCTGGCCAAAGCCGGCACGCCTTCCGCGTTCCGCAGCGACGAGGGCCACGGCCCGGAGAAAGCCATCGACGGCGACGATGCGACCTGTTGGTCGAGCGCTTCCGGTTTGGGATGGCTGCTGTCGTTTGACGAGACGGTGACGTTCAATACGATCCGCATCCGCTTTGACGGAGAAGCGACGGCCTGGGCCGTCCAGTACCGCGGCCCGGCCACGGACGGCAAATATATCGACGTGCCCGGCGCGGTGAAAAACTACCGCACCGAAACGTCGCTCGACGAGACCTTCCGCGTCAATCCCGTGGAAGCGACCGACGTTCAGGTCTGCGTCTATCAGGGATCCGGGATGATCCGCCTCTACAGTTTCGAGCTGTACGACAACCCCGGTCAGATCGCCGTCGACGCGATGAACAGCTACATCACGGTTCGCCGCAACCGCGTGCTCGGCCTGGTCAACCGCGGCGGGAGCGTGTTCGACCTTTTCCCGGCCTCGCAGGTGGAGGCGACCAACGTCGCCAACTGGACGACCGAGATCGAGCGCGACAACGGCAAACTCTTTTTCAACAACAGCAAATGGGCCCGCGGTCTGGACGAGACCACGGTTTTCGACGCCCAGATCACCCATAAACAGCTCGACGACCCGTCCCTCGACTGGACGATGCGCGTCGGTCTGGGCGGACAGGTCTATTCGTTCGAGGCCGGCGGTCTGGGCGAGCTGGTTCCTCTGCAGTGCTCGGGCTCCGAATGGGTAGACGAGGTCTGGCAGATCGTAGCCGTCTCGGCTGCCCGGATGATGGATCGCACCTTCGCCCCGGCGACGCACTTCATCCATCAGGCCGGCATGTACAAGATCCATGACCACGGCGACGAGTTCGGCCAGAACTATATGGACGACACCTTCTACAGCCCCCGGCTGGCGGACCGTTGGGATGAACGGACCCGGACCTTCAGCATGCTGAATCTGGGCGTCACGCCGACTTATAACCTGACTCGCTCCGATACGGTCTACTACACCGAAATTACGGACAAAGGCGACGGCGCCATCGAGTTCCTCTACGGCGTCGCCAATTATTCGGATAATAGCATTGATTTCATGAACCTCCCGTGGGGCGGCGTCAGCCATAAGCGCCTGCCCGATATCGTGATGTCGAGACCCGATAATTCCTATTATCTGTGGGGCGAGGGCGGAAACACAGATACCCTGACCTGTGCGTTTAGCGAAACCGCCGGTTGGATGGGCTATACACAAAATATCAACGATCCGGACGGCTTCACGGTAGCCTTCGTTCTCGGCAGACACGACGGGTATAACGAAACCTACTTGACCAGCAACAAGGGCGAGGCTCAGATGGGCGCGTTCTTTGCCGCTAACGGAATCGACGGACGGGACTATAACGTCCTGACTCCGTCCGTGACGGACAAGGTGCGCAAGAACGAGCTGTTCTGGTGTCGTATCTACTGCGTCATCGGGAAACTCTCCGCGGTGCGGGAGAAAGCCGGCGCGCTGGCCGAGAAGGTTTATTACGGTTATCTGCGCCCCGATACCGCCGCCGAAACAGGCGTGATGCTCGGTACTGACGACGGCAAGGAGATCCTGCTCCCGGCCGACGGTACGGGCGAGCCGCTCTTCAAAGTCTATACATCTCACGTGATGGGAAGCCGTCCGCTCTATCTGCTTTATGATACGGAGGCGGATCGTTACCTGGTTTCCGTGGATCCCTATATTCTTTCGACGACCTTCCCGCTGTCCGACTTCAAAGACGTCACCGTTTCGCCCTGGAAAAATATCAATCGCAAGAAAAACGGAAATACGATCTACTGCGTCAACGACGGAAAGACCGAATATATGGGTATTCTGGGCTATGTGATGACGACGGAAGACGGAGAAGGGACTCCTTTGGGAGAGATTCTGAATAACGACCTGTTCCCCGGAAACGGATACCGGGACGAATTGATTCGGGTAAGGAGATAGTAAGATGAAAATGCGTAAATGGATTTCCGTTTGGACGATACTGGCCTGCATGCTCGGGCTTCTGACCGGCTGCGTCGGTTCCCCGACGCCCACGACTGCTCCGCCGCAGGAACCTACGCCCACGCCGGAACCGACCGGAGAGCCGGCGCCGGCGACTCCGGCGGATCTGGCCAAGTCCGGCACGCCTTCCGCGTTCCGCAGCGACGAGGGCCACGGCCCGGAGAAAGCCGTCGACGGCAGCGACGATACCTATTGGTCGAGCGCTTCCGGCATGAGCTGGCTGCTGTCGTTTGACGAACCGGTGACGTTCAATACGATCCGCATCCGCTTTGACGGAGAAGCCTCCGCCTGGGCCGTCCAATACCGCGGTCCGGCTACGGGCGGCAAATATATCGACGTGCCCGGCGCGGTGAAAAACTACCGCACCGAAACGTCGTTCGACGAGACCTTCCGCGTCAATCCCGTCGAGGCGACCGACGTTCAGGTCTGCGTTTACAAGGGCCCCGGCGTGATCCGGCTTTACAGCCTCGAGCTGTACGACAACCCCGGTCAGATCGCCGTCGACGCGATGAACAGCTACATCACGGTTCGCCGCAACCGCGTGCTCGGTCTGGTCAACCGCGGCGAGAGCGTGTTCGACCTCTTCCCGGCCTCGCAGGTGGAGGCGACCAACGTCGCCAACTGGACGACCGAAATCGAGCGCGACAGCAGCAAACTCTTTTTCAACAACAGCAAATGGGCCCGCGGTCTGGACGAGACCACGGTTTTCGACACGCAGATCGCCCATAAACAGCTCGACGATCCGTCCCTCGACTGGACGATGCGCGTCGGTCTGGGCGGACAGGTCTATTCGTTTGAAGCCGGCGGCCTGGGCGAACTGGTTCCTCTGCAGTGCGCCAGCGCGGAGTGGATGGACGAGGTCTGGCAGATCGTGGCCGTTTCCCACAGCAGGATGTTCGATCGCGCTTTCACACCGGCGACGCACTTCATCCATCAGGCCGGCATGTACAAAAGCCTTGACCGCGACGGCGATTATGCCCGGTACTATATGGACGACACCTTCTACGGTCCGCGGCTGGCCGAAAAATGGGACGCCGAAGCCCGCCGCTTCAGTCTGCTGAGCCTGGGCGTCACGCCGTCTTATAACCTGACTCGCTCCGATACAGTCTACTATACCGAGATTACCGACAAGGGCGACGGCGTCATCGAGTTCCTCTACGGCATCGCCAATTATTCGGATAATAAGATCGACTTTATGAATCTCCCGTGGGGCGGCGTGAGCCACGACCGTCTGCCGGATATCGTCATTTCCAATCCGGACAACACGATCTTCAAGTGGTGGGGAGATATCACCGACGGTTCGAGCGAATACTATCCGTATGACAAGACCAACGGCTGGATGGCCTATACTCAGAATATCAACGATCCGGACGGCTTCACGGTAGCCTTCGTTCTCGGCAACGGCGACCATTACGACGAGACCTTTGGCAACGATAACAAGGGCTCGTCCCAGATCGAAGCCTTCTGGGCCGGCAACGGCCGCGACAACCGCGACTACAACGTCCTGTCCACCATCGTCACCGATCGTGTCTTTACCGATGAACTGTATTGGTGCCGCGTCTACTGCGTCATCGGCAAGCTCTCCGACGTGACGGTCAAAGCCGCCGCTCTGGCCGACAAGGTCCGCTACAGCATCCTGCGGCCCGATACAGCCCCGGAGCAGGGCGTGGCGCTCGGCGTCGACGACGGCAAAGAGATCCTGCTCCCGGCGGAGGAGGGCGGCGAATCGCTGTTCCGCGTTTTCGGTCGGCACGTCGCGGGTTCACGGCCGCTGTACCTGCTTTACGACGTGGAGGCGGAGCGTTATATCGTATCCGTCGATCCGTACATCCTCAGCACCAAACTTCCCCTCTCCGATTTTCAGGACGTGACCAAACAGCCGTGGAAACGCCTCAATAACCGCGACAACAGCAACAAACTCTACTGCGTCAACGACGGCAAGACCGAATTCATGGGTATCCTCGGCTACGTCATGCTGTCTTCTTCGCTCGACGACACGACGGGCTGGACGCCTTTGTCCGAGATCCTCGGCGCGTCGGTCTTCCCCGGTACGGGTTACCATGACGACCTGGTTGTCGTAAAAACAGGCTGATTCACCGCGCTCGACCGCATAAAACAGGACCCCTTTCACGGGGTCCGTTTTGCGGCATGGCGCGCCGCTATTGCATTTTTTCGAGTAAGTAAACGTATTGGCGCTGGGCCGCTTCCATTTCGAAAATCGCCAGCTCCACCAGCTTCGGGTCGGATACGCTTTCGAAAAACGAGATCGTTCCCTGCCAGCGGCGGTACGCGCGCTTGAGTTCGTCGGACAGCGGTTCGGTCGGTTCGCGCAGCGCGTTCGTCAGTTCGAGTTCCATCGGTGGATTCCTCCTTTCCGAGAAAAGCATACCCGCCGGACACGGAGAATATACCCGCGGGTTTGTTATCACCTTATGCGCGTCCGATCCCCCTTATGACGGACAAACTCCGGCTCCGTTCCGGGATCGCAGGGACGTCCGGCGTTCCCGTTTTTCCGCTCGGAATGCCGGAAGAAAAACTTGCATTTACCGTCTGGCGGGTGTATAATGGATTCGATCAAAACGGAAGGTGGTTTTTTTATGATAGCGATCGGCAGCGACCATGCCGGCTTCGGTCTGAAGCAGGCGCTGATGCAGCATCTGACCGAAAGAGGTCTGGAGTACAAGGATTTCGGCACCTATACGCCGGACTCGTGCGATTATCCCGTTTACGCCCGTGCGGTGGCCGAAGCGGTGGCGCGCGGGGAGTGCGAGCGCGGGATCATCGTCTGCGGCACAGGCATCGGCGTGTCCATCACGGCCAATAAGGTCAAGGGCATCCGCGCCACGGTGTGCCACGACGTGTTTTCCGCCAAAGCCTGCCGTCAGCACAACGATACGAATATCATCACGATGGGCGAGCGCGTTATCGGCGCGGGCGCGGCCATCGAAGTGCTCGACGCGTGGCTCGACACGCCGTTCCTCGGCGGTCGGCACGCGCGGCGCATAGGTCTTATCAGCCAAACCGAGAACGAATACTTTAAATAAACGGAGGAAGAACCGATGAGCAAAGTAATGGTCATGAATCATCCGCTTATCCAGCATAAGCTGACGCTGATCCGCGACAAAAACACGTCGCCGAAGGATTTTCGGGCGCTTCTCAACGAGGTCGCGCTGCTGATGGCCTACGAGGTGACGCGGGATCTTCCGCTCAAAGAGGTCGAGATCGAGACGCCCATCTGCCGGACCAAGTCCAAAATGATTTCCGGCAGACAGATCGGCGTCGTACCGATCCTGCGCGCCGGTCTGGGCATGGTGGATGGGATCCTCGAGCTCGTGCCCGCCGCCAAAATGGGCCATATCGGCCTGTATCGCGATCCGGCCACGATGAAACCCGTTGAGTATTACTGCAAACTGCCGATCGACGCCGAACAGAGAGACATCATCCTCGTCGATCCGATGCTGGCCACCGGCGGCAGCGCCGTCGCGGCTATCGACTGCATCAAAAAGCGCGGCTGCAAATCGATCAAACTGATGAATCTGATCGCGGCACCGGAAGGCATCGCCGTCGTGCAGGCGGCGCATCCGGATGTGGATATTTTCGTGGCGGCCGTTGACGAAAAACTCAACGAGCACAGCTACATCGTCCCGGGTCTGGGCGACGCGGGCGACAGACTTTTCGGCACCAAATAACAGGAGAAAAGCTTATGGCGAAATTAAGAGTATTGGCGCTCGATCTCGGCGCCAGCAACGGCCGCGGCATCATCGGCAGCTACGACGGGACGCGTATGGAACTGGCGGATTGCCACCGCTTTGAAAACGGCGCCATCACCGTCAACGGCGGGATGTACTGGAATATCCTCGGCCTGTACCGCAATATTCTGGAGAGCATCACCAAAGCGGCCGCCGACGGACCTCTGGCAGGCGTCGCCATCGACACCTGGGGCGTTGACTACGCTCTGCTGGACCGCGCGGGCAATATGCTCGCCTCCCCGCGTTCCTACCGCGACGGCCGCACCAACGGAGCGCTTGAAAGAGTAGCCGCGCTGGTGAACGACGACGAAATGTACGCCGCGTCCGGTCTGCAGATGATGAATATCAATACGCTGTATCAGCTCAAGAGCGAGCCGGCATACCTCATCGAGAACGCCGAGACCATGCTCAACATCCCCGATCTGCTGAACTATTTCCTGACCGGGAAAAAGATGAGCGAGCAGTCCATCGCCAGCACGACGCAGCTCCTTGCCACGCGCGGCCTGAAATGGAATACCGACCTGATCGCCCGCGTCGGACTGCCGGAGCGCCTGTTCGCGCCGGTCAGACCGTCTGGCACGATCCTCGGGGACATCAACGGTGACGCGCGCGCCTCTACCGGCGTGGACAAACTGCCCGTCATCATGAGCGGCGCGCACGACACGGCCAGCGCCGTCGTCGCTACGCCCGCCGTCGGAGACGACTGGGTCTTCCTTTCCTGCGGCACGTGGTCCCTGCTGGGCGTGGAGAGCGACGAGCCGGTCATCAACGCCGCCAGCCGCGCCGAACAGTATTCCAATGAAAAGGGCGCTTTCCAGAAAACGCTCTTCCTGCGCAATATCACCGGCCTTTGGCTGCTGCAGGAGGTTCGCCGCATCTGGAAACTGGAGGGCAGGACCTACAATTACGTCGAACTGGGCGCGCTGGCCCGCGAAGCCGGCGATATCCCCAGCATCATCGACACGGACAATCCGGCCTTCACCGCTCCGGAAAACATGGTCCGTGCCATCCGGGAATACTGTGTCCGCACCAGACAGCCCGAGCCCGAGACCGTCGGTCAGGTCGTGCGCTGCATCCTGCAGAGCCTGGCGCTCAAGTATCGTCTGACGATTGACAAACTCGAGAAGATCCTGGGCAAAAAGCTCAACGTCATCAACATGATCGGCGGCGGCGTCAACAACACGCTGCTGTGCGAGCTGACGGCCAACTGCACGGGCCGCACCGTGGTCGCCGGCCCCGACGAGGCCACCGCGATGGGCAACCTGCTTCTGCAGGCCTACGCGCTGGGCGAGCTGAAGGACCTTTCCGAGATCCGCGCCGTCGTCCGCGCCAGCGTCCCGACCAAGACCTATACGCCCGTTCGTTCCGATCGCTGGGACGAACTGTACGCGCGCTTTCAGCAACTCTGAGACAACAGGAGCCAACCGCTCTGTTGCATATAAAAAGTAAATATTTTTTGGAGGTACATCATTATGGCAAACAAGAAACTGATCGGCGAGTATCCTGCGATCGGTATCCGCCCCATCGTGGACGGCCGCCGCGGACCGATGAGACTGCGCGAGAGCCTGGAGCCCGTCGTCTGGGGCATGGCTGAAGCGGCGAAAAAGCTGTTTGAGGAAAACCTGCGCTATCCGGACGGCACTCCCGTCAGAGTCGTGATGGCGGACACCACGATCGGCCGCGTGCCCGAGACGGCCGCCTGCGAAGCGAAGTTCAAGAAAGAAAACGTCGGCGTGACCCTGTCCGTGACTCCCTGCTGGTGCTACGGCGCGGAGACGATGGATATGGATCCGACCACGATCAAGGGCGTCTGGGGCTTCAACGGCACCGAAAGACCCGGCGCGGTCTATCTGGCTTCCGTGCTGGCCACGCATTCTCAGAAAGGTCTTCCCGCCTTCGGCATCTACGGCCATGAGGTGCAGGACGTCAACGATGTGAACAACATCCCCGAAGACGTCAAGGAAAAGCTCCTTCGCTTCGGCCGCGCCGCTCTGGCTGTCGTCTGCATGCGCGGCAAGAGCTATCTGCAGATCGGCTCGATGTGCATGGGTATCGGCGGCTCCATCATCGATCAGGATTTCATTGAATCCTATCTGGGTATGCGCGTCGAATCCGTCGACGAGGTCGAGATCCTTCGCCGTATGGAAGAGGGCATCTACAATAAACAGGAGTTCAAGAAAGCGCTGGCCTGGACCAAAGAGCACTGCAAGGAAGGCCGCGACGACAACCCCGAATCCGTTCAGTTCCTCGGCAAAGAGCGCCGCATCAAATTCACGCCCGCTGAAAAAGAGAAGCAGTGGGAGTTCACCATCAAGATGTACTGCATCATCAAAGACCTGATGCGCGGCAACAGCAAACTGCCCGCCGGCTTTGAAGAGGAAATGGTCGGCCACAACGCCATCGCCGCCGGCTTCCAGGGACAGAGACAGTGGACCGATCACTGGCCGAACTGCGACTATCCCGAGGCTCTGCTCAACTCCTCCTTCGACTTCGAAGGACCGCGTGAGCCCATGACGTTCGCGACCGAAAACGACGTTCTCAACGGCCTTGGCATGCTGTTCATGAGACTGCTGACCAACCGCGCTCAGATTTTCGCCGACGTCCGTACCTTCTGGAGCCCCGAAGCGACCAAGCGCGTCACGGGTTATGATCTCAAGGGCAAAGCCAAAGAAAACGGCGGTATCATCCACCTGCTCAACTCCGGCGCGGCCTGCCTTGACGCCTGCGGCGAATGCACGGACGAGAAGGGCCAGCACGTCATGAAACAGTGGTGGGACGTCACCGACGAAGACATCAAGAAGATGACCGACGCCACCGTCTGGTGTGAGGCCGGCTTCGACAACTTCCGCGGCGGCGGCTTCTCCAGCCACTTCGTGACCCGCGCCGAAATGCCCGCCACGATGATCCGTCTCAACCTGGTCAAAGGTCTCGGCCCGGTCCTGCAGATCGCGGAAGGCTGGACCGTCAAGCTGCCCGACAGCGTGACCGACACGCTTATGGAGCGCACCAACCCGACTTGGCCCTGCACCTGGTTCACGCCTCGCTGCGACGGCAAAGAAGGCAGCGCGTTCAAGAGCGCTTACGAAGTCATGGCGAACTGGGGCGCCAACCACGGCGCGATCAGCTACGGCCATATCGGCGCCGACCTGATTACCCTTTGCTCCATGCTCCGCATCCCGGTCAATATGCACAACGTTCCCGAAGAGCAGATCTTCCGTCCGAGCGCATGGTCCGCTTTCGGCACGAAGGACAAAGAGGGCGCCGATTACCGCGCCTGCAAGAATTTCGGACCGCTGTACAAGTAATCCGTTTATTCCCGCAACTCCCGTCGCTTTCCCGCGACGGGAGTTTTTTCGTGCCCGGCAGCGGTCGTCCCGCCGTTGATTTTTCTTGCAAAGTGCGCCGAAATAGGATATACTATCAACGAAAAGAAAGGATGATGACATGAAAAAAACGGCGGTATACGTTCTGCTGGCGGCGCTCCTGCTGGGTCTCTGCGCCTGCGCGGGTACGTTTTCACGGCGCGTGAGCGTGACGCTGACGGTCGTCAACGCCTCGTCCGAGAGTGTCGTGATGCGCCTTTCCGGCGAGGAAAACGTCGACGAGGCGGATCTGCTGACTTTACCGGGCGGCAGACGCACGCTCATGCTGCGTCTGCATTATGTTTTTGCCGACGGCACGAACGCCGACGCCTTGAAAGCGATCCTGCCCGTTGCCCCGTTGACCGTCACGGTCACCGCGGGCGGCAAAACTTATCGCAGGCAGATCGACGTTCTCTATGAAAAAGGAGAACCCGTCGTCGGCGAAGTCGTTTTTGACGGGTCGTCATTCACAGTAAAAACGGAGAGGGAACAGGAATCGAAATGAAAAAATATTGTGTGGTATCCCATACGCACTGGGACAGAGAATGGTATATGCCCTTTGAGCAGTTCCGCATGCGCCTCGTTCACCTGGTCGATACGCTGCTGGAGGTGCTGAAGGACTACCCGAAATTCATTTTTCATCTGGACGCGCAGACGATCGTGCTGGAGGATTATCTGGAGATCCGTCCCGAAAAGCGCGCTCTTCTTGCCAAATACATCAAAAAAGGCAATATCATCGTCGGCCCGTGGTATATGCAGAACGATTTTTATCTGACTAGCGGAGAGGCCACGGTGCGCAACCTTCTCACCGGCACGCGCTTGGCCGAGCAGTTCGGCGCCTGCGGGAAAGTCGGCTACGCCCCGGATCAGTTCGGCAACATCTCTCAGCTGCCGCAGATCCTGAAAAACTTCGGTATCAACAATTTCGTTTTCGGCCGCGGTTATCACGATTATTCCCGTGAGATCGAGGGCAAAACGCGCAAACTCGACGGCGATCTGCCGCCTTTCATCGTCGGCGATCTGGCCGGCGACGGCATTGACGGCGCCAAGCGCGTGTTCAAACCGGCCGAGTTCATCTGGCGCGGCGCCGACGGCACCGAGTGTCTGGCCGTCTGCATGCTTTACTGGTATAACAACGCCCAGCGTTTTTCGGAAAACATCGACCACGCCAAACTCGTCATCGACGTGAACAACTACCTTTTTGCCGATTACATGACGACGCCGTATATGCTGCTGATGAACGGCGTGGATCACCTGGAACCGCAGGAAAACCTGCTTCCCATTCTGGACAAGCTGAACAAACTCCTTCCCGAGGGCGAAGAGATCAAGCAGATCAATTTGTACGATTATATCAAAATGGTTCAGGAGTACGTCAGGACCAACAACGTCAGGATGTACACCGAGACCGGCGAACTGCGCCACGGGTCGGACAACGAGATCCTCAACGGCACGCTTTCGTCCCGCCATTATATCAAGGTCGCCAATACCGTCGCCCAGAACCGGCTGGAGAACCGTCTCGAGCCCGTCTACGCGATGATGAACCGCGCCGGTCTCACGGTTTCCTCGATGGATCATATGCGCTATTTCTGGAAACAGCTGCTCAAGAATCACCCGCACGACTCCATTTGCGGCTGCTCACGCGACGAGGTGCACAAGCATATGGAGGATAATTTCGAGCGTCTGGCGGAAAGCTCCTGCCATTTCCTCCGCGAGGGGCTTCTGGCCATGGCGCGCCATACCAGATGCGCGGATCTGGGCCGCGAGGATTATTCTGTCATGCTGGTCAATACCACCGAGCGGCGCGTCTGCGGCGTCGCGGAAGTACAGCTTGACCTGCTCCGCAGCGACGGGATCGACGCCTTTGAGCTCATCGACGCCAAGGGCAGATCCGTCCCCTTCGACGTCCTCAGCCGCGAGGATATGGGTCTGAGCGTCTTCAGCGAGATCAATCTGCCCGGGCGTCAGGAGATCACCCGTTGGAAACTCCTCGTCTACGCTGAAGTGCCCGCTTACGCCGTCGTGTCGCTGGCTGTCCGTCCCTCCGCGGCGGAACTGGTTCGTACCGAAACGACGGCCGAATGCCTCGAAAACGAATTCCTCCGTCTGACCGTGGACAGGAGCGGCCGCGTCGATCTGTATGATAAAACCGCCGGCCGCCTGATCGAAAACGTGCTCGAGGTCGAGGATACCGGCGACCGCGGCGACAGCTATTGCTATCTGGACGCCGGCGCGCCCGCTCTGACGCGGCGCGATATGAACGTCACCGTCGGTCCCGTCCTGGACAGCGGCGCGATGGAACGGCGCGTCACGATCCGCTACGATATGATGCTGCCGGCCGAATTTGACTGGCAGAAACAGGCCCGCTCCCTCGATATGTCCCACAGCGTGCTGAGCCTGACCCTTCGCCTGCGCCGCGGCGAACCCTTTGCCGCGATCGAATACACGCTGGAGAATCATACCAAGGATCACCGCACCCGCATCCTGATTAATCCGCGCGTCGCCAGCAAGATCAGTACGGCGGACATTCCGTTCGACGTGGTCAGTATCGAACGCGGCAGCGAATGCTGCGTTTCCAAAGCCCCCGTTCATCCGAACACCTCTTTCGTGACCGTCAGCGACGGCGTCAACGGACTGGCGGTCTTTACCGAGGGCGCGGTGGAATACGAGCATTTGGCTGAACGCGGCGGTTGGCTGGCCTTTACCGTCGTACGCGCCAACGGCCGCATCTCGGGAGCCAGCACGCCGGAAACGGACGAGCAGTGGCTCGTTCCGGGCAACCAGTGCCTGCGTACGCTCGGCGGCCGCCTCGGCGTGATGCCTTATCGCGGCGGCTTTATCGAGGCCGGCGTGCTTCAGTACGCCAAACAGTTCCGCAACCCGCTTCTGGCCGTTTCGGTCAACAACGATCCGTGCAAATTCCTCGGCGGCAAGGCCGCCGTACAGGACAGCAGCGTCAAGGAGGTTTTCGTCCGCCCGGACCGCTTCCCCAAAGTACGGCTGCCCGAGGGCGAGCCGATCCTCAAACTGGAGATGGCCGACAGCATCGTCGTGTCCGCTTTCAAGCAGAGCGAGGACGGCCGCGGCTTTATCCTCCGTCTCGTCAACCTCGACGCCGTCCCGGCCAAAGCCTTCATCGCGGCCAAAGGATACGGCTTTACAGACTGCTGGATGAGCGAAAAGCCCATCGCCTCCCTGGGCCGCAATAAAGTCGAGCTGACGCTCGCGCCCAAGCAGATCCGTACGATCCTTTTCCGCTGAGCCGTTCTCCGTTTCCGGTCAAAAAAAAGACCCGACGTGTCGTCGGGTCTTTTTCAGCGTGCGGACCGCTTATTTCTTCTCTTTCTTCACCAGCACGAGCACGGTGACGATCACAGCCGCGGCAATAATACCGATGAGGATATACTCCACGTTCCTCAGATCGGCAAAAAACGGCGTCGCTGTCGGCGTCGGCTCAGGCGTGGACGTCGATGTCGGCTCGGGCGTGGGCGTTGCTTCGGGCGTCGGTTCCGCCGTCGGCTCGGGCGACGCCGTCGCGGTCCCGTCGTCGATATTGAGCAGGAGCATATCGCCTACCGACAGATCCAGGCCCATCTGGTCCGGGAAAAACAGCATCACGGAAGCAATGTTGAGCGGATCGCATTCCGCCCCGTAGAAATCTCCTTCGTTGGGATTGGAAAAAACCGTCGTGTCGTCCTTTGTCCGGCTGAAACCGTTGCCGCCCTGATAGATAAACGACGCGGTCGAGGCGTAGATCCAGCCGTCGAAACCGGCGGGCAGCGTCAGCATATAGCCGGATGAGGAATTAAGATACTCATATTCCCTGCTCAGCAGGAGAAAATCCGAAAAGAACGCGCTGTTGGACCATAGCGCCACGTTGAGGCGCGTATCGTACGAGGCGTGATTCTGTACGCGGACGGCGAAATACTCCCAGTCGACCAGAGAAACGCCGGCCATGGTTTTCGTGATCCAGAGATAAGCGCCGCTTTCCGCACGGCAACGCGCCATGCCGTTTTCGACCGTGATCGGTTTTCCGTTGAAATTGTACAGATGTGAAATGTTCTCCTCATTAGCGGAGACGTCCGCCAGCGTCAGCTTTTCTCCCGGCGAGAGCGTGACGGCTCCGGCTGGCAGCGCTGCGCAGACGAGCAAGACCCCGAAAAGCAGCAGAGAGATGATTTTTTTCATGGCTTTATCTCCTTTATCCGTTGAGAGTATTCTATCACAGCGCAGGGAGAAATTCAAGAAAAACCTTGTTCGACGCCGTGATTTGTGATAGAATAGAAAATATAAGGAGAGAATCCATGGCCACGAAAAAGAAAAAAAGAAAGAAGAAACAAAAAGGGCTTGTTTGGCTTGGAAAACTGGCGTTTCTGATCCCGGCGGCCGTCGCGGTTCTGCTGTATCTGCTGCTGCCGCTGATGCCGAAGGTGACCGAGGCGCTGTTTTCACGCGGCGTTTTCGTCGCGCTTGCCGCCGTATCGGATTTTCTGTGGGGCTGGATCCCGGTCTCGCTGACGGAATATCTGCTTCTGGCGCTGCCGGTGGCCTTGATTCTGTTTATCATACTGGCGATCCGCCGCGTACGGAAAAAAGGCGCCGACGGCAAGCGCATCGTCGTCCGCTTCGTCAAGGGCGTCGCCTGGACCGTCAGCTGCGGTCTGCTCCTGTATATGCTGATGCACGGCGCCAATTTCTATCGTCTGACCCTGCCGGAACTGACCGGTCTCACTCCGGTACAAAACGACACCGAGGAGCTGATCCGGGTGACCAGACTGCTGGCCGCCGCCGCCGACGAGCAGCGCAGCCTGACCGAAGAGGACGAAAACGGCGTCATGCGCCTCAGCGCCTCTCTGTCCGATACGCTGTCGTCGGTCAAAGACGGCTACGGCGAGCTGCGCGGCACCTTGACTTTTCTGCCGCAGGGCGCGCGCCGCGTCAAACCGGTCCTGCTGTCCTATTACTGGTCGTATACGGGCATTACGGGCATGTACGACCCGATCCTCGGGGAAGCGAATATCAACGTCTATATGCCTGACTCCAATATTCCTTTTACCGCCGCGCATGAAACCGCGCACACGATGGGGTTTGCGCGCGAGGATGAGTGCAATTTCCTCGGCTTCCTCTGCTGCATCCGTCATCCGAGCCCGGATTTCCGCTATTCCGGTTATCTGACGGCCTATATCTATTGCTCCAATCAACTGGCAAAAGCCGCGCCGGAGCAATGGCTGGAGATCCGGAACGGCCTGAGCGACGGCGTCAAAGCCGATCTGGCGTGTCGTTCGCTCTACTGGGCCGGCTTCAGCGGGAAAACCATGGAGGTCTCCCAATCCGTCAATAATACCTTTATCGCCGCGCAGGGCGTGGCAGACGGCACGGCCAGTTACGACCGCGTCGTCGGTCTGATTCTCGGTTATTATGGGAAATGATATGAAAAAACCGATCGTCGCCGTATGTCTGTTTTTCCTGTTCCTGCTGACCGCCTGTACGCCGGCTTCCGGCCCGACCGGTTATACCTGTACGGTATGGCCGGAAGGAGGAATCCGCGACGCGCTTGGCGCCGACGCGCAGGTGCCGGCCTTTGAAGCGGAAAGCTACGACGTGGTCCTCCGCACGGTGGACAAAACCCAGTATATCTCCATCGTCTGCGACGGCGGGGAGGAGGCCGTGATTCGCTATCGCGATGCGCTGCGCGCGGCGGGATACAGCGTTTGTCAGGTGCAGGATGGTATCTATTATATGGCGGATCTGTCCGCGCTCAGCGGCGGACTTGTGACGGCCGCCGGCCGCGACGTGATCGAATGCGCGTTCCGTACCCGCGGCGGCAAACTGGAGATCGGTTACAATCTGGCTCCGTATAATATGATTTTTCACACGGATCGCTTTATCGACAACAGCGACTACGCGGACATGTGCGCCATGCTGAGGTACGTGGGCGAGGGCTTCTGGTCGGAGGCGGCCGGGATCCCGGACGAGACGGCTCGCGCAGGAATGGACAGACTCCGCGCGACGCTGCGCGCCGCGGCGGACGCCTATGACAGGATCACGAGCATCCTGGCCAATTACGCCGGCAACGGCTACACGCGCGCCGAGGACGGAAGCTGGACGAAAAAAACCGCCGACGCGACCGTGACGATCCGCAAAGCCGCCGGCTTTACCTCGGAAACGACGCAGACGGCGGAGGGGACGACCTCTACGGAATGGCGCTCCGACAGCGAGCGCGAGGTCTTCGCCTATACCTCCGGCGAGACGCGCTTTGAAACGTCCTTCGACCGCGCCGCGGGCGCGTATCGTCTGCAGCTCACGGACGCGGACGGCGTCGTCCGGGCGATCCTGTCCGCGGCGGATTACACCTTCCGCCTGCAAACGGCGGAGACGGCCGTGGCCATGGACGATCCGGCGTTCCTTGACGCGACCGCCGTATCGGTCAGCTCCGCGCCGGGTCATAGAATCCCGTTGATGTACTATTGAGAGGTTTTTGTGCTGAAAGCCGTTGTTTTTGATCTGGATAATACGCTTTATGACCGCAACGCCACGGCGGAGCGGTATTTCGGCATCCTGTACGACCGCTACGCCGTCGATCCGCCGATCGATCGCGCCGAGGCGGTGAAACGGACCATGGCGCTGGATGCGTCCGGCTACGGCAATCGGCCGGAAATGCGCCGCATCATGCGCGAGGAATGGCATTACGCCGCCACGGACGAGCAGATCATCGGAGACTGGGAGGGCTGTATTCCTTCCTGCTTCGTTCCTTTCCCCGGCGCGAGAGAAATGCTGATCCGCCTGCGCGAGCGCGGCCTTCTGCTCGGCGTCGTCACCAACGGCTACGGCAGCGTGCAGCGCACCAAACTGCGGGTCGGCGGTTTCGACGGCCTGTTCGACGACGTCGTGATCTCCCGCGAGGTCGGCCTCAGCAAACCCGATCCGGCCATTTTTCAGCTCTCGACGACCCATCTCGGCGTGCGCCCGAGGGATGCGGTCTATGTGGGCGATTATTTTCCCAATGACGTGATCGGCGCACTGAAAGCCGGCATGAGCGTCATCTGGTACGGCGGCCGCGGCCCCGTTCCCGCCGGCGCCCCGACGGTGCCGATGGTTCCCTCGATCCCCGATTTGGAAAACCGACTGCTGAGTCTATAGCAAAAAACCCGACCCATACAGGGTCGGGTCTTTTTATTCTCTCATTCTCCCGTGATTTCCTTGATTTTGAGCAGGATGTCATACTGGGCGGGCCGGATCGTGTAGCCGTTATCAGGCTCGAAAGGCACGCCGAGGCAGATCGTACCGCCCTGTTCGAGAATGGTCCGCACCAGCTCGCCCCAGGCTTCTCCGCGATACAGCCCGCTGCGCGGGAAGGTGTTGAAGCACCAGCCCACGCTCAGAAAGGTCAGCTCATACCATTGTTTATTGAGGATCGGCACGTTTTCCGGCGTGATCCAGAGCTCCTTCGGCGCGTCGTCGCGGTCCTCTCCGAACGGGAAATCCGTTTCTCCGCAGGTGAATTCGTCGCTGTCGACCCATTCGGCCACGACAATACCCGGATTAAAGGCGATGGCCGCGTTCGGGTTGCCGGCTTTCATCCCGTTGGCCAGGATAGTGAAAATTCGCTGCTCGGGGATGACCGAGGCGTACCCGCCGTCAGCCCACCAGCCTTTGACCTTGTCACCGTAAGCGAGCGACCACTCGCGCAGGCACAGCGACCAGAGCATCGCGCTGTCAGCCGTCATGACGAAATGATCCATATTCATGCCGAAAGCCGCTACGTCGCTCACGATACCGTAGGGCGGCTCGCTGGAGGTGTAAAACATCAGATCGATCCCGCGCTTCGAGAGCGACTCGAAAAGCTGCTCGGGGATGTTGGTTTTCGTAAAGCGCGAGACCTTGGCTTGATTCTCTTTTTTGACGAGGGAGGAAAACATCTTGTTGTCGGAATTGAAGTATCCGCTGTTTTGTCCGAGCGCCACCTGAAAATATCCGACGCCGGCGGCGGCCAGCTGATCGGCGATGGCTTCGGTGTCGATCTTGTCCGACATGGTGCGTTTTGTCGAGCCGTCCGGGATCAGATGATACATCACGCCGTAGCGGTCGCGCATGAAGCTCGTGTCTCCCTTGGGCAGTTCCACGCCGTAAGCCGGACAAATGAACCACCAGGCGCTGCTGGGCGTATTGCCGTATCCGTCGGCAATGGCCAACCCGCCGTCCCTGTGGAGAAGGATGCGGCCGTAACGGTCGCGCAGAAATACCCAGCCCGCGTCGGTCGCCGATTCGGTATGCCATACGGCCTCGTCGGTACGTTCCGTCTTCAGCTCCAGCCGCCCGCCGACGCTGCAGAGGTATTTGCCTGTGGTACAGTTGCGCAGAACTACGGTGCCGTCGCTTGTTTCCACGATCCAGCGCTGCAGATTCAGAAAATCATACGACCACAGACAGATGCTTCCCGACAGATCGACGGCCAGCGTTTTGCCGCAGCGGGAAACGATCATCTGCGCGCCTGCCGGCAGAGGGTCGGTCATACTGGCGATCAGCTCCGCGGGCGTATCGCAGACGCGCAGCTCGCTGATGGTGAAATGACTCTTGTTGTCCGTGCGCGTGAGCCGAACGTAGCGATAGGAGCCGCCGGTTCCGTTGACGGTCCAGACCTCGTCCTTGCCGAAGGCGAACCGTCCGCGCGAACCGAGCGTTTCATAGGTGGAAAAACCCGGATCGTTTGAAACCTGGATCTCCAGATAATTGCGCTCGTGGACGTTGTTGCCGTCGGGTCGCCCGCAGACCTCGACGCGCCCGATATAGACCGCCTCGCCCAGATCCGCGACGATCCACGGGTTATCGGAAACGTCAGAGGCCCAGATCGTGTCGGGATTGCCGTCAAAGGCCTTTTCCGGCTGATAGACCGCATGATTCTGGAAAACACCCGAACAGAACGTCCCGGCAACCCGGTAAGCTTGACCCGTCAAGACCGTTTCGCGGCTGTGAAAAGGATAAGCCAGGACGCCGCTCGCCGGTTCGGGAGTAGCCGTCGGTTCGGGAGTAGCCGCCGGTTCGGGCGTTGCTGTCGGTTCGGGAGTAGCCGTCGGTTCGGGCGTTGCTGTCGGTTCAGGCGTTGCCGTCGGGGCGGGCGCGCAGCCGGCAAAAATGCCGACGATTATCAGCGTCGCGATCAGCAGGGCAAATACACGCTTCA
>JAHAZM010000080.1 GCA_018385275.1 Eubacteriales bacterium | reverse complement strand
ATTTAAAAATCATTCACAAGCTTCATAGCGGTATCGGCCCAACGAGTCAGGTTATCCGGATTATGCTTGACGGTGGAAACGTCTTTCAGAATCAGTTCGAGATTGACGTTGTTGCGCCGCGCGCACTCGATGGTATAGGACAGGTCTTTGCCGATGGCCTCGACGTCGCACTGCTCGACCGCCAGAAAAGCCGGAGACGGTTTGTTGGACATAATCAGCTCCGGTCCGATCTTTTCGGCAAAGCGGTCCCGTTTGCTCCAGGGGCTGCAGGAAACCTTTCTGACGTGAGGAATACGCTTGACGATGTCGAGTTTGTTGTCGAGACGATCGCAGCATCCGTAGTAGATCATACCGAAATAAGAAGCGGTTCGACTGATGTAGGGCAGTTCAAATTCTTCAAAGACCGACGGGGACACGCTGGTGAAAAGCTGCGCCAGACCGAAAGCCCAGGAATTGGAGGAAACGGAGCCTTTGCCTGCGCCGCATTCGGGCAGCAGTTCGTCGGTAAAAATGTGTGAACAGTGGCAAAGATTCAGGTTGTCTCCATGTACTTGAAGAGCGTTGGCCTGTTCGATGCCGGCGACGACGGAATGCGTGATCCTTTCCATAACGGCGTGCAGCAATTCGGGACGATCGATCAGATCGTAGTAGACCTGCTCGACGCCCATAATCATGCTGACGTAGTCCCAGGTACCGAGATGGAAAGACAACGTGGAGACTTGCCGGACCGGCGCGACTCCCTCAAAAATCTTTTCCGCCTGCTGGAGCCATTCGGCGGATTCCGCCTCATGATGGGTCACGGTCATGTCTTTGATCTTCTCGACGTCGTCTATAGAACGGATGAGGTTCGTGAAATGCTGGGACTTTACGCTGTTGTCTTCCTCTGTGGACTGGTACTGGACGTCAGGCGTCAGTCCGTAAGAGGTAATGGTCAGAGAAAGCGGAAGCTCGATATAGGGATTGAGGACCAGATCGACGGGGAAATGCTCCCACTGATAGATCTTCTTACGAAGGTCCAGCTCCAGTTCCGCCCACGGGCTGACTGTGTTGACGCAGTTCAGGTCTCCGTTGTTGTTCAGCTCGTTCCACGGAAGCTGATCGATGCAGACCATGGGACGGATCATATGACTGCGATTCAGCGCCCGCCATAAACGGATTTTTTCGTTGTTGATCGGGTCGAGCGCATAACGCATGTATTTTTCCGCCAAAGAGCGGAGAGCTTGTCGTTCCGCTTCATTTAATTCATACATTTTTTTCACCTCAACAGTATTATAACAGAAAACAGTTTTTTTTCAAGTTGATTTTGAATGAGATCGCTGAAAAATCGTCAAGATAAAAGCGAGGTGAATTCTATGTTTTATCGAACGGATATGGCGGCGGAGCTGCACGAGCAGCTTGGGACGAAGGCGGAGGGGCTGGACGGCTTGTCCTGCGAGGAGAGCGAAGAGGAGTTCGGGATCCGGATCACCCGGGTCAACGTACAAACCAAGGCCGCGGCGGAAGCGATCGGCAAGCCGATCGGGCATTATGTCACGGTGGACGCGCCGGATATTTATGAAAGAGAGCTCGCGTACGCGGATGAGCTGATCGCGGTACTGGGCCGTGAGATAGCGGCGCTCGTCGGACCGCGCGGGAAAAAAGCTCCGGCATTGGTGGTAGGATTGGGAAATCGCGCGCTGACGCCGGATTCGTTGGGACCGCGCTGCGTCGACGGGATCCTGGTGACCAGGCATTTATTGGAGCTGATGCCGGAAAAGGTAGACGAGCGCATCCGCCCGGTTTGCGCCATGGTGCCGGGGGTGTTGGGAGTGACGGGCATCGAAACGGAAGAAACGGTCCGCGGACTCGTAAAAAAAACGGGAGCGGATCTGGTGATCGCGGTCGACGCGCTGGCGTGTCGGCGTTCGGAACGGATCTGCACCTCTTTTCAGATCGCGGATACGGGTATTGCGCCCGGCGGCGGCATCGGCAATCATCGGAAAGCCTTGAATCAAGAAACCATGGGCGCGCCGGTCATCGCGGTAGGGGTACCGATGGTGGTTTTTGCTTCCACGATCGTGGCCGACGTATTGAGCGAATTATCCGGAGAAGAAGCGCTGGAAAGCCGGATCGAGGAGGGCGTCGCCAAACAGTACGGCGGCGAATTGATCGTTTCCCCCAAAGACGTGGACGTACTGGTGCGGGACGCTGCGGATATCACGGCAATGGGGATCAATCTCGCGCTGCATGACGGAATCACTCTGAGAGAGATCCGGGAAGTGGTTCATTGAATAATCCGTCCGCATGGACAGTATATTCTATCGGGAGATGAAATACCATGCGGATACATAAGAAAAAAGAACGGACGACGTTTTTGAAGCAAGCGGGCTTTACTCTGATGATCCTGCTGTGCGCGCTGCTTCTGGCTTATACGTTACAAAACAATATTTTTACGGCGGATTATCAGGGCGAGGAGCGAGACGGCAGTTTGTTTTCCGCGGTCACAAAGCTGATGCTGAACGTCGATTTTCGAGAGCCGACTTCTATTCTGGTCTATCAGCTTCATGATTTTGACACGGCGCGCACGTCCCGCGGTTATGAAATCACCCCAAACGGTGAGATCGTTTATGACGGGACAAGGGTGCTTTCCGAAGTCATTGACGTTGAAATCAAGAAAATCAAGGATGAGTGGCAGCCGGCTCCGCCCAAAGAGGACAAGCGTCCGTTGGTATATATTTATCATACCCATACGCATGAAGCCTATGATCCGGCCGGGTACGATTATCGCGAGGTCGAGCGCTGGCGCACAAAGGATAACGATTACAACGTGGTGGCGGTCGGGACGGCGCTGACTTCGGCGCTGGAAGAACTGGGGATCTCCGTGATCCACGACACGACGGATTTTGAATTGAACGACTACGGAGGCGCCTATCCGCGTTCGCTTTCGGCGCTCAAAAAGGTAAAAACGGAATATGATCCTGCGATCTATATCGATCTGCATCGCAACGCATATTTTGAAAACGCGGAGAAGTCGCGGGCGTTTTCTTTCGAAGGGCAGAGTATGGCCTATATGATGTGCGTGATCGGAACGGGAGAAAAAACGGCTGAAAAACCGCAATGGCGTGAAAACTATAAACTGGCCAGAAAGCTCACCGATGAAATGAACGCACAGGCGCCGGGGATCTGCTATGAACCGTCCGTATGGGAGGGCCGGTATAATCAGCATATTTCAACGGATTCCGTGTTGATCGAGGTAGGACATAATCTGAATACGATCGACGAGGCGAAGCGTTCGATGACCTATCTGGCCAAAGCCATACAATGCGCGTTGGAATCGTAATTGCGGGTTGTAAAAAAACGAGGATTGGTATATAATGGTCATGATTGAAGGGAGAAGAGTGCTTTGGACAGGAATGCGCCGATCGGGGTGTTCGACTCGGGAATCGGAGGCGTCAGCGTGCTTAAGCAATGTCTGAGTCTCATGCCGCGTGAAAACTACATATTCTTTGGGGACGACGCTCATTGTCCGTATGGGGAAAAAACCAACCGTGAGATCGTGAAGCTGACCGAAAAAGCCGTGGAGTATTTAGTCGACAGAGGCGTCAAGGCGGTCGTGATCGCCTGCAATACGGCGACCGCCGCCGCGATCGAAACGGTGAGGAGCCTGTTTGCGATCCCGATCGTCGGGATTGAACCGGCCGTCAAGCCGGCCCTTGAGCAGACGGCGGAAGGGCGTGTGCTTGTTATGGCGACGCCCGCTACGGTACGGCAGAAAAAGTTTATGATGCTGGTAGAAAAGCTGGATACTCAAAACCGGATCGATCTCATGAGCTGCGACGGGCTGGCGGCGGGCGGGGGAAAAAAAAAGGCGGGTTTTTTGACGGCGGAAGAATT
>JAHAZM010000079.1 GCA_018385275.1 Eubacteriales bacterium | reverse complement strand
CGCCGCCGCCGTCTGGACCGTACCGGCGGAGTTAGTGTGTTCCCCTGTTTCGACCAGCGGAGAGGAAGTCAGATCCGGGTCCCAGAATGCGGGGCATTCCGGGCAGGCGGCTTGGGGGTGGAAACGGCGGGGGCGCGACCCGGGCTCCGCCTCGTCATAGCCCCACGCCAGCACGGCGTTTCCCTGCACCCGCAGGCTTTCGCCGTCGGATGCGGCGTCCCCGCGCACAAAAAGCGACGGCCGGCCGGGCAGGAGCCAGAGCCCCTCGCCGCGGTCGACGAAACGGCCTTTGAGCGAGAAACCGGCATCGGTCTCCACGACGGCGGCGCGCTCCGTCCACGGCATGACGAGACGAAAGCGTCCCGTTTCGCCGCGCACGCTCACGCCGTCGGAAAAGTAAGCGACCTCCCGGATCCCTCCGACGCGCGGATGGAGCGTCGTCAGACTGAACGGTTCGCCTTTCTGCGCGACGACGTCGAAGCGCCAATCGCCCGCGTCAGGCAGGCAGACCGCGTACCAGCGCAAGTTTCCGATCCAGCTGCTCCGGTCGATATACGCATCCGTCCGGTAAACGAGTTGTTCATAAATGCCCATATTCCCCTCCTGGAAACAATCGCTGTGTATTATTATATTAAGGAGAGATCGGCGCTTTGTCAAGCAAACAGATCAAAACCGGAAAGATTTTGACCGTTGACAAAGGCGGGGCGCCGGGCATAAAATAAACGCACAAAGGAGAGAATAACAAGATGAGAAGAATTCTTGCCGCTATCGCATTGATCTGTCTGCTCGGACTGACCGGCTGCGCGCCGCGCACCGACGAACCGCTGACCAAAGAGACCGCCGTGCGCTTTGAACTGACCGACGGACGCAGCTTCGTCATCACCGTGATGCCCGCGTATGCGCCGCTGACGGCGACGGCGTTCGTCCGGCTGGTGCGCGAGGGCTATTACGACGGGAAAATCGTCCATCGCATCCGACCCAATTTCGTCGTGCAGATGGGACAGCCTCTCGAAGGCGGCATGCCGCCGACGGTGACGGGGGAGTTTTCGGCCAACGGACATCCCAACGCCCTGAGCCACACCCGCGGAACGGTCTCGCTGGCGCGCGCGACCTCCTATGACAGCGGGAGCTCGCAGTTTTTCATCTGTCTGACCGATCAGACCCGTCTCGACGGAAACTACGCGGCGTTCGGCCGCGTCACGGAGGGCATGGAGGTCATCGATTCGTTTGCCAAACTGGAGCTGGTTTACAGCCCCGCGCTCAGAGAAGTGTCCTCTCCCGTCGATCCGCCGACGATCGCGCGCGCTTATGTGATCGAATAAAAGATGTTGACATTTCGTTTTTTCTGTGCTAACATATGCTTTGCTCCGAAAGGAAGCGTGCGATTGTAGCTCAGTTGGATAGAGTGCCTGGCTACGAACCAGTAGGTCGGGGGTTCGAATCCCTCCAGTCGCACCACGATAAGTGGACGCTTTATGCGTCCACTTTTTTGCATAATCGGCGAAAAACGGCGTATAATCGGGCTTTTTCGGGCGTTTTTATGCAAAACCGGAGCAAAAACGCAGACACACGGCGTCCATTTATTTTTTTGTCCTTTGCGCAAAGAAAAGAGTAATCGTTGGATTATCCCTTTTTGCCCGAAATGCGGCCGTTTTCAACAAGATCTCTCCGCCGTTTTCGCCAGAATTGTCAAATCGGTAGAATCTGCACAACAGGACTTCCATTCCGGAGAAAACTATGGTAATACATAGGGTAAAAAACGGAGGTCAAATTTTATGCGCGTCACCGTCCGCCCCGCTGTCAAATTTCCCGATATGATCCGCCCCAAGCGTGTGGCGGCATACTGTCGGGTCAGCACCGAACAGGAGATCTAATATCATAGTCTGGAGATACAGAAAAAATATTTCTTGGTGTTCTGTTTCGTATGCGAAAACTGGAGGGACGAGGGCTTAAATATAATAGGCGTAATTGAGTAGTGATGAGGAATAGGAGCAGTGATATTAACTGCATCAGATTTGGTAAAACCAGATGGCGACCGGAATCTCGGAAAAATTATTATAAAAATCTGTTCACAAAATGTTTACATAAAAAATTAGCACTCTCCTCTTGACAGTGCTAAAAAACATGCTATAATCATAATCGAACAGAGGAATGAAGATTGAATAGATGACCTCCATCCCCTTGCTCAGGTAACAAACAAAAAGATTGCAGTATCAAAGGAGGCATGACTTATGTTACCGAGTATTTTTGGAGAGAGTTTGTTTGATGACTGGATGGGCTTCCCGTTCAGAGGCTTTGAATCCGATGTGGATCGCAAGCTGTATGGCAAACATGCGGCTCATGTGATGAGGACCGATTTGAAGGAACACGATGAAGGCTATGAGCTAAAGGTGGACCTGCCGGGCTTCAAAAAGGATCAGATCGATTTGCAGTTGCAGAATGGCTACCTGACGATTACCGCTTCCAAGGGCCTCGAAGAAGAAGGCAAGGATAAGAAGGGCAAGATCGTTCATCAGGAACGCTACGAAGGCTCCATGACCAGAAGCTTCTATATCGGCGAGAATGTCAAGGAAGAAGATGTCCAGGCCAAGTTTGAGGATGGCGTCCTGACGCTTGACTTCCCGAAGGAGAAGCCGGCAGCGCTTCCGGAACGCAAGACCATTCAGATCCAAGGCTAATCATTACTACTCCAGCGCCCTGCCAACCGCGGGGCGCTTTCTATTTCAGTGGAGATGTTTGAAATGAAAGAGAATTTGATTCTTGTTAACTACAAAGTTGAAAGCGAAGCATATCAGGCACTGTCAGAGTTGAAGCGTGATACAAGCAATGCCAATTACACCCTCTTGCAGGCGGCTATCGTGAAGAAAGAAAATGGCACGCTCCATATCATGGACGGTTTTGTCAACGGCGGCACAACCGATGATGACACATGGAAAGGCAGCCTAATCGGCAGCCTGGTTGGTATCCTTGGCGGCCCGCTTGGCGTATTGCTGGGCGGCAGTATGGGCATGCTGATCGGCGGCGCGGTAGATGCGAATGACATGGCGGAAAACGCATCCCTTCTTGAAAAAGCCGGGGACAGCATTCTCGATGGCGAGACGGCAATCATTCTGCTTGCTCAGGAAGAATATGAAACTGCATTGACCGCAAAGCTCAACAACTTTGAAGTAGCGATCACCAGATTTGATGCTGCGGAAGTCGCGGCAGAGGTTGAGCATGCCCGTGAAGTTGAAAAGCAGATGGCCAAAGAGGCAAGAGAAAAACTTCGTGCGGAAAGATCCGAAACATTTAAAGAGACCGTTGCCAAGAAGAGAGACGAGTTGAAAAACTGGTTCACCAACCTGGGAAAATAAGAGGTCTGCCATACTGACCATCCTCATTATGCAAGTTTCCTTTTGCTTAATCTCGGGTTATTGAAAATCATAGATAAAAATGAAGTATTCATAGATGCACCAGAACGGCTGGGAGCGCAAAAGCGCTTCTACTCCTTGACTTTTAGAGACACCAGATTTGTTACAGATTTATGACCAGAATCGATTTGGCAAAGGCTCGCTTTCATGGAGGACAATCGGTTCTGACCGAGAGTCATATGAATGACCTCAGTAGAAACAGAGAAGTCATTTGATATCTTTTTCGGGCGAACTCAAAAAATGCACTCAAATATGCAAAAATCCTCGTTTTTCGCAGAAAACGAGTGGGAAAAAGGCATACTCGACGGATATCCTTTTTGTCTGCCGGGAGCGGATTTGCCCCGTCATCACCGGGTGATGAGACCGGCGAGCGGAGCTCGTTGTGGCGCAGGCAAAACCGACGGCGTCAAACCGGCTTGCCGGCGCCCGCGCCGGCAAGATAACCCGGAGGTCCCAACGCGGTGTCAAGTCCCACCCCCGCGACCACTAACGCACAGACGAAAGGACCGGATGAACCGGTCCTTTCGCCGCTATTACAGTTTATTGAGAGATTGAATCCGGCTCTCTCCGGCCGCGCCTCAACGAAGGCGCATCGTGCGAAAAACCGGGAGACCCCCAGGATCACGCGATCGCAAGCGCACAAGGATCATTCTTCAAAGTGACGGAGCACTTTGTTGAGGACCACGCATGCCGCCGCGCTTTCCGCGACCTTCCTGCCGCGATCCAATATCAAGGACAGCTTCGGACGCACCGGCAGTCCGTCTCGATCCGTTTTACAGTCGTAGATCGTTTTCTGAACCAAGGAAAACAATTCCGGGATCTCGTTGATCCATTTGTTCTGCAGGATAATCAGTTCCGGATCAAAAAGCATGACGACGTCCCGGATCGCCATACAGATATACGACGCAGCGTCGATAAACGCATTCAGAACGGCGGCGTCGCCTTTTTTGCACGCGATGATCGCGTCGTCTATCCCCGTAATATCGGGGCGCCCGTTTTTTGCGATCCGGCGAAGGAGCTCTTCTTTCCCGGTATATGCCTGCAGGCACCCGCGCCTTCCGCATTTGCACAGCGGTCCGTCTGGCGCAATGGAAATATGTCCGATTTCACACCCCTGATTATTCGATCCGTAAAAAACTCTTTCCCGGAACATGAATCCCGCGCCGAGGCCGCCGTCGGCATCCAAATAGACGAACGAATCGGCGTCTCCGGCAAGACCGTTCCATTTCGACGCCAAAAGGGCCGCGTTAACGTCGTTATCGATATAAACAGGCAAGGTCGAAATATCCGAAAGAGCGCTCCTGATGTCGACGGAATTCCACTGGGGATAATCGGGAATATTGATGACGATCCCGTCGTCCCCCGTCCGCCCCGGAACGGTACAGCCTATCCCGAGGATGTTTTTGCCTTGCAGCTTATCGATGGTGCTTTTCAATATCGAACCGCTCCGGCTCAGCGACGTCATAACGTCCGAAATATCGTTCTCAACAGCGACCCGGGGCAGAATCTCTCCGAGCGAAATATCGCACACCGAGCAAACGATCTCCGAGCGCGTCAAATTCAGGCCGATGATACATCCGTATCCGCTGTTGATGCCGTAGACCGCGGCTCTTCTTCCGCCGTTGGAAACGTAGCCCGTTTCCACGCAAATACCGGCGTTGACCAACTCGGTAACGAGATTGTTCACCGTAACGATCGTCAAACCCAAATCGGAAGCGAGCTGACTCTTCGTTCTGGTATGTTCTTTGTATATGATTTGAAGAATGTCCCTTATATTGATGGCCTTGACGTTACTGGTTTTATTCATATTTATCTCTCCTGTTTTCTCTACTATAATGAAATCCGGACTTTTTGTCAAACCGTTAGTTAACACGTTTTATTAAGTCGTAAAATCTCCGGAGACTTGACAAAATGCCGTGTGTGTTGTACAATAAAACCACCTTATTAAATTCATTTTATAAAGGAGTTAAATCATGATCGTAATTCCAAAAGGAGATTTCAAGCATCGTTATTACAATCGTGAATTTGCCATCCCCGGCCGTCCTCCCGAGACGAAGGATTTCCCGCCCGTCAGCCAGACCGGTCCGGAGCTGCGGCCCGAGTATTTCCCGGGAGAAAACCTGATCCGGTACGGACTGGATCCGATGAACTGGAACGGCGCGGTCCTGCTCGGCCGTTACGGCGGATGTTTCGGCGTCGCCGTCGGCTACTTCTTCGACGGCAGGCTGATCGACGACGAGCGGTTTTACGAAGAGGTCCGCGGCATCGGTCGCTACGATCCCGACGGCCGTTACGCCTGCGTCGAAACGAACGAGATCCGGATCGAATGGGCCAAAAATGGTGACGACGAACTGATCGGCAAGGTCACGGCCAAGGCAGATATCACCGCCAAGGTGCGCGCCCTCACCCCGCTGCACGGCGGCGCAAGGATGTTTTCGGAGTACGCGATAAGCGGAAACGAGCTGCGCGGAGAATCCGTCTATACCGCCGTGATCGCGGGTACCACCGTAATCAACGGCGGCCACTCGCCCCACACCGGCCGTTACCTCATCGCCTGCGACCCCAAAATGGGGAAAGAGTATTTCCGGCTGTGTCAGACCGGTACCTCCTGTCAGCCGCAGCAAGACGACAAGAACGGCGTGTACTACCTCAAGCCGCTGACCGCGGGGGAAGCGCTGTATTTTTCCGCGTTCATCGGCAGCGAGAGTATTTACGCCCGCGAAGCGCGCGACGCCGGCAGCTGCGAGGCCGTCGTCCGGGAAGCCGAATCGGTCTATTGCTCGCGCACCACGCTGCGCGGCAAAGGCGCGCTGGCCAAGCACGCGCAGAACATCCTCAACCAGCAGCTTTCCATGTCCATTTACTACCCGTATCTGAAGCAGATCCTGATCTGCGCGGGACGCCCGTGGCACCTCGAGGGCAACTACAGCGTCGCAGGCTGGGATGAATCGTTCAGCGGACTGATCGTTTCCTATTACGATCTGCCCGAGCTGACGAAAAATCAACTTCTGGCCACGCACGGCGACGAGCGCATGGGTCTGATCGCGATCTGGAACGCTTACGTAAAGGACAAGGACAAGGAAACGCTGCGCAGACATTTCGAGGCCTATAAAACCGTGTATCCCTCCGACAATACGGACCTGATCTACGGCTATAACGACGTGGGCAAGGGAATGGACGACACACCCATGCGCGAGGTCTGGTCGGGGAAAGGCGATCTGTACAGCCTCGATATGAGCTGCTATAAGATCGCCGGTTTCGAGGTGCTTTACCGCGCCGCCAAGGAACTGGGGCTCGACGAAGACGCCGCGAAATACAAGGAAGGCCTGGAGACGCTGAAGAAGAAGTTCAACGAAATGTTCTGGAACGAGGAAAAGGGCCTGTATATGAACCGCTACGTCTGCGATCTGTCGTGGCCGCAGACGATCAGCCCGACTTCTTTCTATCCTCTGTTCGTCGGCGTCGCCGACGGCGACAAGGCCGAACGGCTGATCAAGGTTCTGCTCGATCCCAAGAAATTCTGGGGCAAATACGTCATCCCCACGCTTTCCCGCGACGATCCCGAATACGGAAAGGAATCGCGCATCATCCACCACGGCCGCACCAAGCCGTTCCCGCCCTACTGCTATTGGCGCGGGGCGATCTGGCCGCCGTCCAACTATCTGGTGTTCATGGGCTTGCAGCGCTACGGCTTCGACGAGATCATGGCCGAATTTGCCGAAAAGAACGTAAATCTGTGGGACATTGAGCTCGAGCTCCACGGCGGGACCTGTGAAAACTACTATCCCGAAACGGGTCTGCGTACCCTGATGTCGCACAAGCATCAGTCGTGGTCGCCTCTGATCCCGCTGACCGGCGTCACCGTGATGCTGGACGCGGATATGTGGAACGATTACGACAGCATCTCTTTCGGCACGGTGGCCCCCGGCGAACACGAGGTCACGGATATGAAGATCCGCGGCGACCGCTACTCGGTATCCGTCAACGACACGGAGACGGTCCTGCGCCGCAACGGCCGGGTGATCTTCACCGCCAGAGGCGGCAAGTGCGCCTTCCACAACTACCGCACCGATCCGGCCGACGGCGTCGAGTTCGACGTCAACGCAAAGTCGCCGCTGGAGATCACGGCCGAACACCGCGGCAAGACCGTTTCGACAAGCGTACCGGCCGGCAGGACGCATGTGAAGTTTTAAAAGCCCGGAAAATCTTGTAACCCTTGAAATCAAAGCATACTTGTAAAAGAAAGAAGGAAAATACCATGTCGCTTGTTACTATGAGAGAGATCCTGAAAGACGCCCGTATGGGCAAATACGCGATCGGCGCTTTTGAGTTCTGGTCCTACGATTCGGCACGTGCCGTCGTTTCGCAGGCTCAGGCGCTCCGCGTGCCGGTCATCCTGCAGGTCGGCACCTGGGAGATCGATTATATGGACGGATATGATAACGTCCGTTATTTTGCCGAAGCCGTTTCGGAAAGATACAACACCTCCGTGGCGCTTCATCTCGATCATGCGACCACGCTTACCGCCTGCGCCGAGGCGCTCGACGCGGGTTTCACGTCGATCATGATGGACGCCTCCGCCTACGATTATAAAACCAACGTCCGCCTGACGAACGAAGCGCGCAAACTTGCGGAAAAATACGACGCGTCCGTCGAAGCCGAGATCGGCACGCTGGGCGGCAGCGAAGGCGGCCTTCACCATGAAACCGACGACCAGACCAAACCCGAAGACGCCAGACGCTTCGTCGAGGACACCGGGATCGACTGCCTGGCCGTCGCCATCGGCACGGCGCACGGCTTCTATACCAAACCGCCCGTCATCAACATCGAACGGCTCAAGGAGATCGCCGCGGTCGTCGACATCCCGCTGGTCATGCACGGCGGCTCGGGCACGCCCGAGGACAAGGTGGCCGAAGCGATCGAAAACGGCATTGCCAAGGTCAACATCTGCACCGAATTCATAGCCGGCTACGGCAAAGGTTACCGTGCTCAGGACGCCGAGGGTTTCAAGTACAACGTCAACTCGCTCTTCCGCGCGGGCAGCGACGCCGGCGCCGCCGTCGCCAGGCACAAGATGGAGCTGTTCCTTTCCAGAAGAAAATAAGTATCGTTTAAGGAGAAACCAATGAAAGCAAACGTTCAGAGGTTTTTGGAAGACCTCAACAAAATCGAACTGATCGACATTCATTCGCATATCGACGCCGCGCATCCCTGTGCCCGCGGTCTGGACGACATCCTGCTCTACCACATGGTCATCACCGAACTGTACAGCGCGGGATGCCCCGACGGCGAACGCATGCCCGACGGGATCGACTGCGCGTACGACGAGGATTACGCGCTCCGCCGTCTCGAGCGCGCCATCCCGTACGTCAAGTACATCCGCGGCACCGCCCTGTACTGGCTGGTGCGTACCATTCTGGCCGATCTGTACGACTGGCACGAGGAGCTCAACGAGGAGAACTGGCGCCGCTGCCATGAGCTCATCAAATCCAGGAACACCGGCTACGCGCGCGCCAAAGAGATCGCCCGGAAAGCCAACATCATCAAGACCTCGACCGAGCTTTGGCGCGGCCGGGAGCATAAGCATGACGATATGTTCTTCTACAGCCTGGAATGGGCGTTCTTCACCCGCAGCCAGTGGGGCATGAACAACGCGCCGCTTTTCGAGCTCGAGCACGCCTGGAACGAGGAGGTCCCCGGCCCGCCCGTGCCCGTTACGGCCAACAGCGTCTATGATTTCAAGCGCAAGATCCGCACCATCGAGGACGTGGACGCCGCCATCAACCACTATATCGACCGCATCCCTTACGGCGAGGTCACGTCGACCGCGACGCATTTTTCGACCGACATCCGTTATTTCGACGTCACCCGCGCCGATATGATCGAGGCGCTCAAAAATCGGGATCACCCGTCCGAGCATGACCGCGACGTCTACGCCAACTACATCAACGAGGAATTCCTCCGCGGCGTGGAGCGCAAGACCGCCGCGATCGGCAAGCCCATCGCGATCCAGTATTCGCTGGGCGCCGAGCCGCTCCCGTTTGAGACCGGCTCCAAAATGCGCGTCGAAACGATCTTTGAGCTGTCGCGCATCTTTGCGCGGCATCCCGCGCTGCGGTTCGAGATCTCCCTCGCCTCCGCGTCGGCCGATCAGGCCTGGTGCACGCTGGCGCGCGAGCTTCCCAATCTCCATCTCAACGGTTTCTGGTGGCATAATTTCTTCCCCGTCCATATCAAGCAGGTCATCAACGACCGTCTGGATATGCTTCCCACCAACAAGCAGGGCGGTTTCTTCACCGACGCCTACTGTATGGATTGGGCGTACGGCAAGGCCAAACTGATCAAGCAGATGTACGCCGAGGTCTTTGCCGAAAAGATCGAGGCCGGACAGTACGACTACGACACAGCCCTGGAGGTCGCGCGGCAGGTGCTCTACGTCGACTCCGTCCCGCACGTCTATGAAAAATAAGTCATGAGAAACAGAAAATTCGACGTTTTATCCGCCGGGCTCCTGGTGTACGACATCATCGTCTCTCCCGTTTCGGCCGGGATCTTCGCGACGGACACGCAGAAAATCGACAGTATTTCCTTCTCCGTCGGGGGCGACGCGATGAACGTCGCCGTCGATTGTGCCAAACTGGGACTGAAAACGGCTCTTTCCGGTACCGTCGGGCGCGACGCGCCCGGCGACTATCTGATCGCTTCGGCCCGATCGCACGGGATCGACTACGCGGGCGTCGCGGTCTCCGACAAGTCCGCCACCTCCTGCTCGGTCGTGCTGGGAGAAGCGAACGGAGAGCGGCATTTCGCCTACTACGGCAAGAGCAACGACTCCTACGACGGTTCGCGTATCACAGACGAAATGCTGGCCGATACGCGGCTGCTTTACGTCGGCTCGTCTCTGGGTCTCCCTTCGCTCGGGGACGGGACACTGGCCGAGCTTTTCCGTCGGGCCAAAAAGGCGGGCTGCCTCACCGCAATGGACGCCACCGCCTCGTCCGACGGAAAATGGCTGGCGCATATCCGGGAAGCGCTCCCCTGCTGCGACGTCTTTATCCCCTCCTATGAGGAAGCCGTCGAGATCACAGGGCAGACCGATCCCGACGCCATCATCGCTTTTCTCAAATCTCTCGGCACGGGCGTCGCGGGCGTCAAGCTCGGCGCGCAGGGCGTCAAAGTGGAAAACGTCGCGTGTCCGGCTTTCCGTCACGACGGCATCGTCGGTACGACCGGAGCCGGCGACGGTTTCATGGCGGGGTTCGTCTGCGGCACGGTCAAAGGGTTCTCTTTGGAAGAACGCGTGCTGCTCGGGTCGGCCGTGGCCAGCTGCGTGATCCGCAAGCCGGGCGCCACGGAAGGCGTGGAAAGCTACGAAGAATGCCTCGCGCTCATGGAAGAGCACAGGGCGGATCTGGTGAAATAAACAATACGGAAAGCGCCCTTCGCAGGAAAAGCGAAGGGCGCTTTTATGAACCGGCGGGAGATCCGATCCCGGGGCGGCCCGCCTCAATCGGACAGGAGCGCGGCGTTTTTCCGTACGCCGGACGGTGAGAGGCCGAAAAACTGCCGGAACGCTTTCGAAAAATAGAATCCGTCGGCGTATCCGACGCTTTCGGCAACGGCCGACACGCTCATGCTGGTCGAAATCAGCAGTTCATACGCCCTCTCCATTTTGGCTTTCAGGATGTATTTTTTCGGAGGCAGGCCGAATTTCCGTTCAAAGACTTCCCGGAATCGTCTCACCGACAGCGCGCAAAGGCCCGCGAGCTCGTCGACGGTATAGTTCTTTTGCCGATCGCGGACGATCATCTCCGCGATCCCGGACAGCTTGCCCGGATTCTTTTTGTTTTCGCCGCTTTCGATCCGTTCTTTCCAGGTGTATAGAACGGAGGTAAACAATGCCGACGCCGATTCGAGATCGCGTCTTTCGCCCCGGCGAATGGTCCCGAACACCGCGTCGAGAGAGGCCAGTTCCTCGGCGCTCACGGGGAAATCGTAAACTTTTTCCCCGATCACGGCGGCGGGCGCGTCGAACTCAAACCAGCGGAAAAGCCAGCGATCCTCCTTGGGACGGTAGGTGATGAGTTTCCACGCGGGCACGACGAAAAGAGAGCCGGCGGGAAGCAGGATATTCCTGCGGCCGAAAACGTCCATCACGCCGCAGCCAGACACCGTACGCACGGCGGCGTAGCCCCTTCTCTCGCGGGAAACGCCTCGGATCCCCTTATAGCTGCGGTCGGCGTCGATGAAATAAACGTAGAACAACCGCGCCGGCACGAATCCGGCCGGGTCTTCCGTTCTGTAAAAATCGATTTTCATGGCTTCATCTCCTGCCTTCGTTTTTGCGACAGACTGCATTTTATCACAAAATTGCCGAAAAGTACAGTTTTTTTGCCAGAAAATCTATTGTAAGATTCCGATTTTTTAATTTATAATGGTTTTACCAAAAAAACAGGAGGATCGGAATGAAAAACTATCCTTTTTTGAAAAACCACAAGATCGTCTTGCAGCCGGTCGATCTCGGCTGGGGATGCGATTACAGCGACGCGCCGGTCATGGCGGCTGAAGCGTGGCAATTCGGCGTCAAGAAGCCGCGGCACGCCAAAAGAGCGGACGAGATCCCTCCGCGGGACGTTTCGCTCGACAATCTTCCGGCCCTGTACGACTGGGTGATCGTCAAAGAACCCGCCGTCGTCCGCGATCTGGCCGACGCAAGGCGGCTCGTCGGGAGCGATACCGAATCGGACGCCTATATCGTGCGGGTCTCCACGACCGAGGAGGCCGGCGCGATCCTGGCCGTTCTCGCGCAGAAGGACATCCCGATCCTCCCCAACTGGGACAACTGGGGATTCGCCTGGTACGGCCGCTTCGTGATCGGCTGGGCGCAGGAAATCGGATACGCGTCGTTCCTGCCGACGGGCGCGGACGACGTCGACGATCTGCTCCGCGCGCTCCGGGCCGTTTCCATGCTTCGTCACACGAAGATCCTCTATATCGGCAATATTCCGTCGCATAGCTGCAACGCCGAATGCCGCCCGCTGAATCTGCTGCGCAAATTCAAGGTCGATTTCCGGCAGATCGATTTTAAGGAATACACCGACGCGGTCGACGCGCTCGTCGGCAGCCCGGAAGCGCTCGCGCTGGCCGAAACGTGGAGAGAGCGGCATACGATCCTGGACGAGCGGGATCCCGTGCTGGACCGCTATACGGCCGTCTATCTCGCGCTCAGGCAGCTCCTCGCCAAATACGACGCCAACGCCCTGACCGTCGACTGCGCGTATTTCCCGAGCATCGAATACGTCGCCTGCTGCGCGGCCTCTTATCTGATCGACGAAGGGTGCTGTTTCGGCTGCGAGGGCGACATCAGCCAGGTCATTTCGCTGCAATTGCTCATGGGCGTATGCGGCGGAGCCGGCATGATGGGCAATCTGTTTGAAAACGCGATCCACCGGGACATTGAGGAAAACCAGATCGTAATCAATCACGACGTCATGCCGCCGAGCATGGCCTGCCGGGACTGCAGAATGTGCCTCCGGGATTTCCACGATTCGCGTAAGGGAAGCACGTTTATCTGCGATATGCCGAAAGAAGCCGTCACCATCGGCGGGCTTTCGTACGACGGAAAGAAATTCTGGGTCAGCAGCGGCACGGTCAAATGGGTAGAAGACACCGTTCACTGCCGCATCACGGTCGGGATCGACGTCGCCGACGCGAAAGCGATCATGCGGCACAGTCTCGGGCATCATCAGGTCATGGCCTATACCGAGCACAAAAAAGCGGCCCTCCTCGCCGGACAATTCATGGGTTTTGAAACCCGCGAAATATGACGCGCGGCCGTAAACTCACACGCTGTTGCAACGAAAAGACCGGTTTTATCCGGTCTTTTTTGTCGTTATTCGATTGACGCCCGTTTTTCCGGCAAAGGGAAGTTCAATCCAGATAACCGTCTCTCGCTTTGACGCCGAAAAAAGCTTCAGGCTGACGCGATGGAAAGAACTCGCTTTTCAGCCCGACGTACCGGCCGACGAGATCGGCGCCTTCGTCGGCAGCATGCTGCGGGCGCTCCGCGCGCCGAAACGTTTTCTCAACGAAGGAGAAAGCCGGAGCCGTCCGATCCGACCGCCCGCGAAATACTGCGGGAGGATCTGAAAAGCGCGGCTGAACGGCGGCCCTTCGGTCTGAACGGAATCTCCAGAAAAGTATTGAAATCTGTCAAGATCTGCGTTATAATTTTAAATCAGTTCCCAACGAACAACGAAGCGAGAGAAAAACATGTATTATTCCAATTTCAGTATGCTGGCGCTGCTGATCACGCTGATCATCAATCACAGCGTTCTGAAAGCAAGAAAAACCCCGAATAAAACGTCTACCAAGATCCGATACAAGCGCTTTTTGCTTGTCGTGATCCTGTATTATGTAACGGACATCCTGTGGGGATTCCTTTATGAACAGCAGTTGACGGCGCTGGTCTACGCCGATACGGTCCTTTATTTCGCGGCGATGGTCCTGTCCGTACTGCTCTGGACGATCTACGTCGTGGATTATCTCGACAAAAAAAGCGTTTTCAGCACGATCCTCACCTGCGCCGGCTGGCTGATCCTGCTTTATGAGCTCGTCAGTCTGTTGATTAACTTTTTTATCCCCATCCTGTTCAGTTTCGACGCCGATAACGTCTATCGACCCGGGAGCGCGCGGCACTTCACGCTGGGCGCTCAGATCACGCTGTTCCTCGCCGTGTCGATCTATACGCTTGTCATGGCTCTCAGGACGAGAGGCAAAACAAGGAGTCAATACCGGACGATCGGTTTTTCCGGTATCGTGATGGCGGCCTTTATCATCCTGCAGACGTTTTTCCCTCTCGTGCCGTTCTATGCCGTCGGATGTCTCATCGCGACCTGCCTGGTGCATACCTTTATCACGGAAGACGAGAAAAAAGATCGCGATCTTGACCTCGTCACGGCCAAACAAAAAGCTTATACCGATCCCCTGACCGGCGTCAAGAGCGCGTACGCCTACGCCGAAGCCAAGGAAAAGCTGGACAAAAGGATCGCGAGCGGCGCGCTGACGGAATTCGGCGTAGTCGTATTCGATCTGAACGGTCTGAAAAGCATCAACGACACGGAAGGACACGACGCGGGAGACCGTTATCTCGAGAGCGCCAGCCATCTGATAGGGCGGCAATTCAAGCACAGCCCTCTTTACCGGATCGGCGGCGACGAATTCGTGGTGTTCCTGGAAAAAGACGATTATCGGGATCGGGCTGCGCTCCTCGCGGAGTTCGACCGGCAAATCGAAAAGAATCTGGCCGACGGCGTCTCTGTCATCGTTTCAAGCGGACTCGCCGAATACCGTCCCGGAACGGACGACTGCTACCACGCGATTTTCGAGCGTGCGGACCGTAAAATGTACGAGCGAAAGAGAGTCTTGAAGGAAAGATCCTGAAAGCGCGGCTTTGTCCGGAAAGCCGGCTTCCCCCGCGCAGCCGTGAAAAACGATTGCCCGTCGGACCGATCTGTAATAGAATACCCTTTGCATCAGCGGAGTTCGGCCTCTAAATCCTCCGCTTAACAAATCAAAACCAAGGAGAAATCGAAAAATGAAGCAAAGACTGAAAGCCGTTTGGGCGGATACCCGGCTGCTCTTCCGCAGCATCCCCTCGATCGTCACCGCGTTGTTTACCATCTCCGTCGTCGCCATGAATATCCTGGCCAACAAAACGATCTATCAGTCGGACCTTCTCGCACTCGACGGCGGGATCCTGATATCCTGGCTGTCGTTTTTGTGTATGGACATCGTGACCAAGGCTTTCGGGCCCAAAGCCGCGACCAAACTGTCCGTCTTCGCCATCGGGGTCAATCTGCTGGTCTGTCTGATCTTTTTCCTCGTCAGCATCATCCCCACCGAAACGGACTACTCCGCGTTCAATACGATCATCGGCGGGACCTGGTTCATCCTGCTGAGCAGCACGATCGCGTTCCTGTCGTCGGCCGTGCTCAACAATTTCCTCAACTGGAGCATCGGCCGCCTGTTCCGGAAAAACCCGGACGGCAAACTGGCTTACGCGGCGCGGTGCTATATTTCGACCTTTATCGGACAGTTTTTCGACAATTTCGTATTCTCCGTCTTCACGTTCATGATCTTTGCGCCGATCTTCTGGGACGGGTTCTCCTGGACGCTGCTCCAGTGCTTCACCTGCTCGCTGCTCGGCGCGGGACTGGAACTGCTGATGGAGATCGTTTTCTCGCCGCTGGGCTATCTGGTGCTCAAGCAGTGGAAGCGCGACGGCGTGGGACAGGCTTATCGAAAGGAGGAATCGATATGAACATCCTCATCACCGGCGCTTCCGGCGGGATCGGCACGGCGGTCACGGCGCGCTTTCTCTCGCTGGGGCACGACGTATACGGATTGGACCGGGAGCCCGCTTCTGTTGCGCATCCGCGTTACCGGCATTTTCAGACGGATCTGAGGAACGGCGACTTGCCGGACGTGCCGGACGCGGCGGTGCTGTTTCTCAATGCCGGTTCGCAGAACGGCGAGGACGATATCGACAATAACCTGAAAGCCGCCATGCGTGTGACGGAGAAATATATCCGCGACAATCCCGCGCTGCGCTCGGTGCTGTTCAACGCCTCCGCCTCCGCCGTGACCGGGCAGGAGTTCCCCGCCTACGCCGCCTCGAAGGCCGGACTGGTGGGGTATATGAAGAACGTGGCCGTCCGGCTCGCGCCGCAGGGCGTGACCTGCAACGCCCTTTCGCTGGGCGGCGTGCTGACGCCCCTGAACGACCCTGTGGTCCACGATCCGGCCTGTTGGGCGCGCATCATGGCGGTCACGCCGCTCAAAAAATGGATGAGCGCCGACGAGGTCGCGGACTGGGTGGTTTTCCTGACGCTGACGAACCGCTCCATGTCGGGTCAGAATCTCCTGATCGACAACGGCGAACACGATCTGAACGCGACTTTCGTCTGGCCTGACGAGAATTAGCCGTCCGTTCCGAAAAAAAGAAAACCCCCGGCGGGGTTTCTTTTTTACAGGCTGTTCATCACGGACAGCATTTTCTGCGCGCCGGTCAGCACGTATTCAACGTCGCGGCCGGCAAAAATAACGGTCGCGCCGCATCATCTCCGCAGCCGTCTGCGGAGAAAAATAACGAACGGACCCGACTCGCCGCGCGGAGAGCTGCTCCCGGGGCGTAAAGAAACATTTTCGAAATACTTTTTCACGTTTTCTGCACAATTGCTCCTTGAATAAGGTTTTTCATTATGTTAAAATGAGAGTAGAAAAGGAGGATTTTTCTATGAAAAAAGCCTTGATCACCGTCGCCGCGCTTGCTCTGGCGGTGCTTTTCCCCACGATGTGTCTGACGAGCTGTCTGCCCGAACCGGCCGCCCCGACCGCGACGCCGACGGCGACCCCGACGGCTTCTCCCACCGGGAGCATCCACGCAACCGACGGCGGCGGTTCGGTCGTCACCTGGGGGCCGAATCCGACGCCGACGACGGATCCGAGCCTTGAAACGCTCAGCGGCGAGCCGGTGAAGCAGACTGTTATTTCCAAAGCGAGCGGCAAAGTCCTGACCGTAAAGAACGGCGCTCCGGCTCTCAAGACCTACAACTTCGAGCCGGCGGACGAATTCAGCGTCGTCGCGGACGGCGACCGGGTCAGCCTGTTCTGCCTGGAGGGCAACGTCCCGGTTTCCGTCGAAAGCGGCGGGATCTGGCAGGCCGCCGCCGACGAAGTGGGCTGGACGACGCTCCGCAATACGGCCACCGGTCAGTATCTGATCGGGAACGCCGACGGCACGGTGCGGCTGGCCGACAAGCTGACGGGAACGAAAGCGGATTTCTGGTATTTCAACGTGCCGTACTCGCGCAACGCCGCGCACAGCGATATGAGCTGGATGGACGGCTGCTTCGGCGTTTTCCATCACCTGCTGCCCGACGCCTCCACGCGGCGCAACCTGGCCAAGCGACTCGACACGGCAAAGGTTGCCGAACAGCTCCACGAGGTCAGCGCGGATTTCTACGTCCTGACCATCGGCCAGCACTCCGGTATCTGGAACACGGAAAACAAGATGTTTTCCTCTCTGGTGACCTTCCAGCCGGATAAGCGTTTCACCTCGGAAGACATTATTTCGCGCACGGCCCGGGAACTGCAGAAATACAACATCCGCCTCATCGTCTACTGCATCCCCAACGCGCCGATGACGTACACGAGCGATCTTGACGACTTCGGTTTCAAAATGAACGACTACGCGGAGATGTTCACCGTCGACGCGGCCATGCTCTGGTCGCTGGTGCTCAAGGACTGGGCCGAGACTTACGGGGATCTGATCTCCGGCTGGTGGTTCGACGGCTGCTATCCGTGGTGCGAATTCACCGATGACATCGCCTGGATCTACGCCTCGGCGCTCAAATCCGTCAATCCCAACGCGGGCGTGGCGTTCAACGAGAACGTGACCGACGCGACGGGCAACGCGGTGCGGCCGTGGGTGTCGGCGGAGGATTTCTCCTGCGGCGAAACCAACAATCCGCTCGGCGATCCGGAATCCCCGAGCATCTACAATAATCCGGACAACTGGATCATGCCGCGCGAAGGCGAAGCGCCCAAGACCTCCAGCGGCTCGCAGTATTTCCTGCTGACCTATCTGGCGACCTGGTGGCTGGATATGTATCAGACGCATGCGGTCCGCTACAGCAACGAGCTCTGGGCGCAGTACGCCAAGGCCGTCACGGACAATCACGGCTGCGTGGCCTTCGACACCGCCATCGACGCGGCCAACGGCTATATCATCACCGACGAAGCGATGGCGGCGCTGCGCGCGATCGGCCAGGCCGTCCACGGAGCGAAGTGATCCTCTTTTCCCTTGTCGTTTCCGACCGCCGCGGAAAACCCGCGGCGGTCGTTTTTATCGGGCAAAAGCGCCGTTTTCCCCTCCCGGACGACTCTTTTTTTATTTTATGTTGCACGGTCCGTCTAAGAATGTTATAATTGCTTTATTGAACAAAAAGGTCGTGACTGTTCATGGGTTTCAAAAGACACATCCCCAATATCCTGACCGGGCTGAGACTGGCGCTGATCCCGGTCTTCGTACTGCTGTTTTTCCAAGTCAGTCCGATTTGGGCGCTGGGGGTTTTCGTGCTGGCCTGCTGGACGGACCTGCTGGACGGCTGGCTGGCGCGCAAATGGAACGTTATCAGCAACTTCGGCAAGCTTTTCGACCCGCTGGCGGATAAATTCATGCAGCTCACCGCGCTCGTCTGCCTCGTCATCCGGGGCTGGCTGCCGCTGTGGTGTCTGTGCTTTCTCCTCGCCAAGGAATCCCTGATGGTAGTCGGCGGGTGGTTTTTTCTTAAAAAATACCGCTTCGTCGTCAGCTCCAATCTGCTCGGCAAGGTCGCTTCCGTCGTTATCGACGTAGCGGTGGGCGCGCTCTTTCTCACGCCGATCCTGTCCCCGTGGGACCTCATTCTGCTGTACGTCGGTATGGTCCTGACCGTGCTGGCCATGGTCAATTACAGCATTACAAACTTCAGGAAAGTGAAGCATGAAAACCAAGATCCTGACGGCCCTGCTCCTGATGACCGTCCTGCTGATCCTGCCGCTCCCCGGAGCTGAGGCGGGAGAGCTTATCCTATTCACCTGCATAGACGACTTCGCAGACGGAAACGACGATCTGGCCGGTTATTCCGTCACGGACGGGATCCGCTGCGTCTACGACGCCGAAGCGGCGATCTACCGCGTCAGCGCCTCCGGCGCGCCTTTCCGTGCCGTCACCGTGCTCGACGGTCTGATCGACCGGCGGGACGCCTGGGCCGCTTACGATATCGCGCAGCTCCGGGGCGTGGCGCTGCGGATCACGACCTACGACGATCCGGTGGGGATCGCACCGCGCCTGTATTTCTCCGGAGAAAACGGCGGCGCACGTCTGACGCCGGAATCCAGCGACTGTATCGAACTGTACACCACGGACGGCCGTTATATCCCGGAGGAAGGCGCTTTCATAATCGAATCTCCCGGTATCTACGTACCCGCCGGGTTCGACGGCTACCTGCTCGTCGATCTGAGAGGCGGTTACGTCATCCCGGAGACGGCCGCGCCGACGCTGGCGCAGCTGCACAGCATGGCGCTCTATCTCTGCTCGGGCGAAGATTTCTCGCTGCCGATGGATGATATTCGCTTCGACCTCCTCGGCATGTACGTAGCCGAATCGATCGTCCCGACACCGAGTCCGACGGAGACTCTCGCGCCGACTCCGACACCGACTCCGACGGCGACACTCGCGCCCACGCCCACTCTTGCACCGACTCCGACGGCGACACCCGCGCCCACGCCGACTCTTGCACCCACGCTCACGCCGACCCTTGCACCCACTCCGACAGCGACACCCGCGCCCACGCCGACGGCAACACCCGCGCCCACGCCGACCCCGGCTCTCACGCCGGACGCAACGGTCCCGGACAGCGGAACGAAGACTCCGGACCCTCTGCCGCCGGATGCGCCGGCAGCGGCGGAGTGGATGAACGCGCGCGGTCTGCTGATGCTGGCGGCCATCGCCACGCTGATCGGCGTCGCCGTCACGGCCGTGATCTTTCTGATCCGAGAAAAGAAATCCTGACGCGCAGACGTTCCGAGTATTCTCAAGCAGCGTCGAAAGGAAAAAACATGAAAACCTATGCTGATTTTGCCGTACAGAAAACCGTTGAACTGCTCGCCGTGGACAGCCCGACAGGCTACACGGAAGCCGCCGCGGCCTGGGTGGAAAAAGAATTCGCCGCGCTGGGTTTCGCGGTCGAGCGCACCGTAAAAGGCGGCGTTCTGGTCGATCTGGGAGGCGCGGACAACGGAAACGGCCTGCTGCTGGCCGCGCACACCGACACGCTCGGCGGCATGGTCGCCTCGATCAAGAGCGATGGCCGTTTGCGCCTCACGCCGTTGGGCGGACTGCAGGCGACGAACACGGAAAGCGAAAACGTCCGCGTTTACACC
>JAHAZM010000008.1 GCA_018385275.1 Eubacteriales bacterium | reverse complement strand
CCTTTGGCACGGGCGCCGGGTATGCGCCGCCCGGAATCCGCGCTGCGGCGAGTGCGTTCTGGCGGATATCTGCGACCGGAACGGTCTTACCTGATCGCGCGGCACTCCATGTAGTACCGTTTTTCGTCCGCCTGACCCATGGAAAAGGTCTTTCTGGCCAGGCAGCCGCGGCGCCGGATCGCGTCGAAGAAATGCGCTTTTTCCATGGCGGGCAGCAGAAAACCGACGCTGCCGGGTTGAGAGGCGAGACGGCGGAGCGTGTCATCGCCGTGAACGTAATCGATACGGGCTTTTCCGTCCGCCGCCAGATAGGCGTCGAGGGCGGATTGCAGAAGCGCGGTGGCCGCCGCGCCCGGATCGTCGTCCGGATCACAAAACAGAGAAATGGTCTGCGTTCCCTCTGCGGTGAGAACGGGGATCTCGATACGCTTGCCGGATGCGGCGGGCGCTTTTTTTATACAGGAAAGCAGCCGCTCCGCGTCGGCATGGAAGACGACGCGGTGGATCGGCGCGAAAACGAGGCTTTCGTCATGCAGATCGACCAGTTCGCAAAGAGCCCAGCGCGAAGGATGCGCGGCGGCTTCCTCCGGCGTCATGGATGCGGCGAGCAGATCGCGGCATTTTTTCGCAGCGGCGAGAGAATGGTTGCCGTCGCCTACCGCGAAAAGCATCCGGTCCTCCGGGTCGAGCGAGCAGACCAGATCCGCCAGAGCGTCGGTAATGCCGACCGTCGCCGCTTCGTCGACGAGCCAGCCGCGCAGGTGTCCGCCGCCGGCCAGAAGGTCGGTGTCGTACAGCGGGCGAAAACGGTCGGTCTGAGACGCGAGAGGAGCAATCACGGAGCGTCTTTTGTCGTCGCAAAGGAGCAGAACGTGCGGCAGTTCCAGCGAGGCGTCGCGGCGGATCGCCACCCGCGGCGGGAGCCGGTCGGGCACGGTGGCTTCGGTGGCCCGGATCAGCGCGCGTCGGGCCGGATCGAAATCGTAAGCGTCGAGGTCAATGCAGAGCATGAGGCCGTGCCGCACCGCGCCGGAAGCGAACGTGCGCTCGACGTAGACGAAACCGTGCTCGCGTTTCGTCAGGATGTCGCGACGGTAACGCCGCATGGCGCCGTTGATGCGGCGGATGCGCGCCTCGTCGTCGCCGCGCCAGAGAAAAGCTTCCGGAAAGATCAGATCCAGCGTGCTGGGAGCCGGGCCGATCTCGGCACGGAGGGCGTCCCAATAGGTCGGGTCGGAAGTATGCTGGTCGCAGGCGATGACGCTCCATTTTTTCAGGTCGCAGGACGGATTGGGCAAAAGAATGTCCGGGATCCGTACCGGAAGATCGGATAAACGCATGGCTCTTTACCTCGTTTCAAGAATACTCCGTTATTCTAACATGACTTTGCGCCTTGGGCAACCGAAACGAACGAAAAATAAAGGGAAAAACATGAAAAAGCCTTCAAAAGGGTCTTTACAAAACTGTTACGCCGTGCTATAATGTCTGTAACATAGTATGCTTTTATCTTTTAGGAGGAATCGAAAATGAAAAAGAGATTTTGGATTGAACTCGCGGCGGCTCTGTTGCTGGTCGTGTTGGTGCTCGGAGCCACAGCTTGCGAGCCTGAGGTCGTTCCGACCCCGACACCCACCCCGGAACCTGTCGTGAAACAGAACATCAGATACATTGAAGACGTCGATACCCGTGAGTATCGAGCCAGTGACGAAGAATTCAAGACCATGAAGGCGGACAAGATCAGACTGATCGCCTGCGAGATCGAAGCTCTGAAGGGAAAGATTTTCGACGACGAAGCGCTCCAGTCTCATTTCAGCGCGATGGAATGGTATACGCCCAACGAGAATTACTCGGAGGAGATGCTTTCCGAGACCGCGAAAAAGAATCTCTTCGTTTTCAAGACTATGTACGACATCAAGAACCGTTCCTACACGGAGGTTTCTTATCACTTCAGCTTTGATTTTGCCAACGGCGAAGGCTGCGGTCTGGATAATGAAAACGTGACCATCACGGCTGCGGAAGACAAAAAGAGCTTCACGATCGCGATCGAAGGCATCCGCTATACGCCCGATGAGTCCGGCGCTACTCCGGTCAGAGATACCATCACCGAGACCGTTCAGGTCCAGGGCGAGCTGACGGGCCGCGCCTATATCGCGGCGCTGCAGTATCAGAGCGGTACTTATCAGATCGTGGTCGAATCCAAGGATGGCGAGAGATACTATGACAACGTGATCGGTTATTATCTCAAAGCCAGCACGAAACGCGATAAGACCAAGATGGTCCTTTCCAGCAGCTTCTTCATCGGCAACATCAACAATCCGGAAGAGGTCAGTTTCTTCCTTCCGAGCGGCACCAGAAGAGTTGATACGTTCGTTGCGATGTACGCCAGCGAAATGTTTGCGGATTTCGTCCATCCGGCTACGCTCACCATCGATACGAATAAGTTCACGGTCACGCTGAAGAAAGCGGAAATGAATACCTGGGGCAAAGAGTTCAAGGTCCTGGCGGATATCAACGTTCATGTTTCCAAACTCGACAAGACCACCAGCGCGACGGCTCATGCCGGCGAAACATGGAAGGTTCTCGAGTGCGACGACGACGGCCTGATGATCCTGTGCAAAGCGGACGACGAGAACGTAAAGGGCTATCTTGAGTTCACGTCAAAGGGCAAAGCGATCGTTGAGTATCAGTACGATAAGGGCACCGAAAAGAAGGTCGCCGGCGACAAGCTTTCGGCTTATTTCGAAGGCATCATGATCGGCTGATCAAACAGAAGTAAAGAACGGGCAGCACGCGCTGTCCGTTCTTTTTGTTTCTTGTGAGAAACGGCGACTTGCTCCGGGCATGATCCGGCAAACAGTATCGATATATCGGTCGTGAAACGTTTCGTCGGATAAGATCGCGCGTGAGCCCGCAGGACATCTTTACCCACCCCGCGACTTCACACGTTTGACAAGGGCTTGCAGCTCGGTTGGGAGCCTGGTCGGACGGCCGACCGGGGAAAAGAAGCGGCGCCGTTTTGCTGTAAACAAAAGCCACGCGGCGAGCGCGCGGCTTTGAAGGGAAGGGCTTATTCGGAGCGCAGTGCTTCGACGGCGTCTTTATTGGCCGCCATCAGGGCGGGGATGAAACCGCCGATGACGGTGATGATCGTGCTGACGATCACCAGCAGGAGCGCCGTGTCGACGCGGAGCACCGAAACGTCGGTCAGTTCGGTCAGTTTGTAAAAGATAGCGTTGATACCGACGGAGGCGAGCCAGGCGATCGAAACGCCGAGCAGGCCGGAGAACACGCCGAGGATCGTCGTTTCGGCGTTAAAGACACGGGTGATGTCGATGCGGCGCGCACCCAGCGCCTTAAGAATGCCGATCTCCTTTTTGCGTTCCAGAACGCTGGTGTAGGTGATGATGCAGATCATAATGAGGCTGACGACGAGAGCGACGGAAGAAAAAGCGATGAGTACGACGGTGATGCCGTCCATGATGCTGCTCGTCATACTGGAAATCGTGCCGGCCAGATCGGTATAGAGGATCATATCCTCGGATTCTTTCCCGCTGTTATAGGCGTCCAGATAAGCCAGCACCTTGTCTTTTGCGTCGAAATCCCGCGGATAGAGCATGTACATATACGGAGACGCGGTGCCGCCCAGCGCCATGATCGTCGTTTCCTTGGCCGATTCGTTTTCAAAAGGCTGGAGCGTAAAGAGATTCTTGTCCGACGCGAGCTGATCGACGACGATGTCGCTGGTGAGCGCGGCGCCGATGACGCGCTGCAGGAGCGCGTCGCTGTAAACGATGCCGGAGCCGAGCAGAGAAATCCCGGTGCCTTCGTTGATACGGACGACGCCACTAATCCGCAGCGTCAGATTGTTCTCGCTTTCGTAGACCGCTTTCAGATCGGAGACGGGCATATAGCTGCCGTAGGGGGTTTTGGCGTAATAATCATTGTTGCCGACGAGCTTGAATTCCAGACCGACCAGATCGGTAAAAGGGATCGTTTTTACGTCGTCCGTTTCGATCCCGAGCGCGTTGAGCGTAGCGTAGCTGATCCGGTTTTTCCGGTCGATGAGCAGGACCACGTCGGTTTCGGAAGAAGGATATTCGCCGGCCAAAAGCGTGTAGTTCTTTTCCAGATAAGTGGGTTCCTCCGGATTGAGATTGGTCGGATAGGAAGAAAGCGCCGCGCCGCTCATGCTCATCAGATTTCCGGAGATCCCGTTGCCGGAGAAGGAGACGCGCCGGTATTCGCCGTTGCGTTCAGCCAGCAGATTGAGTTGAACGATGCGCAGGCATCCGATCGAAGAGCAGATGGCCGGGTCGATTTTATTGATGTACTCGACGTATTCGTCGGTGAATCTGTTGGTGTGCAGGATCCGCACGTCCTGGGGGTCGTAGACCTTGACGTAGTCCGTATCCGGGAAATCATCCTCCGTCGTCATGTTTTTCGCCATTTCCCGATAGTCTTCGGCGTTGACCGAAACGGCCGAGCGCGAAATAGTCACCGGATATTCGCGCAGCGCGTCGCTCTGATAACGGTCGATGACGCCCTGGAATCCCGTCGACAGGCTCAGGATGACGGCAATGCCGATGATGCCGATACTGGAGGCGAAAGCCGTCAGGAAGGTGCGGCCTTTTTTCGTGCGCAGATTGTTGAAAGACAGCCTCAGCGCCGTAAAGAAACTCATGCTGGTTTTTTTCAGAGAAAAAGAGCTTTCCTGAGCGGTTTCCGTGAACGGCGCGCTGTCTCCGATCAGACGTCCGTCGCTGAAGCGGATGATGCGGTCGGCGTAGCGTTCCGCCAGATCGGCGTTGTGCGTCACCATGATGACGAGACGGTCGGCCGAAAGCGAGCGGATCAGGTCCATGATCTGGACGCTGGTTTCGGAATCGAGCGCGCCGGTCGGCTCGTCGCACAGCAGGATGTCCGGATCGTTGGCCAGCGCGCGTGCGATAGCGACGCGCTGAAGCTGTCCGCCGGATAACTGATTGGGCTTTTTGTGCAGGTGGTCTTTGAGGCCGACCTGTTCGAGAACGGCCAGACTGCGGCGGCGCTTTTCTTCGCGGCTGACGCCGCTGAGGGTCATGCCCAGCTCGACGTTATCAATAATACTCAGGTGTGAAATGATATTGTAACTTTGAAAGACAAATCCGATGCTGTTGTTGCGATAAGCGTCCCATTCCTGATCGGAAAAGTTCTTCGTCGAGCGGCCGTTGATGATCAGATCGCCTGAATCATAGCGATCGAGTCCGCCGATAATATTGAGACAGGTGGTTTTTCCCGATCCGCTGGTGCCGAGAATGGCAACGAACTCTTTTTCCCGGAAGCGGACGGAAAGGTCGTCGAGCGCTTTTGTTTCGATATCTCCGACGACGTATGTTTTTTTGATGTGGCTCAGTTCAAGCACCGGTATCATCTCCCTTTCTAATAATAATGAAAATGAAAAATCTGTCAACTGAGCATATGTAAATATTTTGTATACATTTTCAAAAAAAGCCGCCGACGAAAAAAGACCCCTCCGGAGAGGGATCTTTTGGATACGTCCGCGTCAAACAGGGAGCGTTTGCGCCAGACCGTCCGCCGCCGCTACGGCGCTGCAGATATCGGCCGGGGGAGCATCCTTGACCGGATAGAAGCCTTTGGCGTTCATTTCCTTAAAAACGCTGAGCTGGTCGCCGGCCACCGCGTGGTAATTGCCGAACAGGACGTCGCGAAGCCCGTCGCTGCTCGATTCCGTGATGCTGGTCGAATAAACCGACAGCAGATGCTTTTCCTGCGTCAGAATGTCGGTGAGCAGATCCTGATCGTTCCAGTTTTGCTGGGATGAGTTCATCGTTTCCTCCTTTCAGGACTGCGCGCGCAGATAGTTCAGCAGATTGAAAAAGTTCTGCTTGTGATGCTGCGCCATGTCCGAAAACAGACTTTTGACACACTGATCCGTGGCCAGTCCACTGTAAGCGTCGCATTTTTTGCAGGCCAGCGCTTCAGCGGTGATGCCGTCTCTGAGGATCTTGAGACTTTCTTCTTTGAGTTGTTTCATCGTTTCCTCCGTTACTCTTTGTTTTTTGCGGGCAGAGTTAGTTTGTGCCGGTAATGCGTGAAATACGCAAGAAAAATTTGTTTTTGTGTTTGCGGCCGAAATGCGATATAATATCAAACGGAGGATAACGGTGATGATATATAATTTTAAAAAAATAAAGGGCGAATACGCCGTCCTGAACGGCGACGGGGAAGAGATCGGCAAGGTGAGGGAAGCGACGTTCCTGCTCAACCGCTGGGCCGACGGCATGAGCGCGGAACCGGAAGAAATGGCGGTTCTGATCGCCCGGGACCGCGCCGACGCGGCGCTGCAGTGCGGATTGGCCTGTATTGCCCGCGCCGATAAGAGCAAGAGTCAGGTCGTCGAGTTTTTACATAACAAAGGCTTTGATCGGAAAAGCATCGGGTATGCCCTGGAACGGCTGGAGGAATACGGTTACGTGGACGACGCGCGCCTGGCGGGAGATCTGGCCGCTTCCGCCGTCGCCGCGGGCAAAGGGCGGTATTATATCAAAAACAAACTGCAGCAAAAGGGCGTGGATCGCGCCGTTATGGAAGACGCGCTCGCCGGCGTCGATCCGGCGGCGGAGTACGAGGCGGCGCTTGCTTCTGCGCGGATACTGGCGGCCGGAACAAAGGAGCCGGACCTGAGAAAAAAGCTGGCCAAGCTGTCGCGCGCGCTCGCGCGGGACGGTTTCGGCTGGGACGTGATCAATGAAGCGCTCGACGTGATCAGAGAGGAAGAAGCATGACGGGAGTGTATTCGGCCGTTCAGACAGCTTTGAGCGAAAAGCTCACGATGGAGCGGGAGCATATCGGGGAAACGGAACTGATCGAGCGGGCGGGCCGCGCGCTGGCCGAGGAGGCCGCGCGGCTCGGCAAGCCCGTCGTCTGCGTCTGCGGCGGCGGGAAAAACGGGGCCGACGGGATCGCGGCGGCTCGTTTCCTGCGGGAAGCGGGCGGCGAAGCCAGCGTTCTGCTGGCCACGGATCGACGCTGTGAAGAAGGAGAAAAACAACTGGGAAAATACGTGCGCGCAGGCGGCTGGTTCTGCCGGAGCGGCGACGAGCATATATTGAACGGTGAAGGGATCATTCTGGACGCGATCCTCGGTACCGGGCTGAATCGCCCGATTTCGGACCGGATCGCGGCGCTGACGGAACGGATCAACGCTTCCGGCGCGTACGTCATCGCCTGCGACATTCCGACGGGGATCTGCGCGGAGGACGGACGCGTGATGGGCGAAGCGGTCCGCGCGAATAAAACGGTCACGTTTTCTTTTTCCAAATTCGGGCATATTTTATTTCCGGGACGGGAATACTCCGGACAGACGGTCGTACGCGATATCGGGCTCGTGCCCGTGCCGGGCGCGGCCATGCTGACGGAGGAGGGGGATGCAAAGCGAGCATTCGGGAAAAGAAGACCTGACGCTTATAAAGGCGATTACGGCAGGACCGCCGTGCTGGGCGGATCGGTCGGGCTCATGGGAGCCGGGATCATGGCGGCCTCGGCGGCACTGCGCGCCGGCGGCGGGATGGTCACGCTCGGTTATCCTGCGACTATGGCGAGCGTCTATGAAACCGGCAAGATACTGGAGGTCATGTCCTGCCCTCTGCCGGACGCCGGCGGCGGATTCAGCCGGGAAACGACTGAGGCGGCCCGGACGCTGCTGAGCGGCAAGGACGCTTTCGCGATCGGACCGGGACTGGGTCGCGCCGAAGAAACGCGGTCCTTTGTCCGGGAACTGCTGAACGGTAGCACGCTTCCGGCGGTCATTGACGCCGACGCGCTGTTTGCCCTGCCGAAAACGGTTATTGCGGCCGGGGAAAAGAGGGTCCTGACCCCTCACGCAGGAGAAATGGCCCGCCTGGCAGGGATCTCCGTTGAAGAAGTGACGGCTGAACCGGTCCGCATTGCGAGCTCGTACGCCGCGTTCTGCGGTGCGACGGTCCTGCTGAAAGGCGCAACGACGACAGCCGCCGCGCCGGACGGGCGGATCGCGCTGATCGCGGAGGGAACGCCGGCTTTGGCGAAAGCGGGGAGCGGCGACGTTCTGACAGGATTGATCCTTTCTCTGCTGGGAAGAGGCTTTGACGCTTTTACGGCGGCTTATACCGGCGCGTTTGTTCACGGCCGCGCCGGACGGATCGCCGAGCGAAAACTGGGCGAGTACGCCGTGTGCGCCACGGATCTCATCGCTTGCTTGCCGGAGGCGATCGCAAGCCTGTAGTTTTTCATCTTTCCGCCTTGTGGAGGCCCGGATGCTTTATGACAGAGAATAAAAAAGTGCTCATCATAATGCCCGAGATATTGATCGGGTTGACGGACGAAACGGCGAAAGCCGAGGGCGTGAGCCGCAGCGAATTGATTCGCCGCGCAGTGAAACTTTATATCGGCCAGAAGCATAGAATGGAAATAAGGGAGAAATTGCGCCGCGGATATGAGCAGATGGCTCCTATCAACAAGGAATGGGCGGAATTAGGGCTCGGAACGGAATTGGAGACCTATGAGGCCCTATTAGCGGAGAGTGAAGAATGAATGGTAAAAAGAGGTGAGATCTATTACGCGGATCTGAGTCCGGTGGTAGGGTCGGAGCAGGGCGGAGTGCGCCCGGTCCTGATCGTGCAGAACGACATAGGCAACCGATACAGTCCGACGATCATCGTGGCGGCCATCACGTCGCAGATTCACAAGGCCAAACTTCCGACTCATATGGAACTGGCCAGTGAGATCACGGGACTGCCGAAAGACTCGGTGGTCCTTCTGGAACAAATCCGTACGGTAGATAAAAAGAGACTGCGGGAAAGAGTGGGGATCCTGCCTTTCGCGCAGATGAGCCGGATCGACAGCGCGCTGCGCATCAGCCTCGGCTGCGAACCGATCCATTAGAATAATCCGGCGGGGCGCTTTCGGCGTTCCGATCCGCGTGAAAACGATCGCCCGAAAAGATTTTTCTTTTCGGGTGATTTTTCGGTTGAGCGGCAGCCCCGGAAACAATTGACGACAAAACCGCAACAGGATTATAATAACGGTGAAAAGAGGTCCTGACTATCAAACGGATCGTTATGAAAGTGCCGGATTATTATCCGCAATTCTCCTGTAAATGCGGCCGCTGCCGCAGCGTTTGCTGCGCGGGCTGGAAGATCGCGATTTCCGAAACGGAGTATTTCCGCCTGCTGGGGCTGGAATGTTCGCCTGAACTGCGCGGGAAACTGGATGCGTCCTTTTATTTGGAAAGCCGGCGTACGCCGGAACGCTTTGCCTCGGCTGTGCCGGATTTTGAAGGAAAATGCCGCCTGCTTGGCGAGGACGGTCTTTGTTCTTTGCAAAAAGAGTGCGGGGAGAGCGCGATCCCGAGCGTGTGCCGCCTCTATCCGCGTTCGATCCGCCGCGACGGCAAAGGCCGCTTCAGCGCGGTATGTTCCGGCAGCTGCGAAGCGGTGACGGAGGCGCTGATGCGAGCCGAGCCGCTGCATTTACTGGAACAACCGGTATCGGTGGAGGAATCGGAGATCAACGCGGTCGCGGAAACGGACGAGGGCGAGCTGTACAGGCTGATGACGGATCGGTCGCGGCCGCTGCCGCGGCGCGTTCTGGCCGTCGGGAAAGCGCTCGGCACGGCGGAACCGGCGGTGACGGATGCGGAAGGGACCGTACGGGCGCTTCTGGCTTTTTTGCGGGAGTTTAAGCATGAAAACCGCTCCGTCGCCGATTTGCTGGAAGCGCTGGGCGAGGAGGACGGATTGATCGAGCGGCTGCCTGCGCTGCTGACCGGCGTCGGCGCAGAACTGCCGGAGGCCGAGGCGTGGCTCGAAAACGTGCTTGTCAATCATATGATGTACGTCTGTTTCCCGAAAGGAGAGAGCCCGGAAGCGGCGTTTACCGGACTTTCCGCCCTGTGCGGCCTGATGACGCTGGCCGTGGCCGCAGCGCCGCACACGCGTGAGGGCTTTGCCGACACGGTATCGGAAGGCCTGCGTTTTGCCGAACATACGGCTTTTTATCATAACGCGGAGGTGCTTCTTGCCGGCCGGACCGGCGGGATCGCGGAGCTCTGTTTTTAAAGAAAAAACGCTCGACTGATCGAATAGAGAAAACCGGACTGCATCGGCAGTCCGGTTTTATTTTGCGCGGTAATTTTGTCAAAGCGCGTCCTTGGGACAGTTTTTGACGCATTCCATGCACAGAATGCACTCGGTTCCGTTTTTTCTTTTTCTGGAATTGTCGGTCACGTCGACGTCCATCGGACAAACCCGCTTGCATTTTCCGCAGGAGACGCATTTGTCTTTGTTGCAGCGGATACGGAACAGCGAAAAATAACTCATCGGTTTCAGGAAAACCGTTATCGGGCAAACGTATTTGCAGAAAGCCCGGTTGTCTTTGAACAGGAAAGCCAGCGCGATCCCGATCCCGTAATAAGCGGCGTTTCCGATGAGAAAGGCCCAGAACATAATGCGCTCGATCGCTCCGACTCTGGCGAGAAACAGCGCGGAGACAAAGATCAGCGATGCGGCGAACGTGACGTACCGGATCCAGCCGAGTTTCTTTCTCGGTCGGACGGGCGTTTTGTACGGCAGAAAATCGAGCACCATGGCCGTCCAGCAGGCGTATCCGCACCATCCGCGCCCGAATATCAACGGCCCGAAGATTTTGGCGACGGCATAATGAATGGTCGCCGCTTCAAACACTCCCGTGAAAAGGTAATACCAGAACCCCTCGATCTGCATGTTTTCGCGGCAGATCAGCCCGAGATAAACGAGCATGTATAAACCGACGAGGAGTTGGACGACGCGCCGGGCGTGCCGGTAATTTTTCGTATACAGAAGAATACCGAGGGAGAGGGAGAGACCGATATAGCTGAAATTGAACAAGTAGAACAGATTGTTCTTCGTCAGCCACAGCGTCACCGCTACGGTTTCGAATATCAAAAGAACTATGATGGGAACTAAGTGTTTTTTTAAGAGCTTCATTTTGTTATTACGTTCATTCCGCATTGTTTCGACAAACTTCCGTTTTTAACATGTCGCACAGCGCGGCCGCGTCGCCCGTCACGCCGTCGAAGCGATAATCATAGATCCCGTCGTCGAAAACGCCGTGTTTCCTTTCCAGCATCTGCGCGACGGGAGCGGGCAGGTTCCCGTGCATCCGGGACTTGAATCTTTCTTTGATGGTGTCGATATCCGCGCTGACGAGGATTTTTATGGCGCCGCCCGGCAGCAATCCGACGTGCTCCGGCTCGGAAATAACGTAAATGATATTCTCGCCGGTCAACGCCTGCCGGAGTTTGTTTTTGAATAGCAGAGTTGCCTCCGGTTCGCTTTTCGCCATTCTGAGATAATCCTTGCCTGTGATGATCTCGGCCCCTATGGCTTGTTTGATTTTGCCGGCCAGAGTGGATTTTCCGCTGCAGTTTTCTCCGACGATCCCGATTACCATTTTTTTTATCCTTTCCGCCCGATTTGTCCGAAACGCCGAAAGCGGGTCCTTTCTGTGCGTGACCCGAGCGCTAAGCCGCGTGTCGTTCAGTCGACGAAACGTTCTCCGGCATGGGCATAGAATATCCGTTTGGGCTGGAAAGCAAGCACGTGCTCCCAGTCGCTTTTTAACTTTTCGTTCACTTCATACGCTGCGAGGTATTCGAGAGGCTCGAGATCCCCGACCAGACAATCGCCGCTATCCAGAATCAGAGAAACGCTGTCTTGACTGTGACTCGGCGTGCGAATGATCTCGCCGGAAATCCCCATGCGCGACAGGAACGCCCGGCTTTCTTCGCAGGAGATCACCGTCGCAGAAGCTTCGTCGATCGGCTGGCATGCCAGGTGATCTCTTGCAAAAATGCCGTCCGAAAAATGAACGAAGTCTTTCTGCACGTCTATCAGGAGAAGTTTTACGCCCAGCGTCGTCAGTTCCGTGACGAGCCCCATGTGATCCGGATGATAGTGCGTGGCGAGGACGTAAGCGATCTCTTTCACGTCGAGGCCGTTCTTCTTCAGCGCCTTATAAAAATCGGGCAGCGTTCCCGCGTAGTCGGTATCGATAAGCAAACCGCCGGGGATAAAAAACGTGTTCGTGTTTCCGTATCTCAGTTTTTTCATCTTGATCTTTCTGCGACTCTGCCGTTTTTTCATATCCAAAAGCACAGTCACCGGGATGACTGTGCTTTGAGATGAAACAAATGATTTTCCGATCCGCGGCCGCTTTTCGTTATTCCGCCGGAACGTAGAACTTGCTGAGCAGGATCGCGTTGAGCCGGGAGGTGTTCGGATTATAGTATCCGCCGCCCGCGGAGCCGGGCAGTACGCGCATATCCATTGCGTCCAGATCGACTTTCATCAGGATCGAAGCCAGGGCCACGGTCTGCTCCAGCGTCAGGTTGGTGTCGATATATTTCAGGAAAGGCTGATAGAGCTGGCTGGCCAGTTCGACCGCGCCGCGCGATTTGATTTGCTTGGCCAGACAACGTAAGAAATTGCGCTGCCGTCCTGTTCTGTCAATATCGGCGCCTTTGGAATCGGGAATATGGTGCCGTTCGCGGATATAGTGCAGGGCCTGCTCGCCGTTGAGGACCATCGTACGGCCTTTGACCATAGTCGGATCGAAGAAAGTGAAGTCGTAGTCCAGCTTGATCTCGACGCCGCCCAGCGCGTCGACCACCGGAGCGACTCCGTCGATATCGATGCCGATGTAGTAGTCGATCGGGATCTCTTCGCCGTTGATCGAGAGCAAGCGCCTCACGGCCCGCAGCGTATTCGGATAGCTTTGTTTATGCGCGCCGCCTCCCTGAGAGAACGCGGCGTTGATCAGCGTGGTCCTCTGTCCCGTAATCGTGAGATACTTGCCGTCCTGCTTGATCGTGTCGATAACGGCTTTGGTATCGCGGGGGATGCTCATACAGAAAACTTCGTTGGTGGCCTTGTTGACACTGAGCAGCACGAGGACGTCGGATTGGTATCCCATATTCTCGCGGGATGCCATCGTGTCGACGCCGACGACGAGAATATTGATCAGATTGGCGTTATAGACGTAATTCCCGGCCGGCGGCGCGGTAATCAGCGGAGCGGTGGGGATGGGCGTGACGGCCGTTGTCGGGTAATGGGTCACGGGAGTAGGAACGGGCGTACGTGTCGGCGTGGGAGAGGGAGTGGGCGTGTCCGTCACACCGGGCGTTTCCGCCGGTTCGGGCGTCGGTTCCGGCGTCGGTTCCGGGGTATCCGTGACTTCCGGCGGGTCCGTTTCATCCGGCCCCGGCGTCCAGAAAATCGGCGGCGGCGTTTTTTGATCCGGTGGCGTGGTGAAATGGCTGTGCGGGTTTTTATAAGCGTCGTACAGGACGGCGGCGTATGCGCCTCCGAGAGACAACAAAACGACCAAAACAACACAAACCGTTATGATGATCGGTTTTTTGAGGGATTTTCTTTTCGGTTTTTCTTCTGCTGCCTGTATTCTTTTCATTTTAGAATCCTTTGCGAAAAGATAGAATATCGAAAGAGGGAAGACGTCCCCGTCAATAATCGCACTACGTCGACATAATCATGTTTATTATAGCATCATTGTATGAAAAAATCAAGCGGTTTTGTATTTGCTTTTGTCTTGACTTTTTCTTCGAAACAGATATAATAGTATGTGCAATGTGCTCGTGGCTCAGTGGATAGAGCGACGGACTCCGACTCCGTAGGTCACAGGTTCGACTCCTGCCGGGCCCACCACGTCGTCGCGGACTCCGTATCGTTCGCGGCGACTTTTTTATCAAAAAGCCGCCTCTCATTCGCTTCGTCGCTCCTCCTTTCCGCAGAAGCGGCCGCTCGGCTCGCCTGTTCGCTTGTAAACGCGCTCACGACG
>JAHAZM010000070.1 GCA_018385275.1 Eubacteriales bacterium | reverse complement strand
CTGTCAGACGCGGCAACCAGGTCTGGAGCGGCACCGGCGCGGTTTACTTCGGCGAACTGGCTCTGGTCAACGGCGGCGTTCAGGAGCTGATCCCCAACAAGCCCGGCGATCATATGAACTTCGTCGTTCTCAACGGTCTGAACAGCCTTAACGGCCTGACCGGCATCACCTTCCCCTACACGTCCAGCCCCGACATCACGCTGGCTCTTGAGGAGAACGGCGCGAACAACGACGAGTATCATTTCCAGTTCAACGAGAGCAACTACGCGATCTTCAAGTTCCAAAACATGGGCCTGCCCCAGACGATTGCGGCGCTGGATCCCAGCGCGGTTGCGTTAGGTTTCTACGTCCGCGTGGGCAGTGAGGATGTTGCGATCTGGCAGCTGCAGATTCCCGAGGGCGGCACTTTATATGCTGCGGAAGATTGGAAACTGTTCGATCTGAGCGGCAACGAAGTTTTGTTCGCGGCGGCCAACCATACGATACCGGCCGGCTTCGAAGGTTACGTCTATATCCCCAACGCGACGGCTTCCGATCTCGGCAGCGTGATCGGCTGGATATCCTCTTCGGTGGGTGCTGATCTCTACATGGACAACTTTGGTTACTTCACCGCTGAGCCCACCGTTGCGCCTGACGTTGAGATCCTCGGCGTTCAGGAGTCTGCGGTCGACGCCGGCACGTTCGACGCCCGTATCGTTTGCGGCGTGAACGACCTGCTGTTCCGTGAACTGAAGTTCCACTATAATGCGCTGGAGAACGGTAATTATCACTGGACTGACGAGCAGGTTGCGGACGTCACGGAAGTTTACACCACGATTCAGATCGACGGCATCGCCGACGCGGAAGCGACTACTTTCGGATATAACTATCTTGCCGCGCTGACCATCCAGGGCATTCCGGCCGACGGCGTAATCGAGATTACTGTGGAAATGTCTTATGTCCGCGAAGCGGATCTGAGCACGGAGCTCACCACGGCGTTGTACTCCATCATCTATATTGACGGCGTGTTCCAGAGCTTTGGTATAGCGTAAAGGAGGGAACGAAGATGAAAGAACTTTTTACCGCTCCCGAGCTTGAGGTCATCACCTTTGAGACCGAAGACGTCATCACGACGTCGCTGACCAACGGCGGCACCGGTTCCGGCTCCAAAGTGGTCTGGTAAGAGGAAACGAAAAAGCGGACTTCGGTCCGCTTTTTCTTATTCCCCAAAAAGCAGGCGAAAACGCCTGCTTTTTGCTGTTAACCGGGCAAAGAAGGTTTATTCCTGCGGTCTTCTATTAACCGAAAAAGCAGGTAACTCCTGCCGGTTTCTGATTCCCTGAAAAGCAGGCGAAAACGCCTGCTTTTTACGGTAAACGACTCATGCCGACAAAACGTCGGACAGGTTCTTGTTGCCCAAAAAGCGGACGGCCGTCGTCTTTATCAATTCGTAAACACATCAAAAAAAAGAAAACGAAATTTCTATTTTCGGGAAGTATTTGCTATTGACATTGTGTTACGAATGTTTTAATATTATCTTATAAAGCAATTATAAATTTAGGAGGAGAAAAGTATGAAAAAGAAACTGCTTGCTTTGGCAGTTTCGCTGATGATGATCGCGTCGCTCGTGATCGGCTGCGTCGGCGTATTCGCGGCTCCCGTCGATCCGGACTATGTGGACGGCTTCACGGAACTGCCCGAGGGTCTCGTAAACGCGGGCCTTTCGCTCGAGACCGAGAACCCGCTTCACGGGACGACGTCGCTGGCGTTCAATATGGACGTCTCGACAGCGACCAACACCACCTGGCTCGGCGGCACGCCGATCACCGGATACTATGACTTCACCGACGTTGACTATTTCGGTTTCCGCGTGAAGAACACCGACACGGCCAACAACATCGGCATCTGCGCCCTGATCGACTTCGTGACGACGGACGGCAACAACACGATCTGCCGTTATCTGCCCACCCGCCCGTTCGGCACGACCAACAACGTCCGCCTGTTCGACAAGGACGGCAACGAGGTCCAGGCCAACCTGATGGCCACGCTCGGCAACGGCATTGGCATCCATTACGTTGACATCCCGGCCGGCTTCGAGGGCACGCTGTACTTCTATATGAAGGACGATATGGCTTTCGAGAACAAGGACCTCTTCAACCGGCGCAACGCTCCGTATGACAACATTGCTTCGGTCGCGCTGAGCTTCCAGGCGGACGACGCCTACCACGGCAAACTGATCTTCGACGACGCGCAGTACGCGACGTGGGCGGAGCTGAAAGCGCAGGTCGGCGACGTACGCACGCTCGTTGACGTCGATCAGACCAAGGACATCTTACTTGACTGCTTCGCCACCAACATCGGCGGCGGCAGCTACTCGACCGAGAAGGGCGAGACGATGGTCTGCTTCCCGCTTCCGGCGAACAGCACCACCAACCTCATGCAGGTTTTTGTGGCGGATCTCATGGGCTATGAATCCTTCTCCTTCCGTCTGATCAACGACTCGGACGAGGAGCTGCCCGTCATTTCCACCAACTACAACGACGGCGTTCTGAATGCTCTCTATACGCTCTATGACGCGGAGGGCAATTATCTTGACGAGGCCGTTGGCTTTAACGCGCTGGTTATCCCCGCTAATTTCAACGGCTGGGTAACGTTCTCTCTGATCGAAGCGACCGCTCAGGGAGGCTCCGCTTACGAGCGCGAGGTTGACGACGGCACGGCCCTCCCGCATCCGTGGGAGGAAGGCTGCGCCGGCAAGTATCTCGACCCGATGAGCGCCGGTTACGTCATGCTGAACGTCAACAGCCCGACCAGCGGCAACACCGCTACCATCTACGTCGGTGACATCGTTCTGAACAACGGCAGCCCCGTTCAGTCTCAGGCTGAACCCGATCCCACCCCGACGCCCGAACCCCAGCAGGGCGATCCCACACCCACGCCCGATAACGGCAACCAGCAGGGCAACCAGCAGGGCGGCAACGACAACCCGTCGAACGGCGCGATCTCGCTGATCGGCTTTGCCGTCGCGGCCGTTGTGGCCGGCGCGGTCATCGTCCGCAAAAAGCACAACTGATCGTTGATCTGACTGCTTGAACTCAATAAAAAGGATGGACTTGCTCCATCCTTTTTTTGTCGCCATAGACGGCTGTCGCAGAGCCGGAAATCCGTCGTCGACTCGTAAGGCGAGGAAGTCGCCGTCGGACGTCTGCGCCCGGTTCGTGCAACTGTCGCGCGAGAGATTCGCCTCTCTTATCGGCGTTCTCATGTCGATTTCCCTCGAAAAAACAACTGATAGTTGATTTTTGACCCTGAAAAGCGGCGAAGTTGCTTGCAAGATGCCGGCGTTTCCTGTATGATAAGATAGAAGAGAAAAAAGGGAGCCGATCACGATGGATATCCGTTGTTTTGCCGACAATCTCAGAGCCGCGAGATCGTCCAGGGGCCTGCGCCAAAAGGACGTGGCCGGCGCGCTGCACGTCACGCCGCAGACGATCTCCAAATGGGAGAAGGGACTGGCTTTGCCCGATACGGAAAACCTGCTGGCGCTGAGCGCGATGCTCGGCGTCTCGCTCAACGCGCTGTTCGCGGACGTGCCCGTAGAGAACGGACGGGCCTACCTCGCCGTTGACGGCGGCGGCTCCAAGACGGTTTTTGTTCGCTTTACCGAGGACGGCACGGTGACCGACGTGATCTCGCTCGGCGCTTCCAATCCCAATGTCGTCGGCGACGAAGCGGCGCTTTCGGTGCTGAAACACGGCGTCGACCTTGTCAGCGCGCACCGTCCGTCGTTCTGCGCGCTGTTCGCTGGCGTGTCGGGCTGCGGCCTTGCGTCCAAAGCGATCGCCGTTCAAAAAGGGCTGCAGCAGGCTTACCCCGACGTGAAGGTGTTCGTCGATACCGACGTGCGCAACGTCCTGCACAGCGTGCGCGGGCTGCGGCGCTGCGCAGTCGTCATCGCCGGCACGGGTTCGTCGGTTTTCGCCTGGAACGGCAGCACGCTGGATCGCTTCGGCGGCTTCGGGTATTTGTTTGACTGCGTGGGCAGCGGCTATGACGTCGGCCGTGACGCCGTCAGGTTGACGCTGACGGCGGAAAACCGTCTTCGCAAGGACGGAGCGGCGCTGGCTTCCGAGATCGAGCGGGCTTTCGGCGGACGTCTCATCGACGATTTGGCTCGTTTTTACGAGCGGGATCGCACTTACATCGCTTCTTTTGCGCCGGTCGTATTTCGCTGCGCCGCCGACGGCGACGAAAACGCGGTCGCTATTATCGAAAACAACGCCGCCGGTCTGGCGCGCGTCATCGAGCGCGCGAGGAGCGTAGCGGACTGCGGAGAAACCGTCCTGCTTTCGGGCGGACTGGCCAATGAACCGTTGTTCGTGGCGGCGCTGGAGCGTAATCTCGCCGCCGGAACGCGTCTGATCCGCGTCGAAGCGCCGCAGGTATATGGCGCTGCGCTGCGCGTGTTGGAGCTGACGGATACCGCGGTCGATGAAAAAGCCTTTGATGAACGCTTTTTTGCGACCTTCTCCGATTTGATAAACAAAGAAAAGGAGTGAGCACTGATGACAGAAACCGAAAAACGAAACGCCGGAAGTATGCATTTTGACCGCATGGAGACCCTCGATATGGTCCGCCTGATGAACGAAGAAAACGCGCGATCGGTACGGGCCGTCGGCGCGGCGGAACGCGAGATCGCAGAGGCCGTCGAGGCGGTGGCCGCCGCGTTTGGCGCCGGCGGACGCCTGTTCTACGTCGGAGCGGGCACGTCCGGCCGGCTTGCCGGCGTCGACGCGTCCGAGTGTCCGCCGACCTTCGGCGTGGATCCTTCTTGCGTGACGGCCGTGATGGCGGGAGGAGAGCGCGCCATTACCCATGCCGCCGAAAATATCGAGGATAACGCCGACGCCGGCGCGCGCGATCTGTTGTCTCAAAGCCCGCAGTCCCGCGACGTCGTCATGGGCGTTTCGGCGTCGGGCGGCGCGGCCTACGTCATCGGCGCCATGAAAGCGGCTAAAGAGCTCGGGTGCGTGACGATCTCGCTTTCCAGCGTCGGGGACTGTCCCATGTCCCGCCTGGCCGATATCGCGATTTTCACCGATACCGGCGCGGAGGTAATCACCGGCTCGACCCGACTCAAGGCGGGCAACGCGCAGAAGATGGTGCTCAATATGATCACGACCTGCGCCATGGCAAAAACGGGCAAGGTTTATGAAAACCTCATGATTAACCTGCGCCCCACCAATAAAAAACTGCGGAACCGGATGATCCGCATCGTTTCGACACTGAAAAACGTCGACGAAGCGACGGCCGAGGCGCTGCTCGACGCGCACGGCTTCAATATCCGCCGCGTGATGGAGGAAACCCAATGAACTGTCTGCCGCATTCCGACGTGCGATTCCATAACGGGATCCCGACGCTGTTTGTCGACGGGAACCCCGTCGCCGCCAACGCATATATGAGTTATTTTACCGATAACGCGCGCTACGGCGATTTTGCGCGCGCGTCGTACAGGTTGTTTTCCCTGCCGGTCTTTTTTGCCGAGCGCACGATCAACGACAGCTCGCAGATCCCGCCGTTCGACGGCGGCGTGTTCGAGACCGATCCGCCGGATTTTGCTTTGGCGGACAGAGTTTTTGAAAAAGTGCTCGCCGCGTCGCCCGACGCGATGATCTTCCCGCGTGTCAACGTTTCGCTGCCGATCGCGTGGGAGAGGGCGAACCCCGACGAGCTGTGCGATTTCGGCTTTACCGAAAACCGTCGGCCCTGCTTTTCGTCGGACGCGTGGGCGTCCGAAACCAAACGCCTGCTCGGGCTGTTTCTCGATTATCTGAAGAGCGCGCCCTACGCGCGCCATATCGTGGGGATCCAGATCGCCGGAGGAAACACGGAGGAGTGGTACCCTTACGACCTGAAAGGATCGATCGGCCGGCGTTCGCGCGAGCACTTCGACGAGTATGCCCGTCGTCATGGCTTGGACAAAACCGAAGAAGCGTATTACGCCTTCCTTTCGCATGTCGTCGCGAGCCGGATCGACGAGTTCGCCGCTTTTACCAAGGAAAGGACCGACCGCCGCGTCGCCGTCGGCGCGTTCTACGGTTATACGCTCGAGTGCCCGTACCGGGAGCTCGCTCACGCGGCGCTCGGGGAATTGCTGCGCAGCGAAAACGTCGATTTCATCTGCTCGCCGATCTCGTACGCCGAGTATCGGCCGTGCGGCAAGGATACGGCGTATCTGCTGCCGGTCGACTCCGTAAAAGAACACGGCAAGCTGTATTTCGTCGAGAACGATACGCGCACCCATCTCACGACGCCGCCCAACGATATGCCCGCCTACAATGCGCCCGTCTGGCAGCCCAAACCGCATGACGAGGCGATCGAAAGCATCAAAAAACACTACGCCCGCGCGCTGACGCATTCGAACGCCGCCTGGTGGTTCGATATGTGGGGCGGCTGGTATGCCGACGAGGAGTGCATGAGTCTCATGCGCGACATGCTCGCCGTTACGCGCGCGTCTCTGGCCAAGCCGCTGCAAAGCGCGTCCGAGGTCGCTGTTTTTGTCGATGAAAACGCGATTTTCAGTCAGCCGGACGGCTCTGTGACGTACCCCGTCATCTTTTGCGCGCGCGATCCGCTGGGCCGGATGGGCGCGCCGTACGACTCGTACCTCGCCTCCGATTACGAAGCGGTGAAATCCCGCTATCGGGCGTACGTTTTCCTGATTCCGTGTCAAACGCCGCTGTCCTGCGCGATGACGGCCGACGCCGCCGCCCGCGGGATCCCGTTCCTCGCGCTCACAAGCGAAAAGCGGGAGACGACGACGGAAGAACTGCGTGCGTTGTGCAGAGCGGCGGGCGTGCATCTGTGGTGCGGCCGCGACGCGGTGATCTATGCCAACGCCTCCTACGTCTTTCTCCATACGACGCAGGACGGAGAGTACGATCTTGCCGTTCCCGCCGGAGAAAGCCTCACGCCGCTGCTCGGCGCGCCGCAGGCAGATTTTCCGATGACGCTGCCCGGGAAAACGGGCTATCTGTATGAACGCGTGCGGAAAACCGACTGATGTTACGGCAAAAGAAAGGACGGATCCTCCTGGGTCCGTCTTTTTGTTTGATTCTATATACGCCGGGATCTGCGGCTAAACGCCGTATTTGAGCTTGATCCGGTCGAGCTTTTCCCCGAACGGTCGTCCCAGCAGCAGCAGAAAGAGCGTATTGGATACCGCGTACAGGATCGTATGCGGCAGGGACGTCGTCATCGCCGTCAGATACAGCGCCATCGACGGCTCGTTGGTGTACCAGAGGACCGTCCAGACGTTCATGATCTCGGAGTAGATCACGCCGGAAATGACGCCGAAGACGATGAGCGCCCACTTGTACTTTTTCAGGGGCTTGGCCAGCGCCGCGGCGAGGAGGGCGATGAGTCCGAGGGAAAACATCTGGAACGGCGTCCACGGCCCGTGCCCGAAATAAAAGTTGGAGATCAGCATGGAAAACGAGCCGACCAGGAAACCGGTTTCTCCGCCCAGCCAGATCGCGGCGATAACGGTAATGGCCGTCATCGGTTTGAAAAACGGGATGAATCGTCCTACGACCGACAGCGCGATGAGCACCGCGGCGATGATGAGTCGCCGGGTGCCGACCCGTTTCTGTTCAAAGCCCGTCAGGAAAAACAGGATCGTTGCCGCCGCTACGCCCGCCGCGATGAAGGCGTAGCGCTTGTCGTCGAAAACAAAGACGCCCAGCAGGATGATGACGGGGATCACGAAAAACGGCAGGGACAGGTTGAGGACACGCCGCAGCGTACGGTTCCGGATGACGATCATACGCGCCTCCCGTTGCGGCGCGCCAGCGCGGCCGCTTCTTCCACGGTCACGACGCCGTCGTAGTGTCCGCGGCTCATGCGGTGCGCGGCCGTCGTATAATAGCGATTGCCGGCAAAGAACGGCGCCGGTTCGTCGCAGGAGACCACTTCGCCCCGGAAAAGCAGGGCGCAGCGATCCGCGACACTCACGGCAAACTCCGGATCATGGGTTACAAACAGGATCGTCATGCCGCCGGCGCACATTGAGCGCATCAGATCGGCCAGATACCGCCGTGCCTGCGCGTCCAGGCCCTGCGTCGGCTCGTCCAGCAGCAGCAGGCGCGGTTTGGTCGCGATCGTTTTGGCCAGCGCCAGAAGCTGCTGTTCGCCGCCGGACAGGTCGTAGGGATGCTTGTCGAGCAGCGGCCCGAAGTCATACGGCAGGACGTTTTCCGCATCCTTGAGTTCGGCGCGGACGGTATTGCACAGAAACAGCGTCTGCGCGTCCTGCGGCAGGAGCGCCAGAGTATGGTCGTATAATTCGCCCGGCGCGTAGTCGCGCAGTTTTTTTCCGAAAACCCGCACGTCCCCGGCGTAGGCGCGCCGCGCTCCTGCGATCACGGACAGCAGAGTGGACTTGCCCGATCCGTTCCCGCCCAGTAAAGCGAAAACTTCTCCGCACCGTACGTCGAGCTCGCAGTCGTGCAGGATGTCCGCGCTCTCCCGCTGATAACGGAAGCACAAGCCCTTGAGACGCAGCGCGCTTTGCTCGCTGCGCAGTCTTGTTTCCCGTTCGGGAGTGCGGAATTTGTTGTCATAGTTGTCCAGCAGTTCGCGTCCTTCGCGGACGGTCAGAGCCGGCGCTTCACCCAACAGCGCGGACAGTTTCGTCGGCGCGGGCAGGGCGTTTTGCATGATCGGATGATCGGCCAGGATGCCGATCCCTTCCCGGACCGGACCGAAAAAGGCCGCTTCTCCCCGATCCAGCAGGAGGAGCTTGTCCGCGCTGGCCATCAGTTCGTCGAGCCGGTGTTCCGCGACCAGAATGGTCAGCGCCGTTTCCCGGTTGAGCCGGATCAGCGTGTCGATGAAATCCGTCGCCGCGATCGGATCCAGCGCGCTCATCGGTTCGTCCAAAATCAGGATGTCCGGCTGCATCACCATGATCGCCGCAAGGTTGAGCAGCTGCTTTTGTCCGCCGCTCAGCTCGCTGACGCGCCGTTCGAACCAGTCTTCGATGCCGAACCAGCCGGCCGTTTCGGCCACGCGCCGGCGGATCTCGTCGCTGGGAACGCCCAGGTTTTCCAATCCGAACGCCAGTTCATGCCAGACCTTGTCCGTGACGATCTGCTGTTCCGGTTTTTGCATGACGAAACCGACGCGCGCCGCCGCAGTCAGGTCGTCGTCGCAGCCTTCCAATTCCACCGTTCCCCGGATTTCTCCCGTGGCGGGGCGCAATTCCCGCTTGAGGAGCCGGAGCAGCGTGGATTTGCCCGAACCGGTCCCGCCGCAGACCAGGACGATCTCGCCGCGCTTGACGGTGAAACTCACGTCCCGGATCGCGGGCGTTTTTTCTTCCGGATAGGTATAAGTCAGATTTTTGACAGTAAGCATTTCCATCGGATCCTTTGCGTAATTTCCACGGCCGAGGGCAGAAACGCCAGCAAGCCGTAACAGAGGGTCCCCACCGGGGAAAGAAGGAGCGTCATCGCCGGATAGTAGGTGTAACTGTCCGGCCAGAGCAGCGTTCCCGCGGCCAGCGCGGCGCTGACGAGCAGCAAGGACAGGTCTTCACCGCGGAAGCGGTACAGCGCGAAACGCGTTCGCCGCGAAAGGATCCCGTAGCCGCGCGCAGCCATACTGTCGGCCGTGATGATACCGTTCTCCAGCGTCCAGGTGATCATGACGGAGAAGACCCGGCATTCCGAGCGGATGCGCGTCAAGATATTGCCGTCGCGGTACAGGCCGATGGCGCGCTGACTGTTTCGGATGCGCTCGGCCTGTTTGGAAAAGAGCGGCACGTAACGCAGCGCGGTCGACAGCAGCAGCGCGGCTTTCGGGCTCAGCGTGCCGAATACGTAAAGCAGGCGATCGCTGGTCATGATCCGCGTGAAAACGGCAAACCAGAGGAACACGGCGCCGATGATAAGTCCGTTGCACGCGCCGTAGGCGATCGACTCGGCGGTGACGGGCGTGTCGTTCACGATAAACAAGACCGTCACGCCGTTGTGACTCAACAGGATATTGATCAGGATAAAAACAGGGATAAACAGGAGCGAAAACAGGATCGCGCCGACGCGGCGGGTCAACAGAACATAAAACAGCGCCGCTCCGGCCATGGCCAGCAGGCCCAGGACGGGGTTGGAGGAAAACATCGTCGGCAGCAGCACCGCCAGAAAGTAAAAGAACACCGCGGCCGGATTTTGTTCGGCAAAGGATCTCACGGCGAGGCCTCCTCCGGGATATCTCTTCCCTGTTCGATCGTATAATGCCATACGACGCGGTCTCCTGCCTGCAGGGCGAAAGCGCCGCAGCCGACGGAGGGCGTTCGTCCGTTCACCTGATAGATCCAGCCGGACAGGTCTCCGAAACGCTCGTCCAGCTCATACAGATAGGCGATTCCTCTGACGTAGGTCAGTTCGCCTTCGCCCGTCATATCCAGCTGGATCGAGAAACGCCGGGCGGCACGGACCAGAACGTCGCGCACCGTGTCTTCCGGATAGAGCGGCATGTCGGTGTCGGCCAGGATCACGCCGTCGCCGGGGATATACGGATCGTCTGCGCCCGCTACCCTATCGCAGCGGATCGCCAGCGTCACGGTGCCGACGGAGCCGTCGCGCGGCGCGTCGGTGTAGTACGCCTGAGGAGAGGAAAAAGTGGTCAGCCATATGAACGCGAGGATCGCCACCGCCGCGATCAGGACGGCCAGGGCGTTTTTCGCGGAAAATCTCTTGATCAGAAGCAAAAGGAGCAGGGTCAGCAGAGCGGCTCCGATGGTGACGAGGGTCGCGATGAGTTTATATCCGCCGGCAGAAGAGCTTCCGGCGTTGTCGGTCGGAAGAGGCGCGGGCTGCTGTGTCGGGGCGGAGGGAACGGTGGCCGACGGCGTCGTGAACGTCGGTGTCAGGATCGGCGTGGAAGCCGGGGTCGCGGACGCGTCGGGTTCAGGCGTGGCGGTCGGCGTACCGGATATCGTGGGGGTCGGAGGCGTCGACGGGGTGGACGTCGGAGCAGGAGTAACAGGGTTCGTCGGCGTTTCCGCCGCAGGCGTCGCGGTCGGCGTACCGGATGTCGTGGGGGTCGGAGGCGTCGACGGAGTGGACGTTGGAGCAGGAGTAACAGGGTTCGTCGGCGTTTCCGCCGCAGGCGTCGCGGTCGGAGCCGGCGTCGGAGTGGATGTCGGCGTGGGCGTGGGTGTCGGTTTTTCCAACAGATAGAGACTGCGGCCCGTTTGCGCCAGTTCCAGCGAGACCAGAGCCAGCATCGCCTGCGTGGTAGCCGCGATGTTAATTTTGCCGCCGGCGACGTGCGTCCAGTCGTTTCCGACGCGGAACCCGTTCAGCGCGTCGAGGACGGTGTGCCCGTTTTTGACAAAGCGCTCGTCGTTCAGGCTGACGCCGAGAGAGGACAGAGCGATGAGGACCTGAGCGGCGCTTTCGGCGTTTTCCGCCCCGTAGGAGGAAAAGCCGCCCCTTTCATTCTGCCTGCCGGACAGCAGTCCGAGCGCGTCGGACACGGCTTTCTCTACCTTGGTTGAGTCTGCGCACCCCGCTAAAGCCTGCAGGGTCATGGCCGTGACGTCCACGTCGGATGCGCCGCTCTGGGACAGCGCCCAACCGCCGTCGCCGCAACGCAAAGATAAAAGCCGCTCGCTGACGCTTTCAACGGAAAGTCCGTCGGCCGTCACCCCGTTGTGGAGCAGATGCAGCGCGAATACCCAGCTCATGATCCCGCGTTGACCGGCGTTTTCAGCCAGCACGGCGGAAAGCGAAGCGTCGTCCGGACGGACCCCGGTCGCGAGCAGGACCAGCGCGATCTTGAGCCGCTGGACGGGATTGGACGAGGGAAGCGCCGCGCGAAGCGCGGGCCCCGCGCCGGAAAGCCCGTCGTATCCGAGCCGGGCTGCGCCCAGCAAATACCATTCCGCGTCGATGTTGATGCGGGAGGAAAAGTCCGCGCTTTGCGTCCACGCGGGGAAAGCCCCCGTGTGCGCGTCGATGACGGCGGAGGCTTCACCTGAAAGAGCAAAACACTCCCGAGTTGCGGCGAGACCGCAACTCAGGAGTGCCAGTATTAAGATAACGCAGGAAATTTTACGCATGAACGCGGCGACGGCAGACCATCACGGTAATCACGGTCAGCGCGACAACGCCCAGGACGATCCAGAGCGTCGTGTCGGCTTCGCCCGCGGGAGGGTTTTGACCGACGGTCACGATGCAGATCGGATTGACCAGGATCTGCTGCGTGCCGGAAACGGCGCTGACGAGATAGGTGCCGGGCTCGTCAAACGTCAGGGTTGCTTTGCCGTCGGCGTCGGTGGTGACGTCGGTTCGGTCGCCGTCGACAGTCAGGATCGCGCCGACCGCCGGATTGACGACGGTGTTCCAGTTATCGTCGTAACCGAGCATCGAGAGCGTCAGCTCAAGCGCTTCGCCAGGTTCGGTGTTGGCGGTCTTTTTATCGAAATAAGAGAACGAGTCGCTCCAGCCGGTCTGATCGGTGAAGACAAAAGCCACGACGTCGTCGCCGGCGTTCACGGGATCGGACAGCGAGTAAGCGCTCACGTCGTTAACGAAATACATGAAAGCGCCGCTTTCATCGCCCCAGAGTTTGAGCAGGCTCAGGCCTTCATAGGCGCCGGGACCCGCGGCAAAGCCGTTTTCGCCCGGGTAATAGTCCGTGTGCGCGGCCGCCAGCGCGTCGCTGATGGTCAGCGCGCCGTCGCTGTCGACGTCGGTCAGCGCCACGTCCTTATGGGGCAAAACGATTTCACCCTGAACGATGATCGTCACGGTGACGTTGTTGCCGGCCGTGACGGCCAGTGCCGATGTCATGCCCGCCGCAGCCACGAGCAGACAAAGAAGAAAAACAAAGATTCTTTTCATAATGGATGATCCTCCGTATTCTTTTTCGACAAAAGCTCCAGCTTGGCCGAGCGGCGGCGGACCCTGGCCCGGATACGTTTCTGACGGATTTTTTCGAGATGTGCCGCTTCGTCGCGAGGCGGTTTGAGACCCGCCGCCTCCAGCGCTCTGGGCCAGGGACCCAAATGCGCTTTGATGAAGGCGACGTCCGCGTCGCTCAGATCCGAACGCCGCGGATAGCGGTTTTGGTCGGACAGGCGGGCGGCGGCGTCACGCAGCAGGCGAACGGCGGTTTCTTTTTCGTTCATGCTTCTCTCCTTGCGTAAAAGCGCCTGTGTCGACCGGACACAAGCGCAGAATTTCAGGCGAAAAACACCTGCAAAACGGCGCACCTTTCAAAACCCAAAAGTGTCGCGTATCGGGGGATACGCTGCTACCGACGCTGATACGGCAAGTGTTCCGACTTACGGATCCTCCAGGATCCGATCACGGTAATGGCGGTTGCGACGGAATTTCACCGAACTTCCCTCTCATCACGGCTGAGCCGTGAACCGTACAGCATGGATTCAATTGTCGCCTTGATTATACCTAACGCGCACGGTTCTGTCAAGAAGATGAATACTTGACGGAATGTCTGAAAACTGATATGATACATTTGATATGTTCTTGTTTGAAAGGAGTCGCGTATGGGCAAATATTTCGGCACGGACGGCTTCCGTGGCGAGGCCAATATCGAGTTGACGGCCGAGCAGGCTTTCCGGGTCGGACGCTTTCTGGGGCATTACTGCTCAAGAGGAAAACGCGGCAAAGTTGCGATCGGCAAGGATACGCGCCGCAGCAGTTATATGCTGGAATATGCGCTGGCCGCCGGTTTGACCGCTTCCGGAGCCGACGTCTATCTGCTGCACGTCACGACGACGCCCAGCGTTTCCTATGTGGTGCGGACGGAGGATTTCGACATGGGCATTATGATCTCCGCCAGCCATAATCCTTTTTATGATAACGGCATCAAGCTGCTCAACGAGCACGGCGAGAAGGTCAGCGAGAGCCTCGTCGAGCTGATCGAGAAGTATCTCGACGGCGAAGGGGAACGGCCTTTCGCCGAGCGTGAAAACATCGGCTGCACAGTCGATTATGCCGCGGGCCGCAACCGCTATATCGGCTATATCATTTCACTGGCGCTGCGTTCCTACAAAGGGATGCGCGTGGGCCTCGACTGCGCCAACGGCAGCGCGTGGATGATCGCCAAAAGTATATTTGACGCGCTCGGCGCCAAGACTTATGTGATCAACAACGATCCGAACGGACTGAATATCAACACCAACTGCGGCTCGACCCATATCGAGGGCCTTCGCTCTTATGTCCTGGCGAACAATCTGGACGTGGGATTTGCTTTCGACGGCGACGCAGACCGCTGTCTGGCTGTGGACGAGAACGGCCGGGTCATCGACGGCGACGCGATCATGTACGTTTGCGCCCGTTATATGAAAGAGCGCGGCGAACTGGACAACAACACGGTCGTTACCACGGTCATGTCCAATTTCGGATTGTATAAAGCCTTCGATGAGCTGGGTATCGGTTACGTCAAGACGGCGGTGGGCGATAAATACGTCTATGAGAGCATGGCCAAAAACGGCCATCGTCTCGGCGGCGAGCAGTCCGGACATATCATTTTCAGCAAATTCGCCTCTACCGGCGACGGCTTGATCACGGCCGTCAAGATCATGGAAGTCATGCTGGAGAAAAAACAACCGCTTTCGGTGCTGGCGGCGGATTACCGCGCTTATCCGCAACTGCTGCGCAACGTGCGGGTGAAGGATAAGCAGCAAGTCATGGACGACGAGGCGGTCAAAGCGGCCGTTGCGGCGGCGGAGGCGTCTCTCGAGGGGAACGGCAGAGTCCTTGTGCGCGCCAGCGGGACCGAACCGCTGATCCGCGTCATGGCCGAGGCGTTGACGGATGAAAAATGCGCCGCGGCCGTCAAAGGCATTATCGATACGATGAAAGAACGGAATCTTCTGATTTAGAAAGGATATCTATATGAAGACGTTGACCATCAAACAGATAGGGAAACTCCTTGTCAAGAATGTAATTTGGCTGGCGATCGTAACGGTGGCGGTCATGCTGGTCGCGGGGATTTATACCAAAGCGTTCGTGAGGCCCTATTATATTTCGACCTCGCAGGTTTACATCGACATTACGACGGGAGAAGACGCGCCCAGTACTTCGGCGCAGTTGGCCGCCGCGCAGTCTCACGCGGCCAACTTCAAATCCTTTGCCGAGACCCGCTACGCTCAGGAAAGAGTCGCCAAAACGCTCGGTATCGAGGATCTGAAAGGCTATTCGCTGGAGGTCGCGGTCATTACCGGCACGACGCAGATGGAAATTTCCATCGTCGGTCCCAACGCCAACGTCGCTTATGCGATTTGCCACGTCATGACCGACGTCATCATTGAAATGGCGCGAGATTACGCGAACGTGCGCGTCACGGTGGTCGACGACGCGGTACAGGCGGATAAGCCTGCCGGGCCGAAACTGCTGAAAACCGTCGTCGTGGCCGGGATCGCGGCGCTTTTGATTACAGCCATCGTCATCATTGTGATGGAAATGCTCAACACCAAGATCAAGAACGCCGAAGACGCCGAGGAGATCCTGGGTCTGACGGTGTTGGCCAAGATCCCCAATAAGAAAGACGCCAACGGGAGGCTGAAAAAATGAATACGATTGTAGAAGAATACCGCGGTGAGCGCGGCGGCATCCGTGATGCCATCAAAACCCTGCGTTCCAATATCCAGTTTTCCGCTATTGACAGCGAGATCCGTTCCATTACCGTGACGAGCGCGCTCCCGGGAGAAGGGAAAAGCACGATCTCGTGTTACCTGGGCATTTCCATGGCCGAAGAGGGCAAAAAGACCCTGCTCGTCGAATGCGACTGCCGCAAGCCGAAGCTGCGCGGGAATTTCAAGCTCAGAGCCCAACACAACTGGGGCGAGCTGCTGACCGATGACAACGGCCAGCACAAGGTGGAGGAATACGCGCTGCCCACCCGGCAGGAGGGTCTGTATCTCATTGACTGCATTCCGAATACGCCCAACAGCGTGGAAATCTTCAGCTCGAAGCGTTTTGAGATTTTCCTCAACAGAGCTATGGCGGAGTTCGACGTCGTCATCTGCGATACGCCGCCGCTCGGCGCGTTCATCGACGCGGCGCTCATTGCCGCGCGTACTGACGGTACGCTGCTGGTGATTTCAGAAAGAAAGGTCGACGCGGCGAAGGAACAGGGCGTCATCGATCAGCTGAAGAAGGCCAACGCGCGGATCCTCGGCTGCGTCATGAACCGTGTGGATGAAAAAGAAATCGATTACCACGGCTATTATTCGCATTATTATTCTCAGAACGAAAATCCGGAAAAGTAATCCTTATTGAAGGAGGTTTTTCCCCATGCTGGATATGCACAGTCATGTCATATACGGTGTGGACGACGGCTCGACGGACCGGGATATGTCGCTGGCGATGCTTCGCGCGGCACGCTCCATCGGGATTGACACGATCATTGCCACACCGCATATGCGCGGACGGTATCAAGCCGAGGATTTGATCCGTCGACGCTATGAGGAACTGGCGCCGGAGGCTGATGCGCTCGGGATCCGACTCAAGCTGGGCTTTGAGTTTCATTATTCGCTCTGCCTCGAGTTGAAAGACCGTTTGCGTGAGTTTTGTCTCGACGGTACGGAGACCCTCCTGCTGGAGTTTGATTTCAATGGTTCGGCGGGCGTGTGTGAACGGGTCATCGATATGGTCCAGCGAGCCGGATGCGATATTATTGTCGCTCACCCGGAGCGCTACCAATGCGTCGAGGAAAACCCGATCGTCGCGGAGCGCTGGCGCGACCGCGGCTGCCAGCTTCAGTTGGACGGTCTGTCCCTCTCCGGCGGCATCTTTGATAAAACGGCCAGGACGGCCCGTACGCTGCTGAATAAAGGGCTTATTGACCTGATCGCCACCGACGCGCATCGTCCGGAGCATTACGCGCGCTATGCCGCGGCGGTCAGGAAACTGGACCTTTCCCGCTTCGATCAGGAAATATAGTCTGTAACGCAAAAACCACCCTCCGGGGTGGTTTTTTGTTTTGCCTGAAATCGCAAACCGCTTGTCGTACCGCACTTTTTCCATCATGTTTCGTGGTTAACAAACTATTTACAAATCAGGTATTGCAATGTGTTTGAAACGGTGATATAATGGAAAAAAGAGGAAAAAGAGGAGGATTGACGCGTGAGCGCGCACGGGCTGACAACGATATATCGGCTTCCGGCTTTCCGCCGCCTCGCGTGCGCCCCGGACGAAAGGAGGCGTCGCTGGATCTTCTTTTCTGTCGCACATGATCAGAGTCAGACAAATCATGTTGGACAGCGCGGCAGGTCATGTGCGGGTCTGTGCCGCAGGACAAGAAGAATATTGAAGGGAGATAATGATGAAAAAACATTGCACAAGATGGCTCTCCGCATCACAACCAGTTAAGGAGGTTGATAGAATGAAAAAACATTATCCCTCGTCTCCCTTCTTCTCACCGGCCTGTTCTTACTTTCCTCCTGTGTCGTAACGCCGTCCCCGACTCCAACACCGACGCCCACCCCGACGCTTGCTCCGTCTCCAACCCCGACTCCGACACCTACTCCGCAGCTTTCTCTCGGTGAATTGATTGACCAGGCAGGTACGCGTGCGCTGAAGAATCCCGACGGAAGTGAACTGATTGTTGCAATATGGGATAACGGGACGATGGATCGGATCCTGGAAGCGGCTCCTCGTTTTACGATCTCCGGATTGACCCCGTACCCGTATAGTGCCGTAAGGGAATACGCACGGAGAATTGTAGACCGTGGGACGATTGTGGATAATACGTTGTACGAATTGAACGCTCAGGTAGAAGACATGAAGATGGAGTTGATCCAGCCGGTACGAAGCGATCTGGTTGCAGTGGTGTGCCGCGTAGCCGAAGAAGGATATCCCGATGTGTTGCTGTGCGTCTATTTTTCAAGAGGGTCTGCCGAAGACTACGAGTGTTGGATCAGACCGGGAGAAATCTTCTTTCTCCCGATGACGGGACCGAAGAGCTATGCTGATTTTGCCGACCTGCAGGCGGGCGATTCGCTGGAAAAACTGTATGCGATCGATCCTTCTGTTCGTTATGATCGGGAGATAAATACAAGAACTCCCTTTATGATGTCGACAAAAACGACGGCGCCTTCTGCGGAAACCACACCTGTTTTTGTATCGTTTGATAAGTATTTGACGGATGGGATCTTTCATGTGAAGATTGATATCAACGCGGATACTGTTGAACAACTGATTTTCTATCCTTCGAATGAGAACCATGTGGCGTCCGATTATCCCGCGGTTCATGATCCTTTTGTTCCCGACTATACCTACCACGACGCCTCCTTCCTCGCTCCCCTGTTTTCGTGATTTCCCCATTCAGCTCTTGATCGGGCCGGAGCACCTCTTTTCTTATATCTTTCCGGCCCGGTTACGGGTGATAGTTTCCCAACCAAGGAGGTTGATAGAATGAAAAAAGCATTATCCCTCGTCTCCCTTCTTCTCACCGGCCTGTTTCTGCTTTCTTCCTGCACGCAGACGCCAACCCCGACTCCGACCCCGACGCTTGCTCCGACGCCGACTCCGACTTCTCCTTTTACCCCGGGACTCTCCCTCACAGAATTAATCATGCGTGCGGGTTCATATCCTGACGCGCCCATTTTCAGTGAGGGGCAGAGAATCGTGGGATGGGATAAAGGGACGATGAACCGGATCTTGGAAGCGGCTCCTCATCGTACAGTCTCCGAATTGACTCCGTATCGGTATAAGTATGTAAAGAGTTTCACGCGCGCGCTTATAGTAGGATCTGATTTCTTAGGCACCTCGCTGTATTATAGGGCGTCTTTTTGGGCTAACGAGGATGATTGGGACATGGAGATGATCCTGCCTGTGCAGGATGATTTGGTTGCGTTGGTGGTTCGCTTAGCGGAAGAAGGCTTCCCGGATGTGCTGTTCTGCGTCTATTATCACAACGCTTCAACGGATTATGAGCTTTGGTATACCACGGATGATGAACTTTGGTATACGAGGAATGAGTTTTTCTTCGTTCCGATGACGGGTCCGAAAAGCTTTGCTGATTTTGCCGACCTGCAGGTGGGCGACTCGTTGGAAAAACTGTATGAGATCGATCCGTCCGCTCGCTATGATCGGGAGAATCTAAAGATGCCTCCTTTTGCAACCCCGGCCAGTCAAGAAACGGTCACGCCTTCTCCTACTGCAACGACTTCTTCGGAGAAGCCGAAACGTCTTTTGACCCAATTCGACAAGTATTTGACGGATGGTATTCTCAGCATAGTGTTTGATCTGTACACGGATACCATTTATTACATCAACTTCTTCCCCTCGGGAGAAAACCATGTTATAACTGGGTTTGCTGAAACTGCAAGTGTAAAAAACTATGCTGGTTTTAGTTTTCACGACGCCTCCTTCCTCGCTCCCCTGTTTTCGTAATTTCCCCATTCAGCTCTTGATCGGGCCGGAGCACCTCTTTTCTTATATATTTCCGGCCCTTCGGGACGTCTCCGGCGGGGTCTCCCCGCCGGAGCAACTCCCGCTTCTTATGACAAACGAAAGATTCCCCCCCAAGGAGGTCTGATAAAATGAAAAAAGCTTTCTCCCTCGTCGCCTTGCTTCTCTCTGGTTTATTCTTGCTTTCCTCCTGTGCTATGACACCGACTAGTAGAAACCCTCTGAGTGAGTTGATCACAGAGGTAAGCACGAGTATCGCGATAAACCCTGATACAGGAGAGGAAAGGCCCAGTGGAATATGGGACAGCGGAACAATGAGCCGAATTTTAGAGGCGTTTCCTGATGTTGCGATTTCCGATTTAACTTCGCATAGTTGGGAGAATATGAAAGACTATATTCATCCGGATCTGAGGATTCATCCAACAATGATGGTGCTGAACACAGATTTGGTTTCCATGAATCTTTGTGAAAGCGTGGAAATGCTCCTGTCTGTTGAGAAAAACACGGTTGCGGCTGTCTATCGTGTGAAGGGGAAAGGGCTTCCTGATGCATTGCTTTGCATTCTCTTTCATAATGCAAAACAGGATGGAGAATTCTGGGTACCAAACGGTCATTATTATTTTTTCCCGTTGACGGGGCCGAAAAGATATGCCGATTTTTCCTTTGTACAAGAGGGGGATCCGATCGAGAAGTTGTATTCGATTGATTCATCCGCCCGCTATGACGAGATGCAGCTCAAGGAAGCTGTCAATCCGATGCCATCCAACCTGGATTTGGACAGCCTTTCTACGGAAGAAAGGGAGAAATACGAGCTTTATTGGTTTATCAAGAGTTTGACGGATGGCGTTTTATACGTGGAATACAACGAAAGAACACGGAGCATAACAAAAATGTCCTTTTATCCTACCGAGGAAAACACGCATAAGATTAATACGCCTTATAGCTATACGCCTTATAGCTTTGGTATTCACGACGCGTCGTTCCTCACCCCCCTGTTTTCGTAGTTTCCCCATTCAGCTCTTGACCGGGCCGGAGCACCTCTTTTCTTATATTTCCGGCCTTTCGGGACGTCTCCGGCGGGGTCTTCCCCGCCGGAGCAACCCCCGCTTCTTATCCCAAACGAAAGATTTCCCCCAAGGAGGTTGACAGAATGAAAAAAGTTTTCTCCCTCGTCGCCTTGCTTCTTGCCGGTTCGTTCTTATTTTCTTCCTGCACCGTAACACCGATACCGACGCCGACCCCGACGCAAACGCCGGAGAGTTCTCCGACACTCACTCCCATCCCGACCCTGACGTCTGTTCCGACTCCAACCCCGACGCAAACGCCGGGGAGTTTTTCGACGCTCTCTCTCAGCGAGTGCATCACACAAGCGGGCACGGCTATTGATCCGCAGACAGAGAGCGAATACAGAACGGCTAATTGGCCGCAGGGGACGATGGAAACGATCCTGCGGGAAACGCGGATGGCCGATTCAGGCAATCTTACGCCGCGCAGTTTTCGTTTGCTGGAGGATAAATATAATCAGGCAATATTATCGGCTTGGTCCAATGCTGCATATTACGATACGTATTCCGAAAGAAGAGTAATCCCCTCATATATCGACGTAAGCATTGACGAAATCAACGAGGCCGTCCCGATAGAGCATTTAGCGAATCTGTCGGATGGCTGGATCGCGGCGATTTTTCGGATCACGGAGGAAGATTGCCCGGATGCCTTGATGGGCATAACGTTCGGTTCTGTTCAAAGATACAATTATGTCGGAACGGAAGGCTGGAGCATTGTGGGCGAGCCCTGCTTTTTCCCCTTGACGGGACCGCTTGCTTCGACTGATTACGACTACGCGCAGATCGGCGACCCGATAGAAAAACTCTGCGAGATTGATCCGTCGATATGCTACGATACGCTTCATGCGGAGACCCGTTTGACAGCAGCAAGAAAAGAACAATTGGTGGATAGAGCAAAGAAAAGCATGGAGGAATATCCGGACTCAAAAGAGGTCAACGAGAAATATATTGCCGAGATCGACGTTCGCACGATCTATAAAGTGACGACGGACGGCGTGATTTGTCTGAAATACAATGATCAGACGAGACAGATTACGGGAAAGACCGTTTATCTGGCCGCAAATGGTCAGCATTGCACCACGCAGGCTCGCGTTTATATAGGTTATTCGGGCAGACGGCCTGAGGTGTTTTTCGTACCGGAAGAGGGACATGCCGTTGCCGTGGTTCCTTACGACGCCTCTTTCCTCGCACCCCTGTTTTCCTGATTCTTTTGCAGGGATTAACAATTTGAAAAAAAGACCCGTCGACAGACGGGTCTTTTGATCGATTGATCGGCGGGGATTCAGTTTTCCGCCATGTCCAGGATCTTGCGGTCGCCGTAAACAGCGGCCCAGTCCTTGTTGAAATCCTCGATAGCGGTCAGGGTCAACGGGTGATAGACGAGTTTCTGGAACATATCCGGGTTCAGCGTGACGGCGTGACAGCCGATCATCGAGGTCTTGTGCACCTGTTCGATGCTTTTGAAACTGGCGGCCAGCACGCGGCAGCTGGTGATATTGTGGAGCTTGAACAGCTCGACGATCTCCGTCACCACGTGAACGCCGTCGGAAACGATGTTGTCCAGACGGTTGACGTAGGGAGCGACGAAAGCGGCGCCGGCTTTTGCGGCGATGAGCGCTTGCTGCTGAGTAAAAATCGCCGTTACCGTGACGTTGATACCCATTCCCTTGAGCTTGCGGGTGGCTTTCAGCCCTTCTTCCGAAATAGGGACCTTGAGATAGAAATTACCGCCTACGATCTCTTTGAGCGCGTAAGCTTCCTTGATGATCTCCTCGGCGCGCGTGGCCGTGGTCTGGACGTGGAGCATCCGTTCTTCTCCGATGATGCTGCGGATGGCCCGGATCAGAGCAAGAAAATCAGGATTATGTTCTTTGGAAATAATAGTCGGGTTGGTCGTGACGCCGTCGATCGGATAGTATTCCACAAGCGAACGGATTTCCTCAAGATTGGCGCTGTCGATAATATAGAGCATGTGTTCATCATCCTTTCAAGTCCATCATATCAGAGCGGGGGATTTTGTCAAGCGGATTTCACAGTCGAAAAACAGATTGATTTTTCGTCAAAACCATTATATAATAATCCTGTTATTGAAAAAACCGAGGAACTGTCACATGCTGTATCTGATCGTCAATCCCAATTCCGGTCACGGGCGCGGAAGCAAAATAGCGGCGTTGGCGGATGAGAAACTGACCGCCGCCGGGGTTGGGTATCAACTTCTTTATACGCAGGGCTGCGGACATGCTACCGTGTTGGCGCGGGAATGCTGTACAAAAGAAGACTGCACAGGCGTCGCGGTCATCGGCGGCGACGGCACGATGAATGAAGCGCTGAGCGGTTTTGACACGGGAAAAGGGATCCCGTTCGGCATCGTTCCGGGCGGAACGGGCAACGATCTGAACCGTTCTCTGCACGGAAAAAAGGAAGTTGAGGAGATCCTTGACGAGATCATCAAAGGACAGACCAAACGCGTCGATTATCTGGAAGTCTCCGGACGGAGATGTCTCAACGTCGCCAGTATCGGCTTTGACGTGACCGTACTCGAGCATTATAACCGGTACACCAAACGGCTCCACGGCTCATACGTCTATGATCTGGCCGTGCTGCGTACGCTGTTGGATTTGCAGTTCAAAAAAGCTCATGTCGTCCTTGACGACGGCGCGGAAGAGTTTGACTGCCGCTATACCCTGGTTGCCGGCGGCAACGGGAAATACTACGGCGGCGGCATCCCGGTCACGCCGCGGGCCGAACTCGACGACGGCAAGATGGACCTGTGCCTCGTGCGGGACGTCAAACGGATCAAGATCCTCGGTGTGTTGCTGAAGTTCATGAAGGGAAAGCATTGCGACGAAGCGTGGACGGTTTATCAGAACTGCAGCCGCGTCCGCGTCGTCCCTGAGAAGGGCCCCGTGATGATCAACGTGGATGGGCAGTTGTTCGAGGCGGAGGAATTTGATTGCCGCTTGATCCCGGGCGGATTGCTCATGTACGGAGAATAACAAAAAAACAAAAACCGGTCGTTTCCAAAAGAAACGACCGGTTTTTTGTATGTCATCAGATCGACAGGGCAAGATAGCGGCGGTATTTTTCCCGGTAATGCGCGGCCAGTTCCTCTTCACAGGGAACGGTCAGTCCGGACGAGACCATGGAAAGGCAGCGTTCGCGCACAGATCGGCCGGTTGTGCCGGCGGCGGCCAGGATCGCCGCGCCGACGCAGGCGCTGTCGCGGATAGCCGGAACGAACAGATCGGTTTCCAGAACGGCGGCCAGGATGCGCAGCCATATCGGGCTTTTGGTCGCCCCGCCGCACATGATTACACGGTCGGTCGGTACGCCGGCACGCCGGATCGCCTCCGCGGCGCGACGTGTCTCAAAAGCCACGCCTTCCATGACGGCGGCGGCCAGGTCCGCCGCGTCGGAGCTGAGGGTCAGTCCCGAAAAGCTTCCGCGCGCGTTCGGATCGGCGGAGGGAAAGCCGGATCCGTTGGCCATATACGGCCGGAAAAACAGATCGTTCCGTTTCAGATCCCGTTCGGCCAGGCACGCGTTGAGCGTGTCGTATCCTTGCCCGGTCAGCTGAGAAAGCCAGCGCAGGGACGAGCCGCCGTTGGCCAGAGAAGCGAACGCGCCGTATAATCCGTCGATCGGGTAGGGGGCCGAAACCAGCTTCGGTTCGGTCCGCATCAGCCGGTCGCCGACGCAGAAAAGCACCCAGGTCGTACCGGTGGCGACGAGGAGATCGCCGCCGGCGCAGAGTCCGTTTCCCAAAGCCGAGCAGTACTGATCGTGCGCGCCGTTGAAAACCGGCGTGCCCGGCGCGAGTCCGAGATCGGCCGCGGCCGCCGCGTTCAGCCCTCCGACCGGCGCGCCGGTCGGCAGGAGCGGAGGCAGTTTATTTTCTGTGATGCCGAGACAGGTCAGCATGCGCCGGTCGTAAACGCCGTGCCGGGTGTCGACGAGCTGACGCATCGCACCGTTGGTTACGTCGCTTACGCAGCGGCCCGTAAAGCGCAGCAGCATGTATTCCATGACGCCGGCGTAAACGGCGGCGCGGGAAAAGGTTTCAGGTTCGTGCCGTTTCAACCAGAGCAGTTTAGCCGCGTCGAGTGCGTTGTTGCAGCGCGAGCCGAAGATCTCGTAGAAATCTTTCGCGCCGAAAAAGGCCTCCAGCTCCCGGGCTTCCTCTGAGGCGCGGCCGTCCATCCAGGTCATGGCGGGACGCAGCTCCCGGCCTTGTTCGTCCAGCAGGGTCAGCGTGCCGCCCTGGGACGAAAAAGAGAGCGCTTCCACGGCCGACGGATCGAGCCCCTGCAGCGCAGCGCGGACCGCCGAAACGGCAGAGTCGTACCAATCCGCCGCGTGCTGTTCAGAGCACAGACCGTCGCTGAAAGTGGGATAGACTTGATAGCCGTATCCGTGCGCCTGGCCGTCGCCGTCCAGCAGCAGCGCTTTGACGCCGGTCGTGCCGACGTCGATGCCGAGAAACATGACGGATCCCTCCTTTTATGAAAGACAATCGTCGAGGATACCGAGCAGCGCGTCGAGGACCTCGCGCGAAGCGATGATCGGAGGCTTGAGCAGGACGGCCGGCGGGCAATTCCGCTTGTAGATCTGGGCGCTGGCGTCGACGCAGCGGGCGTTGAGCGCTCCGGCGAAAGCTTTGGCCTCGTCCAGCGAATGGAAATGAATCGCCGCCAGATGCCCCAGGCCTTCCGTGCGCGCTACTTTGCCGGCATGCCGCCGCGCCAGTTCAGCCAGACCGTTTTCAAAATGCTTGCCCAACTGCGCGATCAGCGGACCGTTAGCCGCCGAAAAGTGCATCGTGACGAGGTAAGCCAGCGACGCGAGCTCTTCCTGTCCGTTGGTGACCAGCGCGCCGAACTGGTTCAGCGTGTCCATTTCGGCGGTGGTCAGGATCTTACTGGCCGGATATTCGCCGCCGGGGAATCCTTTCCCTACGATCGCGAAATCGGGCTCGAGCCCGTACAGGCGGAACAGGAACATTCCCTCGTACCACATACAGCTCTGGATCTCGTCGACCAGCGTAGGCGTGTCGGAAGCGCGGCAGAGCTCGTAGGCCGCCTGCAGGAATTCGCGCGTCAGGCGGATGCCGCCGTAATTCATGAGGATGATCTCGTGCAGGAATCCCGCGGTTTTGTACGGTGCGCGGTTGTAGCGCCCGATCTTTTCGCGGAAATCGTCGACGTCGTTGATGCGGACGCTGACGACTTTGTACAGGCCCGCTTCCTCCAGTTTGTCGGCATAGGCCGGCCAAAGCCCGCGCATGGTCTGCGTAATGACGGTCGTACCGTGGTAATTGGCCTCCCGTCCGCCCTTTTCATCCGCCATGACGAAGAAAACCGGGATCCGGCCCGCGTATTTCGGTTCCGGGAAAGACTCGTCGAGCCGATAGAAGCGGTGCAGCATCATTTTGACGCCCGCTTCGACGGCCAGACTGCCGGTCTCGAGGTTGATGACGCGGTTGAGCACGTGCGGCTGCTCCGAGGCGAGGATGGTTTTCATCGGTTCGTCCTCGTCGAAACGCAGTCCGTTGGCTGCCTGAATGAGGCGGTATTCGGCCAGACGCGTGATATAGCCGCGGGTGTTGTTGTGCGTCGCGTTGCATACGCCGAGGGCGCGGGCCTTATCAATAAGGCGATAGCCGCAGAAACGGTGCCCCAGAGGCGTGTGATAATGCTCGGATTTCCCCAGCAGATAGAGCTTTCCGCTCTCACCGACGCGATAGCAGTCCAGACCCGTCAAAGGAGAAGCCTCCGGATGCGCGGCCCGGGCAAAAGCGTTGGTGGGCGCGCCCTTCATGTCGGTTGAGAAAGGGACGCTCACGGGCTTTCCGACCTCGGACAGAAGCGCCAGACTGCGGCGCTGCCTTTCTTCCGGATAAAAATCCACTTTTTCCAGAACGCCCGCGTCGATCGGTTCGCCCAAAAAAGCGGAAGCGCGAGCGACGGTTTCGACGTAATCGCGGCCGAGGACGTCGGACAGACTCATTTTCGGGGATTCAAACATTTTTTCCACTCTCCTTTTTTACGTTGCGTGACGACGGCTTTGTACAGCCGGGTAGCGGAGCTGACGAGCAGCAGCGCGATGGCCATGACGCCGGCGGTAGCGAAAGTGCGGCTTGCCGTTTGGGTAAACAGAGCCGCATCGCCGGCCAGCGCGTATTGGAAGGTATAATAGATGCCTCCGCCGGGCACCATGGGCAGTACCGAGGGGAGGATGAACAGCGTGGCGGGCTGACGGAGAATGCGCGCGAAGATCTCCGCATATACGCCGATGACGAGCGTTGCCAAAAAGCAGCGCGCGATCTCGCTTTCCAGCGGCAGGTACAGGCAGATCGCCCAGCCCAAAGCGCCGCCCAGCGACGAGAAAAGCAAGCTCTTCTTCGGTACGTTATAGACCACGGAAAAGCCGAAACAGGCGATAAAAGCGGCCAGAACCGTTTGCCATCCGTTCATACGCCCACCCCCAGCAGACGGAACAGCGTGACGGGGATCCCGGCGCCGAGCGCGACGGCGACGGCGACGAGGAGGGATTCCGCCAGCTTGATCAGGCCGGAGAGCACGTCTCCGGCGATGAGGTTCCGCATGAAATTGGTCAGCGCCACGCCCGGGACGAGCAGCATCAGCGAGCCGATGATGATCGGTTCGGGACCGGTCGTCCATCCCGTCAGCGAGAAAAGCAGCGCGGTCGTGGAACAGGCGGCGGCCGCCGCCACACACGAAAAAAAGGCGTTGGCGCCGTAGCGGGAGAAAAAGTCCGTGATGAGCCAGATCACCAAACCGCAGACCAGCGCCGCGGCCGCGTCGATCAGCGATCCGCCGAAAAACACGCAGAACGCGCCCGCGATCAGCGGATAGACCAGCGGGAGGAAGCGGCGGTTCAGCGCTGAACGCGACAGGCGCGCCTCCAGCTGAGACGAGAAACTCTCTACGCTCAGATTTCCCGCGACCGCCCGGCGGCACAGCGCGTTGATATCGCTGACGGCGCTCATGTCCGTCGTGGTTTGTGCGATGCGGCGCGTGTCGGTCAGAGCGTCTTCCTCCGGGGCGAATCGCAGCGTAACGGCGATAAACGAAGGGATGGCGAAGACGGACACGTCGCTGGCGCCGTACGCGCCGGCCAGCAGGCGCACGGATTCCTCGACGCGATAGATTTCGGCGCCGCAGCTCAGCAAGGCCGCACCCGTTCTGACGAAACAGTCGAGCAGTTTTTTCTTTTCCGCGTCAGTCAAGGGGAACGACTCTCTTTTCTTTGTAAGACGTCAGCGCTGCGGTCAGCAGTTTATGCGACAAAGCGGTTTCTTCGGGCGTGAAACAGGTCCATTCGGGCGTGACGCCGTTGATTTCGGAGAGAAAGGCCGCCCACATCTGCAGGATCGCGTCGGAGAAGCCGAATTCGAAGATCCCGCCCGTGATGGTGGGGAAAAGGGGCTTGTTGCCCACGTCGACCCGGCACCAGGCCTGCTCGTGGTTCCACGCCTGCGTGTACCAGAAAGCGTTCGGGTCGTTGGTGGAGAAACGGGCCGAGGCGTCCATACCGGATACTTCGATGCTCCATTCGTTGGTCGAGCCGGGAGAAAGACGCTTCGTTTCCATAATCAGCGGGAAAAGATGACCGTCCGTGTCGCGCGCTTCGCAGTTGAGGATCGCGTTGTCCCAGGTCAGACACGGCGCGACGCCGCCTTTGCCGTCGGGACGCTCCGTCACGATTTTGGAAAGAAGCGCGTAGACGTTGACGGGTTTCCAGCCCACGCGGAAAGGGATGTGCTCGGTGTGGATGCCGAGGTCGCCCATACAGCCGTATTCGCCGTTGAATTCGATCATCCGTTTCCAGTTGATCGGCTTGTTCGGGTCCATGTCCGAGCTGTGCTTGAAGCAGGAACGCACCTCGATGAGACGACCGAAACGCCCTTCGCGGATCCACCGGATCAGGATCTGACAGGCCGGGAAGAACGGAAACTCGCTCGAGCAGCGCACGAGCACCTCCGGGTGTTCCCGACATGCCTCCAGAATGGCTTTGTTGGCCTCTTGGTCGATGCCGAAAGGCTTTTCGCCGAGTAAATGCTTGCCGGCGCGGATAATGCCGGTATAGACCTCGCGGTGCAGATGATGCGGCAGCGCGCAGTAGACCGCTTCGATGTCCGGATGAGAGAGCAGCGCGCGCCAGTCCGTTTCGTCGTACCGGATCGACGGAAAATGATCGAGGAACCATTGCTTGGCCTTGGCGTTCGTGTCGCATACGCCGATGATCTCCGGTGCGGGAATGTCGGCGCCGAACAAATGACACCAGCGTGCGGCGGCGGACGCGAATTCCCGTCCCATCAGTCCGCAGCCGATGATGGCAAATTTAACTGTTTTCATAATTTCCTCCTTGTAAAAGTACCCCTTGTGATCAGTGTAACACAAGGGGAAACTCCTGTCAAATAAAATGAACGAAAAAATCATTTTATTTGAGCGTATCTTTCATTCTGCGAGAATGATCTGCGTGCCTTCCTGCGCGAAGCGCGCCGCGACGGACGCTTCCGGCGCCTGCTCCGTGATCAGTCGGTCAATAGGACTTTGCCGTGAAAATCCGATCACGCTGGAGAGGGAAAGCTTGGAACTGTCGGCCAGGATGATGCGCTCGTCGCTGGCAGCCAGGGCCAGCTCGTTGAGACGGGCGGTATAAAAGTCCGTCGCGGTAAACCCGCGCTGGGGGCTGTATCCGTCGGCGCCGAGAAAACAGCGGGTGAAGTGCAGTTGTTTGACCGCTTCTTCAGCGATATAGCCGCAGAAATCCCGTCGCGCGGCGCGGTATTCTCCGCCGATGAGATTGACGCGGCAGCATTCGGCCAGCACGTTGAGATTGACGAGCGAATTGGTGAAAACGGTGATATTGCGCAGTTTTCCTTCGCTGATGCTCTCGGCCAGCGCGCGGGCGAAATGCGCGATCGTGGTGCCGGAATCCAGATAGAGCATGTCTCCGTCCGTCACGTAGGCTACCGCCGCCCGGCCGATGCGCCGTTTTTGCTCAACGAGACGCGTTTCGACTGCGTCATAACTGTAATCGTAATTGTCGTTTTCCGTGTTGAGCACGACGCCGCCGTAGCGCCGCAGGACTTTTCCGCGCTCCTCGAGCCGGATGAAAGCTCTGCGTACCGTGGAAACGGAGGCGTGCAGCAAATCCTGCGCCTGCGCCAGCGTGATGGACTTGGCGACCTTCAGGTATTCCATGATCTCATGTTCGCTGCGTTCTGTTTTTTTCATTTTTTCATCTCTCCTGTTCGCCGTTATTATAACATTTTGGATCATGAATGTCAAATATAAGTTTGTTTTGAATGAAAAAATGAACGAATAGACGTTTTATCTCGCAAAAACGGTTTCATCAGGTGAATGAAAAATGAAAAAAGAACGACTTTGCGCAATAAGTCTTGACACGGCGCGCCGCAGGATTGTATAATCAAGCCATCAAAGGATTATGGGAGGAGTAACATGTTTGGTTTTCAGATGACGGATTACGATAAAAAAGTTTTTGCCGAACAGCTGGCGGACTTTTTGCCCGATCAGATCATCGATTGTCACGTTCATATCGACCGTCCCGGCAGCGACTGTGAGGACGCGGCGCAGCGGAAAGGCTGCGTTTCCTGGCCGGGCAAAGTTGCCAAAGACTGCACCATTGAGGATCTGATGGCCTCTTATGAAGCCATGTTCCCCGGCAAGACCGTCCGCCCCGTGCTGATGACGTCGCCGACACACCGGCTCGAGACGGAGAACCCTTACGCGCTGGCCTGCGGGAAAAAGTACGGCTTGCCCGTGATGTACTGCGTCACCTATAAAACGACGAAAGAGGAGATCCGGCAGGCGTTCGCCGACGGCTTCTGCGGCATCAAGCCCTATCAGAATCATTCGGCTCCTTATATCCCGGCCAACGAGGTCCGTATCTTCGATTTTCTCACGCCCGAGCATCTGGAGGCGGTCAACGAGCTCGGCGGCGTGGTCATGCTGCATATTTCCCGGCCCAAGCGCCTGCGCGACGAGGTCAATCTGGCTCAGATGCTGGAGATCGAAGAAAAATACCCGCGCGTCAAGCTGATTATCGCCCATATCGGCCGGGCATATTCGCCCGAAGATATCGGCGACGCGTTTGAAGTGCTCCGCGACACGAAGAACATGGTTTTCGATTTCACCGCCAACACGCTGGATCTGGCCATGGAAAAGGTGCTCACCTATTTCGGCAGCAAACGTCTGCTGTTCGGTTCTGATATGCCCATTACCAAGATGCGCATGTACCGCGTTTCGGAAAACGGCGTGTACTACAACGTCGTGCCGCGCGGCCTTTACGGCGACGTCAGCGACGACGTCCATATGAGGGAAACGGACGACGCGTCGCATATCACGACGTTCATGAACGAGGAGCTGCTGGCGTTCAAACGGGCGGCGCTCCGGGTCGGCCTCAGCCGCGAGGAAGTTTTCGACGTCATGTGCGGAAACGCAGCGCGTATCTTTAATATGGAGGTCAAAAAATGAAAATCGCTCTTCTGCCGCTTTATATCAAGCTTTATGATGAGTACAGCCCCGCTTCCCGGCCTCGCCTCGAGCGGTTCTACGCCGACGTGGCCGCGCGTCTGGCCGCCTTGAACGGTGACGAGATCCTGACCGCGCCTTTCTGCCGGGTGCAGGAGGAATTCCGTTCCGCCGTCGCGGGATTTGAGGAGCGCGGCGCGGACGTATTGGTCACGCTGCACATGGCTTATTCGCCCTCGCTCGAATCGTCCGCCGTGCTGGCCGCTACGCCCCTGCCTATCGTGGTGCTCGACACCACGCCGACGTATACGTTCACGTTCGACACTCCGCCGCAGGAGATCATGTACAATCACGGGATCCACGGCGTGATGGACATGTGCAATCTGCTGCGTCGCAACGGCAAACCGTACGCGATCGTCGCCGGCGGTTCGGCTGACGACAAGGTGCTCAGAGAATGCCGCGAGATGTGCTGCGCGGCGGTCGCGGCCCGGTCTTTGGCCGGAACGCGGGTCGGCGCCGTGGGAGGAGATTTCGTCGGCATGGGAGATTTTGCCGTGAGCGATGAGGAACTGCTCGATCGTTTCGGCGTGACGCGCGTCCGTCCGGAAGCGGGAGAACTGCCTGCGCTGCGCGCGTCCGTCACTGACGCGGAGATCGACGCGGAACTGGCCGAGGAAAAGAAAGACTGCATCCGCCTCAATGAGATCGACGACGCGGTTTGGAGAAACAGCATCCGTGACAATCTGGCCGTCCGTAAGTGGATCGCCCGTCGCGGTTTGTCCGCCTACACGGTCAATTTCGGCGGCGTGAACAAGCACGAAAATATCAGCACGCCGGCTTTCCGGGAGGCCTGCAAAGAAATGGCGGCCGGGATCGGTTACGCGGGAGAGGGAGACGCGCTGACCGCTGCGCTGACCGGCGCGCTGATCCGCGGTTTCGGCGACGCTTCTTTCGTGGAGATCTTCTGCCCGGACTGGGGCGGCGGCAAGGTTTTCCTCAGCCATATGGGCGAAATGAACGACCGTCTGCGCGCCGGCAAGGTCGAGTTTCAGCAGAGCGAATTTCTCTACGGACCGGCGGAGGACCCGGTCACGGGCTACGCCTGTTATCGGCCGGGCAAAGCCGTGTTCCTCAACGTGTTCCGCGACGCGGAGGGATACTGCCTTTTCCTCGAGCCGGTGGAAATGCTGGCCGAGGAGGGCGAAGGTTTCCGTGGCCGCATCCGCGGATGGATGAAGCCGGAGCGGCACGATACGGCGGGATTCCTCAAAGCCGTCAGCAACGTCGGCGCGACGCATCACAGTATGCTCGTCTACGATGTGAGCGTCGAAGCGATCCGCTATTTCGGAGAATTGCTGGGACTGCGCATCGTGAACTGAAGACAAAAAAGCGGGAGCAGAATTGCTCCCGTTTTTTATGTATTTTAGGGAAAGCGAGCGTCAGAACAGTTCCGGATGACGCGACAGGGCGTCGGCTTCCGTGATCGGCCGGATCACCCGGCAGGGCACGCCGGCGGCGAAAGAATCCGGCGGGATGTCCCGCGTGACGACGGAGCCCGCGCCGATGACGCAGCCGCGGCCGATGGTGACGCCGCCGCAGATCGTCACGTTGCCGGCGATCCAGCAGTCGTCCCCGATCGTAATGGGCGCGCCGTATTCCCGATCGGTCACAACGCCGGTCGTTTCGTTGAAATACGGGTTCCTGTCCTGCCAGCGAAGAGGATGCTTGGGCGTGAGAAGAGAAACGTTGGGCCCGATGAAGACCCTTTCTCCGATCGTGACGGGGCAGATGTCGAGCACGGTCAGGTTGAAATTGGCGTAGCTTCCCGCTCCGAAGCGTGTGTTCACGCCGAAATCGAAGAAAACGGGCCCCTGCAGGTAGACGTTTTCGCCCCGGTGCGGCAGCAATTCGGCCAGGATCGCTTCGCGTTCGTCCTTGTCGAGCTCGGTGGTGTCGTTGTAGCGCTTGCTCAGCAGATGTGCGCGCGTGCGTTCCTCGACCATCCCCTCGCAAAAAGGATCGTAGATTTTCCCGGCCAGCATTTTTTCATGTTCGGTCACGGTTCTGTTCCTCCCGATAAATTTTTTCGATCACAACACGGTAGGCCGGGGCATAGGCGCGGCGGTATTCAGGACTGTGCGATACCATCGGATAACCCTGCGCCCGGTATTCGTTCAGATACGCCGCCAGTTCCGCTTCGGAAAAACCGAAGACTCCCTCGCGCGTCAGCCGCCTGAGCAGTGACAGTTTGCCCGTGAAACCGCGCCGATTGCCGCGCGGAACGGCACTGCGCAGGAACGCGCGGCCCAGCGCGTTCCGTTCCGCTTCCGAAAGCCCGGGCAGATAAACGCGGATCAGTCCGCCGCCGAGCGGTTTGACGGTAACGGCCGCGGTACGGTCTTCGACGGAACGGGCCTCCGCTTCCAGGTATAAAAGCGCTTTCTGCGGATCGGAGATCAGATGCCCGCATCCGAATTCGCGCTGATAGAGCAGTTTGACCGCGTCAGCCGGACGCATCAGCGGATAGCGCTCGGCATGGAGACGCAGGATCTTCTCGAGAGATTCTCTCATCAAACTCCGCCTCCCGTCATGAAGAATCAAATCCATTATAGTATAGCATGACGCCGGACGGCTGACAAGAGCGATCCGAAGCAAAAAGAGACCGTTTCCACAGGAGGACCGCGCAGAGGCGTTTTTAACGATTCTTTTAAGAAACAGACGATTCTGTTACTTTTTATTTAAATTTTAAAGAACAAGTATCCTTTAAGGTCAGTTTTCCCGAAAATACATTGACAAGCGCTTTTTGATTTTCTATACTAAGAACATAAAAGGAGGAAAGAAAATGAAAAAGAGACTTACTTTATTGGCAGCCATCCTGTTGGTAGCCATGCTGGTCCTTTCAGGATGCACGGGAACGCCCGATCCGACTGCGGCGCCGACGGCGACTTCGACAGCCAAGCCCTATACGCCGGGGCAGTACAAGTTCAGTTTGCCGGAAGAGAACTATGATTTCGGCGGCAAGACCATCGTGATCTATTCGTATCACGGTCAGGATTTTGAGCAGCGTGAGGATTTCATTCGCCGCTATGCACTGGACGACGAGATCAAATCCAAATACAACGTCAATATCCGCTATGATCTGGATATGACCCGCGGCGCCAACGACGCCATCGCCGGCAGCCCCACCATTGATGTGGGATTCCTTGGACTGCATACGCTTTTCAGCTTCTATAACGGCGGCGCGGTCGAACCGCTGGACGATTATTTCACCGAACTGCATTTCGACGGGACCAACAGCATCCGCTGGGACGCCGAAGGCACCATCTGGAACACGATGGGCGGCAAAGTCTACGCGATGAACACCACGGCCTATGAGCTGTGGAAGTTCCATAACGTCTACGCTTTGTTCATGAACAAGGACCTGCTTGTTCAGCGCGGCATCAATCCCAATGAGATCTACGACCTGCAGAAAAACAAGCAGTGGACCTGGGACAAATTCTCCGAGTACGCTCAGCGCGTGACTTATGACCTGAACCACGACGACGTCAACGACATCTGGGGCACGGCGATCAACGGCGATTATTTACTGACCGGATTGATGACCTCGGCCAGGACCAATTATATCCAGTACAACAAGGAAAAGAACCAGTTCACTTATGCGCCGGACGACGCGTTCTTGTCGACGCTTACGTTTATCAAGAGCCTGATTACGAACGAGGCTTCCCGTCCGCCGGAGACGATCAGCGGAATCAGCGAGAACGTGGACATTCAGGACTTCATGGATGGTAAGCTCGGTTTCTACGCTTACGTCTTCCAGCGCACGTGGCAGGCCGGTTTCTTCGGAGAAATGAAGGATGATTACGGCGTGCTCTGCTTCCCGATGCCCGAAGGCCAGAACGATTATTATATCGCGGATAACCTGAACGGCGGCTGGGCCATGTACACGCATCCGAACAAGGATGATTGCCGCGAGCTGGCGAAATTCCTGTATGTTTACTGCACGCCGCGGTTCGACGTGAACGATCCGACCGACGAGCAGGAGGCGTACTGGACCGAGGCTCTGAACCGGATCCGCGATGAGGAAAGCCGGTATTTCCTTGAGATCATTTACGATCAGACCAACGTCATCCGCAACAACAACACGACCTTTAATTACAACGGACTGATGGGACAGATGGGGCTGCACAATATCTGGGACGGCAGCATGTCGGTACAGGAAGCCATTCAGACCACCTTGCCTGTGTGCCAGGAGTTCATGGAGACTTTCTACAGCAAGACCGGATTATAAAAACGGCTTGAGTCTAACAAAAGCGGCGCGGCCCGGAAGGGTCGCGCCGTTTCTCTAATATGGAAAAGCCTGCTTTTGGACGAGCGGGCTTTTTGTTTAGGAAAGCTCGATGAGCGCGGTCTCGTCGTGCCTCAGCGTATAATCCAGTTCCGTTACGCCGTCGGCCGTGCGGACGGCGACGATCCGACCGCCCGGGTGTTCGGCGTCATAGACTGTCGCGGATCGGACGGCGCCGACGCTTTTGGCAAGGAACCGGACGGGGGCGTCGTCGCCGAGAAAATTCGTGATGACGTATTTGCTGCCAAAAACCTCCATCGACAGATGAGCCGCGGGGAAAGCCAGCATGGGCGGGAGCGTGTAGCCGTCGGCCTCTGACAGCAGCACGGATTTGATCAGCAGTTCACGCGAGTAGTTCCGGAAAAACGCCTCGATATGGAGATAGGGGATGACCAGGATATGCCCGTCGACGAGCACGGTGGCCGGGCAGAGGGGACGTCCCGAAGGATCAGCCGCTTCCGTCAGAACGCGGATCCGCGTCCGATCATAGGTGATACGGGAAAAATCTCCGGTCCCGCATTGCATGGTCATATAGCGGTCCGAGTCGGTGAAGCGCTCTATCGAGTAAACGCCGTTGTCGCGGCCGGTATGTTCGATGGCCGTCGCGCCGACGAGACCGAGCAGTCCGCGCTCGGACAGCACGTCGACGGCCGCGGCGTCAAGAATGACGAAATTGTCGCGGAAGAGCCGTTTCAGCTCGTCGTCGGACAGAGAACGGGGATATTGATCGAAAACCGTGACGACCTCGCCGCGCACGTCGGGCGTGAGGACGTATCGCGTCGCGATCCCCATGGGCGCGAACAGATCGCACGCGCGGCGATCGCTGCTGTAAAGCTCAGTCATGGAGAGTCCCTGCTTCGTATGGACGCGCGCAGGGGAATGCGGATCGGACAGGATCGCCATTCCCCGCTCCGGTTCGTTTTCGGTGCGGGCGCGCATGGTTTCGAGGAAGGGCTTGATCTGCGTTAGCATCGCGGCCAGTTCGTCGCCGCACGCCACGCCGTTTCCGTCAAACAGATCCAGCGTCATGCCGGCGGCGCGATAACCGCCCGCCGCTTCGATCTCGGTGCGCGTAAAGCGGACGGATTTGGAATAAGCGCTGAATGGGTAGTTCTCCAGTTCGGGCAGCGCTTTCATGCGCGCCGGCGCCACCGCTCTCATATAGCGGGTGATATAGTGGAACCAGTCTTCATACTCGCGGGGAGACACTTCCATATAGGCCGATTGCGTGATGCGAATGAACGGCGCTCCGGCGGCGGTAGTCAACGCGTCGCAGATCGCTTCGTAATCCCGGCCTTCGGTGGCGTGCGAGATCGCGTCGGAGCACATATGGCCCATGCGCACGCCGGGACAAGCGGCTTCGACGGCTTCGCGGATGTAGCGGAACAGGTCGGTCATGGTCTTTCCCATGACGGAAAGCCAGACGGCGCGGCACTCGTCAGGTTCGCCCGGCGCAAGAAGGCCCCGGACGAATTCCTCGCGGCTCACGGGGCGTCCGAGCGCTTCGGAGAACATCGCCATGTGGCGCGGACAGAAGCAGCCGCCCCAATGCAGCGGCGCGTGGTTATGCAGACGCATGTCGTCGTCCAGCCAGAACACGTCGGGCCGGATGCGCGCGGCCATGCGGGCGTATTTGTCGCAGAGGTATTCGATAAAGACCGGATCGGCCGGGCAGGCCTGCGCGTCGGCGGCGCGTCCGTTCTGGTCGACCATGGTGCCCCAGTTTTGGCCGGGCTTCAGCGTCCGGCCGCGGTCGCAGTGCAGGAGCGATTCCCAGGGATTGAGCGAAACGGCCACGCCCGCGGCGCGCAGTCGCTTCGCCAAGCGCTCCGCTCGATCGAGCCAGCGCTCGGTTTCTTCAACGGTGGCGTGACCGGTATTGAGCTCTTCGGCGTTGGAAATAAACGCCACCGCGTCGATTCCGGCTTTCCGGCAGAAATCCAGCAGCGCGGCTGTTTTTTCTTCATTATCATTGAGCGCAGAGAGCTGATAGCGCAATACGTAAGTATAATGCTCGTACATGGTTTTTCCTCCGGCAGAATCGGTTTTTTTTCATTCTACCATAGACAAAACCACGAAGACAAGAGAAGTATTTACGTTTTTATGAATTTTTCCGGCCGAAGCGGGACAAATGAAAAGCCCCGCCGAAAAGCGGGGCTTGACGGATCTGCGTAAGCTTCTCAGACGCCGGTCTTATTATAGAAAGTAATCATAAATTCCTGACAGACGGGCAGACTGGACTGGATGGCCTCCTGCACCGTCATGGCGCCGGTCCAGATGTTGTCCAGATTCATGAGGTTGTACAGACCGTTGCTGAGGAAGGTCGTGTTGTTGTTGGCGATGACGTTGGTCTGATCAAAGACCAGCTGCAGATAGTACCGGCTCTCCTCGTCGCGGATCCGGTTGAGCGCTTCGTCCCAGAAGGCTTCCTGCTCGTCGCTCGGATCGTTCATGTTGAACAGCGGCGTCTTGTATACGTAGAGGAACTTGGCGATCTCTCTGCACTTTTCCTTGTCCGGATGAGCAAAGAGGCCCCAGCCGCCGTCGCGGTTGTCGGAAATATAGTACTCGGTCTGGCCAGCGGGCATCGGGAAGCAGAGCACGCCGTAGTCGTCGCTCATTTCACCGAGGAAGCCGGCCTGCCAGGTGCGCTGGAAGATGTAGGCGTAGAAGCCGATCTTGCCGTCCATGAAATCGGAGATATCATTGTTTTCCGTCAAACCGTTCATGGAGCCGGGCGCGCGGCAGGCGTCGCTGACAAGCAGGCTCTTCATGAAGGTCAGGACGGAATTGAAGTTGTCGTCCGGCGCGTAGGAGAACTGACGGGTCGCTTCGTCATATTTGATGTAGTTCGTACCCGTGGAGGTCATGAGACCGGTCAGGAGCGGGAAGCCGTTCATGGCCGTACCGTAGACGTCGTTCACGTCGTCGTGGTTGATGTCGCAGGTTACGCGCTCGGCGTACTCGGCAAACTTATCCCAGGTCCACTGCTTGTTTTCCTGAAGGGTATAGATCTCCTTCGGATCGATGCCGCGCTGCGTGAGCAGATTCTTGTTCATGAACATGCAGAAAACATTATGATATTTCCACAATTCGTAGGATACGGGCGCCATGCCGTAAACCTTGCCGCCCATGCTGTTCCAGGTCGTATCTCTGGCGTCCCAGCGGATGCTGTCGGTGCCGTCGTAATGCAGTTCGGCAAAATAATCGTCCCAGGGCTCGATGGCGCCGGCGTTATAGTACACGAACATCGTGTGCAGACCCATCAGACCGACGTCGATCGTGGGGCTGCCGGCCAGAGCGTCGGTGGCGCCGCGCTGGTAGTCCAGATCATAGCGAATATCGACGTTGTATCTGGATTTGATGACGCTGTCCAGCGCATAGCGGCGGATGAAATCCTGTCTCTGCTCAAACGCCTGAGCGTGATAGGAAAACACGACGAAGGTCTGGCCGCCGAAATCATAGTCTTCTTCCGGCAGGTTGAAGACGTATTCGCTCGGATCGATCGTGATCCCACCGGGCATCGTGGCCGTCGGCGCCGTCGTCGGATCGGTGACGGCGGGCGTACAGGCAGCCAGCCCCAGGAGGATCACGGCGATCAGAAGCATACCGATGATTTTCTTGATCTTCATATCTCTTCTCCTCTTATAAATTTATTCTTCCGAGATAAGTATATTAGTTTGAACGGCGTTTGTCAATCCTTAATCGACAATTTTTCTGTTAAAAAAATATAACAAAACGTTTCATGAATGCTTTTTACAAGAAATCGAAGTTGTGCTATGATAAAAGAAAACCTTGGAGGGAGCACAGCAGCATGGAAAGAAAGCCGGAAACGATCTGCGTACAGGGAGGGTATGAGCCGAAAAATGGAGAACCTCGTATTCTGCCTATTTTTCAAAGCACTACATATAAATATGACTCGGGAGAGCATCTGGGGAAGCTGTTCGATCTGGCGGTGGACGGTCATATGTACTCGCGCATCAGCAATCCGACGCTGGCCTGCGTAGAAAAAAAGATCGCCGAACTGGAGGGCGGCGTGGGCGCCATGCTGGCTTCCTCAGGACAGAGCGCGACGTTGCTGGCTGTGCTGAATATCTGCTCGGCGGGCGATAATTTCGTATGCAGTTATTCGATCTACGGCGGTACCGTCAATCTTTTCGCGGCTACGCTGCGCCGTTTCGGCATCGAATGCCGGATGTTCCGTCTCGACGCGTCCGACGCGGAAGTGGAGGCTTTGATCGACGAGCGGACCCGGTTTCTTTTCGGAGAAACCATCGCCAATCCGGCGCTGACCGTTTTCGACATCGAGCGTTATGCGGCGCTGGCACACCGCCACGGCCTTCCGCTCTTTGTGGATAATACCTTCGCCACGCCGATCAACTGCCGGCCTTTTGATTACGGCGCGGATATCGTGACGCATTCGACGACGAAGTACATGGACGGTCACGCCTGCGTCGTGGGCGGCTGCGTCGTCGACAGCGGCCGCTTCGACTGGACGAACGGACACTTTCCCGAACTGACCGAACCGGACGAGACCTATCACGGAGTCCGTTACGTCGCTCAGTTCGGTTCCGCGGCGTTTATTACCAAAGCCCGCGTCCAGCTCATGCGGGATCTGGGCGCGATCATGTCGCCGAATTCGGCTTTTCTTCTCAATCTGGGCCTGGAGACGCTGGCTCTGCGCGTGGAGAGGCATTGCCGCAACGCCGAAAAGGTGGCGGCTTTCCTGCACGACGATCCGCGCGTGTCGTGGGTCAATTATCCGGGACTGCCGGACAGCCCCATGCACGCGCTGGCCGAAAAATACCTGCCCAAAGGCAGCTGCGGCGTGATTTCTTTCGGCGTGAAGGGCGGCCGCGACGCGGCGATGCGCTTCATGAACGCGCTGCGTCTGGCGGCGATCGTCGTTCACGTGGCCGACGCGCGCACCAGCGTACTGCATCCGGCCAGCACGACGCACCGCCAGCTTAACGATGAACAACTGGCCGCCGGCGGCATCACGCCGGATCTGATCCGGATGTCCGTCGGGATCGAAAACGTCGACGATATCCTCGCCGACATCGATCAGGCGTTGAGATAGGAAGCGAATATCGGTCTGAGATCCAGACCGGCGGCAGCGGAAAACGCGTCGATCAGCCGATCTCCGTCGGCCAGACCGAACGCGTTTTCTTGATAATAGCGCCGCAGACCGTCGGCAAAAGCTTTTTCTCCGATCAGATCGTAAACGGCGCGCCACATCATACAGCCGTGGATATAAACAGCGTAAACGTACTCGGTTGTGTCCGCGTAATCGTACAGGCTCCCGCTCACGGCCAGACGAGGGCGTTCGCCGCGCAGCGCGGCGTCGGAGACGTAAGCCGCCAGACGGTCCCGGTATTCGGAAGCGAATTGCTTTTCGCTTTCCAGACAGAGGAATTCAACCAGAGACTCGTCGACCCAGGGCTCGAGGATCTGGTCGCTGCCTACCGCGCCGTAGAAATACTGATGCGCCGTTTCGTGCGCGGCAATGCGAGAAAGAACGGTTTCGTCGCCGAAGAAATCTTCCCCGATGAGGATGAGTCCCGGGTATTCCATTCCGCCGGCGTAGAAGCCGCAGCGGACGATCGCCAGTTCCTCATAAGGGAACGGCGCGACGGAACGAAGCCGGTCGAGCATGGTCCTTACGCCGGGCAGGGCGCCGTCGGCGCCGTAAGAACGAAGCGTCACCCCTTGCCGTTGTTCGCTTTTTTCCTGACCTGCGGTCAATACGCAGACGGCCAGCTCGCGCCGGCACGAGGCGCGGACGGTCAGGAGCCGGCGGCCGTTTTCGGTTTGCTCCCGGACGCGCACGCCTCCGGTCGCGGCGGTCAGTTCTTCCGGCAGCGAGAGGCGCAGCGTGTAGTCGGCCGTTTCCGTGACGAACGGATCGCCGAAAGCGACTGTGCGCCGCTCGCTCCGTGCCAGACTGACGAAGCAGCCGGCGAGACTGGCCACGCCGTTCCAGCGGCCGAACCGCGTCCGCGCTTCGGGCACGGTCACGACGGCCGAAAAAGAGAGGACGGCTCTTTCTCCGTCGGCGGCCGGAGCCAATACCTGCGCGCAGCAGCGATCCTCCGACAGACGCAGCAGCGCGGGCCGGCCGTTCAGCGTCACGTCGGAAAGGACGATCCCGCCGGGACGGAAGCCAGAAGGATAGGCGGTAAGCCGCTCCTGTTCCCCGGCCGTCACGGTTTCGGGCTGCGCGTAGGCGTTGACAAAAAGATTGAGGCGGATCGGCCCGTCGACCCGGAAAGAAAGGCTTTCGCGATAGGTCAGTTCTCCCGCGCCGTCATAGGAGGCGTCGACGTCGATTTTCACGCCCGTGTCCGGAAAGGAAACGCGCGTGCAGGCGCTGCAGGACAAAATCGTCAGCAACAGAGAAAAAACCAGGATTTTTTTCACGGAGGACCTCCTTAAATCGCTTGTTTTTTTTATCGCGATGTGCTATGTTTAATTTATTAACAGGGAAACGGAGTCATGCATGGGCCTGTGTGTTTTTTCCGAAAAATACGTTGAGAGCAAAGACGTCATAGGACTGGAACGGGTCTTTTTCGATAAATACCTGCCTGCCGCGCCGCCGGAGTTCGTCAAGGTCTATTTGTACGGCCTGCTGATCTGCCGCGGCGGCGGTTCCGCGCGGGGGTACGCGGATATGGCCAGACTTCTGCGCCTTGACGCGCGCACGGTAGCCGAGGCTTTCCGCTACTGGGAGAATCTCGGACTGGTTTCGGCACAGGGCGAGCAGGTGATCTATCATTCGCTGGCGGAACTGCTGGCCACGCATACGCCGCCGCAGGATTTGACGGCTTATACGGAATTCAACCGCGCGCTGCAGAAGCTGTTTCCCAACCGGATCTTGCAGCCGCGCGAGTACGCGGTGGCGCAGGACTGGCTGGAGATCCTGCACCTGCCGGAAGAGGTTATCCTCGTGATGGTGCGTCATACGCTGGAGAACAGCCGGAAAAAGGATATTTCCATTCCATATATTGATTACGTTGCCCGGGAATGGGCCGATCATGAGATCAACACCCTGGCCAAGGCCGAAGAGTATTTGCTCAGCCACGGCAAAAAAGCAGACAAGCCTGTTTTACGGCTGCTGGCCGATCTGGGGATCCGCCGTGACGCTACGCGCGCCGAAGCGGCTCTGTATGAAAAATGGCGCGGCGAATGGGGATTTGACGAGAAGACCATCCGTCGGGCCGCCGCCTCCACGGTCACGGTGCGCAATCCGAGCTTTTCTCACGTCGACGAGGTCCTGTCGCGCCTGCGGGCCGGCGGCGACAACAAATTCGATATCGAACTGCTGCGTTCGCTCGGCATCGGCCGGAATCTGACGACGGCGGCCGAGCAGGAGCTCATCGCCAAATGGCGGGATTTCGGCTTTACGGACGAAATGATCCTGCTCGCTACGAGAAAAACGCTGACGCTGCAGAATCCTGCGGTGGCGCACGTTGACCGCATTCTCGTGCATTGGCATGAAAAAGGCGTGACCGATCCGGACGCGGCCGAGAAGCTTTGGGCCGAGGAAACGGCGGCCAAACGCGCCGCGCGCGCCGTTTCGACAGAAAAAGCCCGCGGACTGGATTACGCCCAGCGGCCGATGAGCGAGGAAGAGATCGCCGCTACCGCTACCGCTATCAAAGATCTGTGAAAGGAAGGAATTTCGTGCTTACCAGAACGGAGATCATCAGACAATTAGACCGGGAGTATCAGCAGAAAGCCGAGCGCGCCCGGGCCGATGCGAGCCGTGCGCGGGCCGATCTGGAGGCGCGCCTCCCGGAGCTGGCCGGGCTGGACGACGAGTACAGGCGTCTTACGCTGCAGCTGGCGCGCCGCATCGCGTCTGACGAACCGGTAGAAGAACTGCGCGCGGCGCAGAAAAAAGCGGAACGGGCCGTCGATGAGCTGCTGGCCCGAAACGGCGTCGCGCGGGCCGATCTGGAGCCGCGCTACGAGTGCGCGATTTGTCACGACACCGGCAGAACGCCCGACGGAGGCGTGTGCGCCTGCTACCGGCGCGCGCTGCTGGACAGGCTTTGCCGCGATCTTTCGGTCGACGGCGAGGGCAGCTTCGAAGCCTTCGATCTGACCGTTTTCCCCGAGGGCGCGCAGCGCGAAGACATGCGGGAGCTGAGAGACAAAATGCTTCGTTACGCCGAGGATATTCCCGATT
>JAHAZM010000067.1 GCA_018385275.1 Eubacteriales bacterium | reverse complement strand
ACGACGAAGTTCATATGATCGCCGGGCTTGTTGGGGATCAGCTCCTGAACGCCGCCGTTGACCAGAGCCAGTTCGCCGAAGTAAACCGCGCCGGTGCCGCTCCAGACCTGGTTGCCGCGTCTGACAGCGGTCGGATCAAGTATAACGCTCTCGTTGTTGGGGTTCGCGACCGGATCAGAAGAATCCTTGTCGCGGGTGCCCTGCGCGCCGCCCTGGAACGTCCAGTGCGTCAGAGAAGCATACAGATAGCCGTCAAAGCCGGCAGGCGCATCCACGCCGTTGTAGGTGCTGCCGGTCGCGACCAGCTCGCCGTCCTTGCTGACAAGCCAGAAGCGGTCCAGGATCGCCTCGGTGTTGCCATCATCGATGCCGAGACTGAGCGTCATGGCGTTCTCCACCTTGACGCGAAGCCGGAGGTAACCGTAGCCGACGATGTTGGCCACAGTCTCCGGAGCCGGATCCGAATCAAGGGTAAGACGGAAGTTGAAGTTCTGGTTGTCGAGCGTGATCTTGAGGAAACGCTCGCCGTCGACTTCCACGTTCTCCGCCGCGGGGTCTACCGCGTCGCCCCAGCCCTGGGATGTCCCTTTGACGGCGGCCGACGTGAAGTATTCCGCGATCGTCTCGCCATCCGTAACCGTTTTCAGGATTTTCGCTTCGCCGTCAGCGACAAACGTCGTGACTGCTTCGGAGATCGCCGCAAAGCCGACGCAGAGGATCAGCAGCACGGCGACCAAAGAAATTGTTTTCTTCATGAGAAAAACTCCTTTCTTAAAAATGTATGTTTATTATAATCCTAATTTAAAATAATTGCAATAGATAATTGCGAAAAGTTTATTTCGTTTTTACGTTTTCCCGAGCCAAAACAACCTGTTTTTCGGTAAAAAATTAAGTATTTATAAAGACCTTATACCCATATACAAAAAACCGCGGAGATATTAAAAAATTAACAATTCGTAATATTTTGTTAACATGTTTGTTTGCAGCGCCGATTGACAAAAAGAAAAAAAGAGACTAAGGTAAATTTTATCATTAGGAAAGGAGATTTTCTCATGAAGAAAACAATTTCTTTGGTCGCCGTAATACTGGCCCTGTGCATTGGTTTTGCGGCGATCTCCGAAGCGAAGGTCATGTTTGTCTCCAATGAAGACACGGTCAAAGTCGTTTCGTCCACTACTGCCACGCTCGACTACTTCTCACACACAAACAACATCGAGTTTGAGAACGTCGAAGTCAACGGCGAGCGCTTGCTGAAAGCGGATTTCAGCAGCACCATCAACTTCCGTCTCAATCTCACCTCTGACGCCGGTCTGGAAAGCCGCGCCAATACGGTCGGATACGATTTCTACCGCATCCGTCTGAAGACGGCGGCCGGCGCCAGCGGGACGGGCATGGCCGGCGGCTGCGAAATCGGCGGCAACGTCCTGTACGATCGCTTCTACTTCGTCGATCTGGGTGGCTCTCTCGTCGCCTCCACCGCGGCTTATTCCGCGGCGATCCCGGCGGATTTCGACGGCTATCTGTACATCGGACTGACCCATTGGACCTGGCAGGGCGGCGCACTGGGCTCCCGCGACAAAAACGACACGACCCCGGTCCTCGGTCCCGAAGGGATTTACGGCCCCGACCACTACTATGATCCGACCAGCGTTTCCCGTATGAACTGCAACTGGACCGTCAGCGGCGACGTCTATTTCGGCGAAACCGCTCTGGTCAGCGGCGAACTGAGCTTTGCCCCGGCCAATAATCTTCCGTCCAACACGCTGAATTTCACAGTCGTCAACGGTCTGAACGAGCTGACCGACGCGGATCTGGCGTCTCCGACGCTGATTCCGTACGCGGCCGCCGGATGCACCAACGGCACCGGTGAAATCGTCGACGTCGCGACCGGCGACAAAGCGCTCCGCATAACCATGACGGAAGACGGCTACAACCTCAGCAGACTCTGCTGCGTCGGCTTTGACAAGCCCGTCGCCCAGTATGACGACGAGGCCGTAGCCATCGGTTTCATGATCCGCACCGGCGACAAGCCCATCAGTTTCTGGCAGTTCCAGACGCCCGAAGGCGGCAGTCTGTTCAGCAGCGGCAGACTTTACACCGAGACCGGACTGTACGTCGGCGTGCTGGACAACTCGCTGACGATCCCGGCCAACTTCACCGGATATGCCTATTATCCGATCACGGACGCGCAGCGCAGCAGCATCGACCTTGCGTCCTTCATATACTGGTTCGGTGCTGAAACGGGCGCCACGTGTGATTTCGACAACTTCGGTTATTACAGCGCCGAGCCCGAAATGGCTCAGATCGTCGGCGTTCAGGAATCCGCTGCTTCCAACGGCACCTTTGACGTCCGTATCGTCGCCGGTCTGGACGATCTGGCCTTCAACAGCCTGTTGTTTGAGTACAACGCGACCGAGAACAGCGTAAACCATTGGGCCGACTATCAGCAATGCGCGGTCACGGAAGTTTACGAGGCGATCCATGTCGACGGCTTTGCCGACGATGCGGCGGCCGATTACGGCTATAACTACTTCGCGGCGCTGACCATTCAGGGCATCCCGGCCACCGGCGCGATCGACATTGCCGTTCATATGATTTCCGCCAGCGAAGCGGATCCGGCCAACTGGGTGACTTCTCAGGAAATGGTCGTCCACTGCATCAACGGCGTGATCGACTCCGTTGAATGGTTCCATTAAAGGAGGGAACGAAGATGAAAGAACTTTTTACCGCTCCCGAGCTTGAGGTCATCACCTTTGAAACGGAAGACGTCATCACGACGTCGCTGACCAACGGCGGCACCGGTTCCGGTTCCAAAGTGGTCTGGTAAGAGTAAACGAAACCAGCAGGCAACCCCTGCTGGTTTCTTATTACCCAAAAAGCAGGCGAACGCCTGCTTTTTGCGATGAAACAGGCAAAGAGGGATTATTCCTTGCCGTCTTCCATTATCCAAAAAGCAGCAGACTTCGGTCTGCTGCTTTTTTATTCCGCAAGAAACAGGCGTTCGCCTGCTTCTTGCGATGAAACAGGCAAAGAGGGATCATTCCCTGCTCTGTTTTTTGCAATCAAAAAAAGCAGCCCTCGGGGTCTGCTTTTTTATTGCCGTATAGGAGCAAAGGAGGTTATCTCTGCCGTTTATTTATTCCTTCCGCAACGCCGGCGGGGATGCCGCCAGCAGAGAGGTCAGAATATGCTGAGCCATCAGCAGGCCCGCCGCCGCCGGCACATAGCTGATGCTGGCCGGAGGCGTCCTGCGCACGCGCGGCTCCTCGTCGGAGAAGACGACCGTTACGCCCTTTTCCACGCCGCGGCGGCGTAGCTCGAGGCGCATTTTTTTGGCCAACGGACAGGTATGTGTTCGGGAAATATCCGCCAGGCGCAGGCGCGTCGCGTCGAGCTTATTGCCCGTCCCCATGCAGCTGACAACGGGCGTACCGGCGGCACGGGCGCGGCAGATGATCTCGGTTTTGGCCGCGACGTCGTCGACCGCGTCGGCCACAAAGTCGAACGCGGAAAAGTCGAGGCTCGTCGCCGCCGTAAAACGCTCGGACAGCGCCGTGACCTCGGTTTCGGGAAAAACGGAGGCGGCGCGAGCACGAAAAACCTCGGTCTTAAGCCGACCCACCGTGTCTAGCGTCGCCAGAAGCTGACGGTTACAGTTGCTGAGGCTGACGACGTCAAAATCGCAGACCGTCAGACGGCCAACGCCAGCGCGCAGCAGCGCTTCGGCCGTATAACCGCCGACGCCGCCGAGTCCGAACAGCAGGACGTGAGAAGCGTTCAGGCGGGACGTGCCCTCTTCTCCGATCAATGCGCGGGTACGGATCGTTTTTTCATCCAACACAGGTCACCTCAATGTCTCGTTTCATCGGAAAAAGTCTCGCAGAAGCGGGCCATGAACGACGGCTCCTCTCCCGCGGCGTACAAGTGCGACAGATCCCCATAAGAACTGCAGCGCCAGGCCGCGAGTCCGCGCACGCGCTCCTCGGTCGCCAGCGTCGTCACCGACGACGGCAGCGCCACCAGCCCGTGCCAGAGCGCGACGGGGGAGACGTTGATCAGATGCCCGAGGATCACGCAGCCGACGGCAAAATGACAGACCAGCGCCACCGTGGCGTGGGATTCCCGCTCGACGCGGTAAACGCGGCCGTCGCGCACGTAGCCGTAGGAGCCGAGCAGCGCGTCGAGGCCGTCGGTCACGGCGCGTGCGCATTCGGCAACGTCGCCGGCGGCATAGGTCGGCTCGCTCAGCCAGCGCTCGGGGTGAAGGTTTTCCTCAAAGCGCGTCCAGTCGTCGGGCAGACGATCCCAGGTGTGCAGCGTTTCTCCCGTGACCGGATCGGCGCGCCGACCGGGAAACTCCCGCAGCCACGGCAGGACCGTCGCCTCGCGGCCGAGGCGCTCGAGCGTGGGACGAAGCGTATCGCGGGCGCGCCCCAGAGGAGAAACGTAATAGTCCTCGACCGGTTCGCGGACCAGACGGTCGGCCAGCAAAAGGGCCTCGCGGCGGCCTTTCGGCGTAACCGAATCGAGCGCGTAATCCGGTTCGGCGTGACGGATCAAGAGGATGCGCATAGCAATGAACTCCTTTGGGTGATTGTTTTCCGTCTCCATCATATCACAACCCGGGCAAAAAGAAAAGCGGAGACGAAATCTCTCCGCGATTTGCTTTTATCGGATGTGTTCTTCAAAGAAAGCGAGGATTTGTGCCATCAGGGCGGCGTTCAGCTCGTCGGATCGGGCCGGGCGCGGCGTGCCGGCCCGGTCGGCGACGGCCGCGTCGGTCAGAAGCAGGTCGGTATGCCCACGCTCCGGCAGGAGCAGGCACGAGACGTTCTTTTCGCCGGCCAGTTTCGCTCCCAAACCGAGACGACCCGGCACCGCCTCGTCGCGCTCCCCTTCAATGAGCAAAATGGGTACGTCGCAGCTCAATGCGGCTTCCGCGGCCGAGGCATTGGCATCCGCGCCGAAAAGCATGCTTTGATACAGGAATAAAAACGGAACCTGCAGATCGGCCAGAGGACCGACGGTGCTTTCGGCAGTCGCCGTCATCAGATCAATCGGACGATCAAAAGCCGCGGCGGCGACCACGGCGCGCACGCCTGTCACGCGCGACAACGCTCCGACGGAGCCGTACCCGCCGGCGGAATGCCCGTACATCACAAGCGGCAGCGACGATAGCGCCGACGTTTGGCGCGCATACCCGACGGCCGCGATCACGGCGGCGGTATAGGCCGGAAAGCCTTTGGCCGTCGCGGCCGCGTCCGGCAGCAGGACCGCCCAGCCGTTTTGGGCAAAAAACAGGATCTCGGCCATGTGATCGTCCGGCAAACTCCTCAGGCCGTACGTCAGCACCAGAAGGCCGTGCGCGGCGGACGGTTCTCCGTACAGATAAGCCGTCACCCCGCCGTCGAGCGTCACCGTCTGCCGCGGACAGGACGCCGGCGCCGGCCCGGGCGCGGCGGCGCGCTCGAATATCGCTCCGCAGACCGCCGCGGCGGCGATCAGCGAAAGAAGCGTATAGGAAAAAAGAACGATCAGCAGAATGACTCCGACCTTTGTTACGTTATTTTTGCAAGAACGTTTGTTCATAGTCTCTCTTCTCATTCTTTCCCGAACCGCGGCGGTTCATTCGTAAATAAGCAAAGACCGCGCAAAGCGGTCTTTTTTGCTTAACGGATCGAAACGGAAACGTTTTTCATCAGTCCGAGCGCCAGCAGTATCACCAAGCACGTGATGTAGATCGCAACAAGGATCGTTATACCGATCCCGAGCCAGAAACCGACTTTGCCGAGAATGCCGCCGACCTTGGCGCGGCCGGCCAACTGCCCGCCCTTGGCTAAGAACGCATCCAGCAAACCTTTGGTCTGTATGCCGAAGATGATGCCGAGGAACGCCACCGGCCAAGTGCAGGCAAAAGCCACAGCCAGAATGCCCCGGACGAGGATGGGATTGTTGTTGAGCGTCTCGTCGGACGGTTTTTTGTCCGCCGGCGTCTGCTCGACGGGCTCGGCCGTGACGTGTTCGACCGCCACGGATACGCCGCACTGCGGACAAAACCGATCCTGATCGCGCAATTCAGCGCCGCATTTTTTGCATACCATAAAAGTCTCCTTTCCTGCGGAAGCTCCGCAGTTCAATGAATATATTTTTCCAAAAATCCCGTTACCGCCTGATCGTGCGCCTCGGTATTATTGATGCGGATACGGGAATGAGCGCCTTTGTCAAACCAAACGAGCTCATGCGGAGAGGTGCATTTCGCGTAGACCTCGGCCGAACGCTCCGGCGTCGAAAAGGTGTCCTCGTGACTGTGCAGGAACAGCGCCGGTCTGGTCAGCTTTTCCATACGCCGCAACGGACCGTCGGTCACGGGTTTGGCGCCGGAAAGCAGCCGGATCCAGAGCATGGTCTCAATCGAAAACGGAAAGATCGGATGCTTATCTTCGATCATATGATTGTTGAACGAATCATAGAAACGGGCGTACATGCCCTCGGCCACGAGGCCGGCAAAATAATCCGGGCAGGACGGATCCGTCAGGGCGAAGAGCGACGCGGACGCGCCGATGCAGATACCATGAAGAACGACGGCGCGCACGCCCAGCTCGTCATGGAGCAAACGGCCCCAGGCAAGCAGATCACGCCATTCTTTGAAACCCAGCGAGGAGCGCTTGCCCTCGGAAAGCCCGTGAGCGCGGTTGTCGATGGCCAGCACGTTATAGCCGGCTTTGCGATACGGTTCGGCAAAAAAATACGCGTAAGGCACGGTCTCGGTGCGGCCGGCGACGATGATGACGGCTTTGTCCGAGCCGAAATCAAAGTACTCGCCCTGTAGTTTCAGACCGTCGCTCGTCACGCTGACCGGGCGCATGCGTTCCTTGTAAACAGCGTTCCATGCCAAGCCCTTTTCATACATCCGCACGTATTCTTCATCCTCGGGAAAACTGCAGCCGCGCTGCCACTTCTCCGGCTTGTTTCTCACCAGCAGGACCGTGTAAATCCCGAAAGAGAACAGCATTGTGGGAAAGACGCCCAAAACAAGGATCGCGCCGAGAGCGATCAGAACAGCGGTCAAAACGGGGCCCATTTCACAACACTCCGATCAAATAACGATAAAGCTTCTGGCCGCCGGCCAGCACGTTGGTTTCCAGAAGCGGATAGATCTCCTGCAAGCGCTCGACAAGGCGCTCGGTCTCCTGTTCGTCGGCGTCCGCGCCGGTGAAAATGACGCAGGTTTCTTTGTCGGACACATCTTCTGCGCGGGCCAGACCCAGGAGGATATTCTCCACGACGTCTTTCCCGCCGGCGACGATATTCCCGTTGAGCAGAACGACGCTTTCTCCGCTGTGACCGTCGATCCCGTCAATGACATAATCACGCACCGCCGTGGTTTCGGCCAGAACCTGAAGTCCTTCTACCCCCTGCGTCATCTGCTGGATGCGGCGCTCCGGGTCCTCGCTGTCCGCGACGTCCATCGCCACGGCGAAATACCCCTCGACCATGTCGTGCGTCCGGACCACCGTCACCGCCGCGGATTCGTACATGCCGGCGGCCTGTTCGGCGGCCATGACGGCGTTGCCGTTGTTGGGCAGCACCACGATGCGCTCGGCCTTCAGCTTGGCAAATTCCTTTAAAAAGTCCTCGGTGCAGAGATTGACGGTTTTGCCGCCGTCTGCCACGGCGTCGCAGCCGAGCCCGGAAAAGAGTTCTTTCATCCCCTCTCCGTCGGCCACGGTCAGGATCGCCAACGGTTTGAGCGGCTCTGATTTTGACTGCAGCATCCGGTCGCGTTCGTTATGCTGGATCTGCATGTTTTCCAGTTTGAAATCCACAAACACGCCGTACTCTTCAGCAAGAGAAAGCGTTCTGGCCGGATGCAGGGTATGAATGTGCACCTTAACGCGGGTGCCTTCCTGCGCGACGACGATGGACGAGCCGAACAGCCGCAGATCCTCCGAGAATTTCTCAACGGTGAAACGAGGATTGTATTTGCCCGTTTTCATGAGCTGCAGGATGAATTCGACGCAGTAGCCGTCGTCAAACGCGCTGTTTTCGTTGAACAGGCCGTCGTCAGCCGGCGCCGGACGCGCCGGTTTGTCCGCGCTCTCCTGAAGCGTGAACTCCTGCCCGTACAAGCAGGCGAGCATGCCTTCGAAAACGGCGATCAGACCCACGGCGCCGCTGTCGACGACGCCGGCTTCCTTCAGCACGGGAAGCATTTCCGGCGTAAAGGTCAGAGTCTTTTTCATCTCCGCCACATACATTGAAAGAATGTCTTCGATGCAGGAATTGCGGGTAATCTGGCGGCGGATGTTTTCAATTCCTTCGCGCGCCACGGTGAGCATGGTGCCCTCGACCGGCTGCAGGACCGCCTGATAGGCCGCGCGGTACGCGGCGACCAGACCGTTGCGCAGTTCTCCGGGCCCGAGCAGCTCGCGGCGGCTCAATTCCACCGACATGCCCTTGAAAAACTGGGACAAGATCACGCCGGAGTTTCCTCTCGCACCCAGCAGCATCCCGCCGCTGAGGCCTTTCAGATACTGGCCGAGATGGGAAACGGGCGTCACGACGGAAAGACCGTTTTCCAGCGTATGAAACATATTGGTGCCGGTGTCTCCGTCCGCGACGGGAAACACGTTGAGGGCATTGATCTGCTCTTCGCGCTGCTGCAAAAGCGCCAAACCGCTGCGCAGCAGCGCGTCAAGCCGGACGCCGTCTATTCTTCTGGTATTCATGATTTGTCTGTTTTCGTTTCCTTTCCGAGCTGCAGCAGGGATTTGGGAAGCGCAAACGTCAGGGCAAACGAGATCGCCATACCGACGGCGCAAATCAGGGTCAGGCAATACATCGGATTGAACGTATAAGGATCTGTGATCTTGCCGGAAACATCCTTGAGAGCGTTCAGCACCACGAAAGAGCCGATGGCGGTGGCCACGCCGGAGAACAAGCCCTGCACGGCGAAATACATCGCGGAGTTGGACACGCCGGTCTTCTTTTCTTCATCGGCAGCCAACTGAGACGGGATAGAATAAGCCACGGAGAACAGCGCGCCGACGGCCAGCGAACAGACCAGACCGGACACGATGGCCATGACCGTGCGCATGATCGTATTGGGCAGGAAAGACGTGCCGAACATCATCAGCATGCCAAGGCCGTAGCAGATCAGCACGTAGCGGAAGGCAAAGCCGAATCCGCGGCTGCGGAAGAGCTTGTTATACAGGATCAGCGTAAAAGGCACGGGCGCGAACGATCCCATCATGACGATAATCATGTTCAGTCCCGTATCGGCAAAATACTCGTTGATGCCGCTGAGGAAAAGCTGAACGCCGAAGGTCATGAACGCATAAACCACCATCCAGATGATGAAGGTGCGGTTGCGGAACGTATAGCGGATCGACTCGATCAGACTGATACTTTTCACGGTCTCGACGGCCGATTTCCGGTTGTCGCCCTCTTTGATCATGAAAAGCGGAATAATCATGGTCAGGGAAATGGGCAGGACGATGAGGGCCACCGTGCTGATATTCATGCCGTTGAGCATGGCGCGCACGCCCACGTAGCCGAGAATGAAATAGACGATATCAAAGAAGGACTTGACGTTGGAGAGGAAGTTGCGATCCTTGGTATTGTCGACGATCTCGGTAAACGTCGCGTAGTACGTCACCATCGTCAGCGTATAAAAGCTGTAGAAAATGCAGAGCATGACGCCGAGGTAAATGGTATTGAGCAGGGTCGCCTGAGCCGGATTGGGCACAACGAGGAACAGCAGATACGCCGCGATCATGGGAATCATGCCGATCAGGATCGCCGGGCGGCGACGACCGAAGCGCGTCCGCAGATTGTCGGCAAACGAAGCCATCGGCACGTCGATAATGCCGTCGAGGACTTTCGCGATCACGCCGAAAATCGCCCAGACCGCCACGATAACCAGGTCTGTCTGCTGGAAAGTCTGATTTACGGCCGCTTCCGCGGTAAATCCCTGCGCGATGATGGCGCTGCAGAGATACGAGCCCATCATGAGGTTGAGCATGTTCACGCCCATACCCGCCAAGGCATACAGAATCAGTTGAGGCTTCTTGCTGATGACTTTCATTTATTTTCCCTCCGCATTCAGATATGTATCGACGATCCCCTTTTCGACAGAAAGATCCTCGGAAATCGGTTTGCCGATATAATACGCCGCCATCAGACCCGGGCCGATATTGACGCCGCAGGCCGGAAACACGTCGTTGATATAGATCTCTTTGGGATGGAAACGCTCTTCAATGAGCTTTTTATACTCCTCCGCCTGCGGCAGACGATTAGTCTGCGCGATAAAAATAATCTGCTCGGACGGATCCTCGATGGTCTGTTCGATATAATGGATCAGGAGCGAATACGCGGCTTTGGCGCCCTTGACCTTGCCGAGTACGGTGGTCAGGCCGTTATAGTCGAATTCCCCGATCGGCTTGATGCCGGCCAGCGTGCCGAAAAACGCTTTCGGATGCGTGATGCGGCCCTTTTTGGCGACGAAGGACAGATCGTCGAGCCAACCCGCCTGACGGAAGCGGTTTTTATTGTTCTCCAGCCATTCCGCCACCTCGTCGAGCGTTTTTCCCTCGTCACGCAGCATGGCGGCGTGAACGACCATCAGACCGAAGCCCGGGCCGAAGCGCAGCGAATCGATGCAGCGGATCTTTACGCCGGGATACTTTTTGCCGACGTTCTGCGCCGCTACGCTGGCAAATCCGAATGCGCCGCTGATGCCGCTGGAAATGGTCATGACCAGGATGTCGACTCCCTGAGCGGCATGGATTTCAAACTCCTTGGTAAATTCCTCGACGTTGGCCGGAGAGGTCGTATAGCCGGACGGATTCTTTTTCAGATCGGCATAAAACTCTTCACGGGTAAAAAGCTCCCAGCGCGGATACGAAAGATTGTCGGACTTATCCGGCAAAACGATGTGTCCCGGAATGATCCTGACGTCATACTTAGTCTGAAACGCCTCGTTCAAGTCACAAGTCGCATCGGCGACGATTACGAATTTCCCCATAGTTTCCTCCTAAAAAATATCATTGATAAACGCCCGGAGCGTCTCTTCGACCGTTGGACCGCCTTTGAGAAAGGACACGGTATGACCCGCTTTCTCAACCAGCAGCAGCCGCTTCGGCCCGGGGCATCTTTCATAAACAGTCGCACACTCCTGCCACGGAACGGACTCGTCCTCTTTTCCGTGCAGGAACAGCAGCGGGATCGTCGTACGGGAAAGCGTTTCAGCCACGTCGCGGCGCAGATCCACGCCCACTGTCAGTTTCACGGTCGCCACCACGACGGGCATAAAGAGCGCTGTCGGCAGATGACGTTTCACGCACTCGCGGCGCATTTGCTCGCTCGGGCGCGAAAAACCGCAGTCCAGAACAAGTCCCTTGACGTAATCGGTCGGCAGCATATCGGCGGCAAAACCGATGGAGGCCGCGCCCATGGAAACGCCGTACAGGATGGCGCCGTCGGTTTCCGTATGCGCTCTCATCCAGTCGCACCACGCGCGCACGTCTTCTTTTTCCAACAGTCCCATCCCGACGAAACGTCCCGCCTCTCCGTCGTGCGCCCGCTGACGCACGAGCAGGACCGTAAAGCCGAGGTCATGGAAAAACAATGCCTGCGCGGCAAAATTGGTCATCGGATCGGCGCGGAAGCCGTGGAAAAACAGTACCGCTCTGCGGCCGTTCGGATAAAGATCGGCCGTCAGGTTCGTCCCGTCGCTCGAGCGCGTGTGCACGGTTTCGTGCCTGCGCGCGGACAGCTTCTCGACCGAAGAAATCATCCGCTCGCGGAATTCGCCGTAATAGGATCCGTCGTAATCGACCATTTCAGGCGAAACCGTCTTTTGCGGCGCGACAAGGACCAGCGCCGAGATCACGGCCGGAAGAATGATGAAAAGCAGATAGAGAACGACCGCGGCTCCCACCGCCCAAAGAAAGTATTCCATATCAATCCCGCCATTCCAGTTCATCTGAGCCGAGCAGACGCACGGATCGGGCGTCCGCCGAGAAAAACCGGATCGCTGCGCGGCTTTCGCCGCAGACGGAGACTATGAGCTCCGCCGGTTTGATCACCGCCGTCGACAGAGGCATCTGCGTCGTGTCCAGACGGCCCGGCAAAAAGAAACGACCTTTCCCGAGATATTTATAGGCGCTTTCCTTCCGGCTCCACAGCTCGATGGTGGACATATCCTCCGGCTCGTTCGGATGCAGGGCCTTGCGCCTGACCGCATCCTGGAGCGCCGCGGAGAATTTCTTGTCAAAGGTGGTAAGGCTCTCCGCATCTACGCCGCACGGTCGATTCGAAACCGCCGCGACCGCGTACTTTTCCGTATGAGAAAGGGAAAACTCAGCCTCACGGCAAACCCATTTCCCGCTGCGGCGGCAATGAAAACGCATTTTATCCGGCTCCAGCCCCAACGAATGCTGCAGCGCGATCTCCAGCAGCGCCCAATCGGCGCGCTTGGCCGCCGCCAGATCCTCGCTGCGGCAGGCGGCGATGGCGCGGTTGCGTTCACGGGAAGCGAAAGTCACGCGCGTATTCTCCGCGATCGGCATCCAGTATACGTCCAGGATGGGGCGTTCGCGCCAACGACGGCGGGCTTCCTCCTCCTGCTCGCTGCGATGAATACCGAAAACGCATTCGTTGACGAAATGCTCGCAATTATTGTGGATCAAATGATAACCGCCCTCCCCGATCCGGGCGCGGGCGCGGGCTACGATCTGCGGCGCGGAAAAGCGGGCGCGATTCTCTTTGGCGCTGAAAGACGCGACTTCCACGATATTGCCGCAGGAGAATACGTCGATATCCGACGCGCAGACGCGGACGTCGGCCGGCGGGACGGCATAAGCGGGCACAGGCGGAAGTCCGAACTGAATGACCTCGGTTTCCGAAACGAAAATACCGTAGTGCCAGATCGAACCGAGCCGGACGCGGATCATGTCGCCGGATCGGCATTCTCCCGGCTGCCAGTTCATCCGAGTTTCCCCGCGATATAATCGACTACGTCGCCCAGCGTTTCAAAATCCGACATGGAGACGTCGTCAAACTCGATCCCGAAGGATTCCTCAATGGCGATGACAAGGTAGAGCATATTGACGGAAGAAAAGCCGAAGTCGCCGCGCAGCGATGCGCTTTCCTCCGCGCGCGCCGCCAGCGCGCCGTTCCGCTCGTCGGCGGAGATCAGGATCTCCTTGAGTTTTTCAATGATTTGAGTTCTGCTCAGTTGCATTTTTTATATCTCACGATCTTCATGCTCGGCGTGCGCTCAAAGTCGCTCTGCCGGATGGTGATGCGCTGAACCTGCTGATAGGCAGGCAGTTCCTTATTGACTTTCTGAAGCGCTTCCATGATACGGCGGCCGGCTTCCTCCGGAGCGAGGCCGGCGATCTCCGTCACGCGGGGAACGACCTCCAGCGCCAGAATGTGTGCGCCGTTCTCGGCGACGTCCTCAAAGACCTGGCTGTCCTGGATGAGGGATACGGCGTTGAAATGAGCCTCGACCTCGGCGGGCGAGACGTTTTCGCCGTTGGAAAGAACGATGATCTCCTTGATGCGGCCGACGATATACAGGAATCCGTCCTCATCGAAGCGGACCAGGTCGCCGGTGCGGAACCAGCCGTCCGGCGTATAAGCCGCTTCCGGCTCTCCCACGTAATCGAGGAGCATATTTGCGCCGCGCAGCCAAAGCTCGCCGTCGACGACTTTGTACTCCTGATGCGGGTACATCAGGCCGACGGATTCGGGCCGGATCATCATCTCGGGATTGCCCGAAACCAGGTTGGCCGACTCGGTCAGACCGTAGCCGGGGAACAGAGCGACGCCGAGTTTATGATACTCGCTCACCAGATAAGGCGACACCGCCGCGGCGCCGCAAATGATATATTTCAAGCTGTCCCCGAGCATATTACGCCCGAACTTTTTCGACAGCATCAACGCCATTTCAGCCAGCGCCGGCACCATGACCAGGATCGTAGGCTTGTAAACGGCGATATCCTTGAACATATCCTTGTTGTTGCGGCAAACGATCAGCGTGCTGCCCGTATAGAGCGAGGTCATCAGATTCCGGATCAAGCCGAAAACATGGGACAGCGGCAGGATCAGCAGATAGCGCTGGCCGAAGACGTCCCGATACCCGTAGCAGCCGTTGACCGTTCCCTGCAGGACCGCGCCGTTGGACAGCAGCGCGCCCTTGCTCTTTCCGGTCGTGCCGCCTGTCATCATGATGACGCAGGGCGTCTCGGCGCGGCATTCCGCGGCCGGCGTCGGCGCGTCCGGCAAAGAGGAGATGTCCACGCAGGGACAGCCGACGCTTTCGGCGGCCGGGCCCGGATAACAGACCAGCGCTTTGAGACCGAATTTCGCGGCGCAGCCCGCGACGGCAGGCGGCGGCAGCTGCGGCGGCAGGACAACGGCCGTATGACCCAGCGTCGTCACCGCCAGAAAGGCTTTGACAAAATCATAGGAATTGGGCGCGAAAATGCCGATACGCGCGCCGGTCAGGCCGGGCAGCGCAGCGGCGACGGCCGACCGGAAACGGCTCACGTCCGCATCCAGACGGGCAAAGCTGTACTCCGTGCCTTCGTCGATGATCGCGGTGCGATCGGCGTAGTTTTCGGCGCAATGCGCCCACATCTGCGCGACCGTGTCGTACTCCTTGATGAGCTCGAAAGTTTCTTCTGTCGTATACTTGCGGAAAATCTCTCTGCCTGGCGTCTGCATGATCGTTATCCTCCCGTCAATTCTTTTAAACGTTCTTCTTTATCGTGAAGCAGAGCGGCAAACGCGTCGATCTTCTGAAAAGACACCGCGGGCATTTCTACCCGGATCGGTTCTCCGATCATCACGCGCAGGCGCTCGTACCAATGCTTTTTGGGTCTTACGTAAATCGGGATGATGGGTTTGCCCGAGCGAAGCGCCATCAGCACCACGCCGGACTTGAAAGCAGCCAGCTCGCCGCTGCCGTCGTTGACTTTCCCTTCCGGAAACAGGGACACGACTTCGTCCTTTTTGAGCTCGTCGATGATGGCGCGGAACGAACCCATGCCGAAATTGTTTTTATCGATCGGGATACAATGGAACTGGCGGAACAGCCAGCCGGCCTTGCCCTCAAAAAAGCTTTTCAGGCAGACAAAATGCTGACGGCGATACCACACGGCGAACATCATATAGACAGGATCGAAAAACCCCATATGATTGGCGATGAGGATCGCGCCGCCCCTGATGCGCTCAGCGGCCGCTTCGCTTTCGAAAAGGATCTTCGGCCGCATCCAGATCAAACCGGGCAGCGCGGCGGTATACTTGACGAAATAGTAGAATATATAATTATGCGGACTTTTGGCGTTGATTTCCGAGCGACTCATGCAATTCTTCTCCCAGTTTCACGATACGGGCGCGAAAAATCCCGGTCAGGGAAACGATCTTTTCCTCATCCGTCTGTCCGACGGCTTCCTCCGGCAGGATCGGCGTCCCGATGATGACGGAAGCGCGTTTCCGGCAAAAATACGACCCGTCGGTGTAAACGGGGATGATCGGACATCCCGTCTGCAGGGCGATATAAGCGGCGCTGGTTTTGAACGGCAGCGGTCTTTCTTCTCCCGGCCGGGGCAGACGTCCCTCCGGAAAAATTCCGACCACGCCGCCGGCGTTGAGGATGTCCACGGATTTGGCGACGAACGACAGATCTCGCCCGTCGCGATCGACGTAGATCCCTCCCATCTGCCGGAGGAACAGCCCCAGCAGTTTGCGGCGGAACAATACCTCGGCCATCTGAACGCGCAACGTACGACTCCAGAAAACGAAGAGCCAGATCGCGTAGTCGAACACCGACGTATGATTGGAGATCAGCATGGCCGCGCCTCGGATGCGGCGGGACTGTACGGATTTGTCCTCATACAGGATACGCGTGCGGAAAATCAGCTTCTGCAGCGGCCAGGCGGTAATTTTGGTAAAAGCGTTAAACAGCCGTATCCACACGGTTCCTTTCCTCTTTGACAAAATGGTAGAGTTGCATGAGACTGCGCAGGTTCCGCCCGCCCACGTCGACGCCGATCTCGTCGCGGATCTGCGCCTCCAACGCGAACCATGCCAGACTCGTGCCGTTCTCTTCCAGGAAAAAGTCCGTTTCCGTACCGACGTTCTGTTCGTCGCGTTCCAGCGCCATCGCGTACAACAGCCTCAATTCTCTGAACAGCGGATCGTCGACGGTCTCGCCCGTTCCGGTGTTCCCGGCCTGTGCCGTGTGCAGCCGTCCGGAATCGTAATCGTCGGCCAGGCGTCGGCGATTGATCTTGAATTCGCCCTCAGCCAGCAGCGGATCCGTGATCAGGACGATGCGGCCGTCGTGCGGGAAACCGTGTAAGACCGCGACGGCGTCGACCCGCTCGCGCAGGACCGCCAGCGCCTCGCGGCCGAGGAACCGTTCTACGGAAACCAGCAGCACAGGCGTAACACGGTCGTCGGTACGACTGCGGATCAGGCAGGCGCCGCGGACGTGCGGCATCGTAAAGGCGGGCTCGAGGAAAAAGGGATTGACGTTTTCGCCGTTGGTCGTGACGATGACGTCGTCCCGGCGCGCCAGAATCCGATAATGGCCGTCTTTTTCCTCTGCCAAATCGTGCGTGTCATACCAGTCGTCCTGCGCGCGCACGCTGCGCACGCCGTTTTCCACGATGATGCGCGCGGTAGCGCGGCCGCGAACCAGCAGCTCTCCGTCTTCGTTAAGACGGTATTCCACATTCGTGATGGGAGAACCGACGTATCCCTCGAGCAGATATTTTTTCCGGCGGCTCAATTCCAGCGAAGTGATCCCGATCTCCGTCATGCCGTAGCCGTTGGCCAGCCGATAACCGACAGCGTTGAAAAACGCCAGCGTCTGACGGGAGATCCCGCTCCCGCCGGTAATCAGGAAACGGATGCTCTTGCCGAAAAGCCCGGCGCGCACTTCGCGGAAAGCGACGCGCGAAAAGAGCGGCCCGAGAAAGGGGACGTCGTGCAGCGCTTCCGCAACGGCCAGGCCGCGGCGAAACTTTTTCATCGTCTTTTCGCCCCGGCCGCGAACGGTTTTCATCGTCTGCTCGTAAGCGGTCTGCCACAGCAGGGGGACGGCGAAAATATGCGTGACCTTATGACGCTTGACGGTATTGAGGATAGTGCGCGGCGCCATATCGTTGAGCTGAACGAAAGTCCGCGAAAAGAACGCAAACCAGATATAGACGGCGATCAGGCCGAAGACGTGATAGAACGGCAGGAACGTCAGCAGTTTGAGTTCTCCGTCGCAATGGGATTTGATGGCCCGACAGCGGCGGATAATCTCCATGCTCCCGCAGATCTGATAATAGAACTCCTCTGCTCCGTAAGCGCAGAGCTTGAGGCTCATGGACGTACCCGACGACATGACCCAAACGAATTGCCCCGGCGTAATCCTTTGGAGCGGCGCGTCCGCGGGCGCGATCTCCGAAGCGCAAAGCGTCGGCAAAGGCGCAAAATCACGGCCGTCCGAAACAACGGCCCGCACGCCGCCGTCGGCAATCGCCCGAGCAAGCAATTCGTCGCTGACGCGCAGATTGAGGAGGAGCGGCTCGTAACCGCACAACAGGATCGCCCAGAACAGTTCGATCCAGAGAAGACTATTGTCCATATACAAACCGACGACGGAACCGGCCGGCAGATCGGACAAGCGGAGGCGCAGCGTTTCGGCGCGGCGCAGGAGTTCGTCGTATACCTCCGCGTAAGTCTTTTTGATAATACGATAGCCGCTGCTGTATTCGTACATGACGTTCTCTTTTTCGCGGAACATCAGTTCAAACAGCGCGGCAAAATCTTTGTTCGCAACGTCAAAAACCGCCAGTTTATCCTTGACGAAACTGTCGACGCTTTTGTATTGTCCCAAACCGGTCATTCTCTTCATCGTCTGTCGAAAATCCCAAAAGATATAAAAGTTGATTTTAAATATATTATTTATATTAACATATCCCAGACCAGTTGTAAACAAAAACCGCAAAAAAGACCGCCGCGGGCAATTGCGGCAGTCTGCGAGAGAACGAATCGTCATAGAAGGGCTCAAACCGGCGGAAGCGCCGTTTATCGCGCTGAAAAAGGCGACGCACGCCCGGAAAAGCAGCCGGCCCCGGTAAAAGAAAAGCAAGGGTTCGCAATCGACCCTTGCGTCCGATCTTTTTACCTGCCGATATGTCACTTGTTCTGCTCTGCGGCAACCATCGGTCGCTCCATGCTCACGACACAATGCGACGTTTTGCGCCAAGTTTTCTGATTGCCGCACAAAAACAGCCCGGCAACGGCCGCGATCGTCACAATGACAGACAGGAGCAGTACAGCCAGGACGTTGGGAAGAAAATCGATCAGAATCCGGCGCTTCTCCCGCTGCGTTCCGTCATACAGCGCCGTAACGGGAATCACCAGCACCGCCGTAACGGCGCCCAGCACCAGATTTACCGTCCCTAACGGTTCCGGGATCGGCGGGATCGGATAACCCAGCAGCATCAGCAGTCCCGTGTACAGCGGCATCAGCACGGTCAGGAAAACCACCAGCATGGTCGCCAGATAGACGACCATATCGAGGCGACGGCCCATGGCGCGCGGCCGACGCGGATCGAAAGCCCGGATCAGCATCCGTCCGCCGTATTTGAAGAAATTATACCAGTGTCCCTGCGACCAGCGGATCCGCTGGATCAGCGACTGCTTGAAACGCGTGGGCTTTTCGTCGTAAACACGGGTATTCCCGTTGAAGACGATCCGCTCTCCCATCAGGGTGGCAATGGTCTGAAGCTCCAGATCCTCCGTCAGCGAGCGGCAGGTATATCCGCCCATTTTCCGCAGAAACGCCGTGGAACAGGCAAAACCCGTGCCGCCGACGGCCGGATTGAGCCCGAGGAAATGTCTCGACGCCTGTGCGCAGCGGTTGGAGACCCGATAGCCGGTATAATAACCGCGGGCTACGAGGCTGTCGCAGTTTTTGCTGTCCAGATACGCCTGGATCACGGCGGGGCGTTTTTCGGCCGGGTAGCTCAGAGCCTGGCTGTTGATATGCCGCAGGATATCCTTATCGGCAAAATTATCCGCGTCCAGGATCATGAACATATCGTAGCGACCGTAGAAGCCGCCCTCCTCTTCCAGCTTGTCCATCGCCCAACGCAGAGCGTGCGGCTTCCCGCGCTTCGTCGGATCGGTCTCCGTCCTCACCAGCAGATGCAGATTCGTCCGCCCGGTAAGGGCGATGGCGTCCTTGATATGCTCGGCGGTATCGTCCGTACAGTTATCGGCAATATAATACAGATCGAACTTGTCCGCGTCATAGCAGATACGGGCGTGATCGGCCACGGTGGAGGCGATGACGGCTCCTTCGTTATGACAGGGAATAAAGACACAGAAGCGCGTTTCATCCGCCCGCATGGCATAACGCTGCCGATGCGGAAACAAGCCGATGATCGCCAATATTCCCGTCGAAAGAATATAAATCTCTACGACGGCAAAAAGGATATAATAGATAATTGTCAAGACATTCTGCATGATATGCTTCTTTTGCCTTCCTGTCGATTCCGCGCATTGACTTTTAGAATACCACATTATGCTTCTTCCGTCAAGCCGGGCTCTTTTTCAACAAAAAGAGCCTTCCGACTCCGGAGTCAAAACAGCGCTTCAGATAAAAATCAACAGCAGCGCCGCGGCAAAACAAGCGGCGCACAGGATGACGAGAACCAGGCTGATAACGCGGACCGGGCGGGGCAGCCGGCGGCGCAGCGCGACGAGCGCGCAGACAAAACCCGGAATCGCCAACACCGCCGCGGCGATCCCGAAGCAAATGACCAACACCAGCAGAAAGACCGCTCCGATGACCGCGCCCACCGCTTCGGCGCCGGATGCGCCGTCAAGCAGAGGCTGGACAGACAGTTTCATATACAACTCCATGCCGACGGCCACCGCCGTCAGAACGGAAAAAACACAGGATGTAATAAAAAGCGCGCGATATTTTTTCTTTTTCTCCGGGACCGCCGCTTCGGAGACGGCCGGATCCGTGATTTCGTTCATGCTCCCGTTCCTCTCTTTCCGCCGCTCAGATTCTCGCCGCGCTTAGCAACGGTACGAACAGAAGCAGCAACACGGCGAAGCAAACGACGCACAGGATCGCAAAAACAAGGCAGACAGTGCGGACCGTACGGGGCGGCCGGCGGCACAGCGAAACGAGCGAGAATGCAAAGCCGAGTACGGCCGATACCGCCGCCACGGCCGCGGCGGCGGCAACCAGAAACATTGCCCAGACGCCGAGGACGATCCCTCTCATCGATTCGAAACCGGGGATCCATCCGGCAAAGAGGGAAACGCCCGTCAGAACCATCAGCAGGAGCGAGCGGCAGCTCCGCACCGTCAGTGCGGAAAAAACACAAGACGTGATAAAAGTTTTGCGGTATTGCCCTGTTTGCTGCCGGTCCGATCCCGGGTCGACCGGTACGTTCTGTTCCGTCATTTCCTTCTTCTCCTTTCTTTTGCCGAAAAAAAGACCTTGCTTCGCCGAGCAATCCGCTCCGCGTCAAAGCAAAGTCTTCTTTCTTTTATTTCGGGAAGTTCGTCGCCACAAATTCGCAGTAATGGACGAATTTCATCGGCTTAGCGAAATAGTATCCCTGGATGGTATCGCAGCCGAGTTTATGCAGTTTCTCGTAGTCTTCCTTGGTTTCGACTCCTTCCTGCGTGACCTTCATGCCGAGGTTTTTGATCATCTTGATCACGCCGTCCAGGATCACGCGGTCGCGCTCGTCGGACAATCCCTTGCCGATGAAGAAGCGATCCAGCTTGATCTCGTCCATGTCCAGCGTCTTGAGGATGTTATAGGACGAGTAACCCGTGCCGAAGTCGTCCAGCGAACAGATAAAGCCCGCCCGGTGCAGTTGGTCGACCATCGTGGCCAGATACTCGTAGTTTTCATAGGCAAAGCTTTCGGTAAACTCCAGCGTCACAAACCCGTTCGGAATATTGAACTTCTGTTTGATACGCGTGTAGTATTCGACGAAATCCTGCTGCATGACCGTCACGCGGGACACGTTGACGCTGATGGGATAAACCGGCACGCCGTTGTTCTGACAATAGATGACGTTTTCGCATGCTTTAAAGAAGACGAAATGGTCCATCTTGACGATAAAGCCGTTTTCTTCGAAAATGGGCAGGAACACGTCGGGCTGACGGTAGCGGTCGTTTTTGGCGTCGAACCAACGGACCAGGATTTCGCTGCCGTCGACGGTCTTTCGCTCAAAGTTGAATTTGGGCTGATAGAAGATATGGAATTCCGCGTCGCGCAGCGCCTGCTCCATCGTACCCTCGATCTCGGCCTTCTTGAGGTAGGTGTCGCGGGAAATCTCGGTATAGAACGTGATGTTCTTCGCGCCGGCGTTGTTGATCGCCATGTTGCGGACCGTCACGACCTTGTTGAGCATCATCTGAACGGACTGATTGACGTCGCGCTCGATCTCGTATACGTCCATGACCATATCGAGTTTATAGTTTTTATCGTCAAAGTCGGGGAATTTCGCCACGCGCTGGCAAAGCCCGTTCAGGCGGTCGACCAGCGTTTTCTGCTCGCGGTAATGGAAAAGCAGATAAAACTCGCCGTCGGAGCCGTAAGCGTACGTCTCGCTCAGAGACAAGCTGCCTTTGATGATATTGTTGCCGTATTTCAGTACCGCCAACGACATATCCTCTCCAAAGCGCTCGTTGATGTAGCTGAAATTCTTGAACCGGGCGATGATGATGGCAAAACGGGTCGCTTTGTTAGCCGTCAGGATCTCGCCCGCGTCGCGCTCGAATTTGACAAGCGTCGGGCAGTTGAGCTGTTTGTTGATCGTGCTCAGATCAAAGATCTTGCGGTGCATGCTCAGCTGACTCACGAGCAAATAAATGCTCAGGATGACCAGCAGCGCGAAGAATACGCAGAGCGTGCCCCAGATCAGATTGACCAGGTTGTATCCGTCCAGATACATATCCGACAGGCGGAACAGATTCAGAACGAACACGTTTCCGCTCTGCGCGCCCATGCTCTCCACGATCAGCACATAAGAGACGCCGTCGATATGAAGCTCGAGACTGCCGGATGTGCCGGTATTGATAAACTGAGTGGCGGTTTTATAATCGCTGTTGCCGGTGATGAGGTCGCGGAGAACGCCCTCCTGCACGGCCTCCGTACTGATGCGGAAGATGTCCCGGTTGACGACGCGCTCCAGGATCACGCCGTCATGCTTGCAGAAAAGAGTGAAAACCGAATAACGGCAGCTTTCCGTCACCTGCGACGGATCGTCGTACATGAAATCGGAAAGCGCGGTCCGTCCGTAAATCAGCACCAGTCTGTCCATATACGGGCTTTCTACCGGAACGGAAACGCCGATGGACATGATGCGGTCCTTATACTGGAAAAGATTCGACGTAGCGTCTTCTTCCGCCGTCTCCAGCGCCAGAAGCTCCGGATAACCGGCGTATTTTTCAAAGTCCGAATCATACAGCTGCCCGTTGTGGAAATAGCAAAGTCCGACGTAATCCGCGTTGTCGCGCCCGATGATATCGGGAACGGCGCGCACTGCGTTCTGCATCGATTCATAATCACGGCAGACTTCGATGCTGTGCCGGATGACCTTGGCCATATCGTAGAGCCGTTCGACGTTATTGTTCAAACGAGCTTTTTGCGCGTACGCGTAAAAAGACGCCTTCTCCACCGACTGGGTGTCCAGCGAACTCGTATAGTTCTGAACGTGCGCCACGACGTTGATCAAGCAGATAAAGCATACCAGTATGATGACGCCAAGGATCAGCTCCTTGCCGTGTTTGCTCAAGAAAATCTTCATGTCCGATCCGTTCCGTCAGAAACTACTTAACAGCTTCCAGTTCCTCCATGTAGCGATGCATGCGCTGACGCTCGGCGTCGATGCAGGCGGTATATTTATTAAAAAAGTCCGTTTCCTGATCCGACGGCGTCGTGTGGGTCAGGATCGCCTCGACAAGCGCGGCCTGAGACCGGGAGCGCTTGAATTCAAGCGCCTCAATGCGCTTTTTGCAATTTCTGATGTTCCTTTTCAGGGTAAGCTTTCTGAACATAGGGCCTCCCATCATCCGTCCCGTCCGTCCGGGGACTCCGGCGGCGCGGAAAGGTCGTTTTGTTTCTTCAGTCTTTCGACTTCCTCGGCGATACGCCTCTCCAGTTCTTCCTGGCTCAATGCTTCCGCGGCGGGCTCTTCCTTGCCCTCTTTGGCCGCTTTAATAATGTCGGGGATATAAATGAACGCGCAAATGAACAGGAACGCCATAACGATGACGACGAAACCGATCTCGGACATCAGCAGCCGGCCCATGAAAGTCAGTACCGGCAGATTCCCGACATACACGGAAAGGACGTCCTCCGGATGTACCGTCCATTTGTCCTGAACGCTGATGACGTTGTCGCCCTTGGTCTTGTATCCGTCGGCGACCACCTCGTCGATCCGGTGCGTCACGTACTGACCGTAGACCTCAGAAGATTTGTCGTTGCAGGTGAAAGTGATGACCGTGCCCTTCTCCAGATGCGCTGCGTCATCGGGCGCTTTGATCAGGATGTAGCTGCGCGCCGGAATGGTGTTCTCCATGCTGCCGGTCTCCACCCATATCCAGGAGTACCCGAAGACAAACATGGGCTTGCCTTTGACGCGGTTGGAGATAAAGCCCGCCACAAACAACGCCAACAGCGCCGTCACGACGAACCCGAAATGCACCACGATCATGTCCGACGGAAGGAGCAGACGGACAAACCCCGTCACAAACAGCGGGACGATGTGGAGCGCCTGCATCAGCAGCGTGTGCCGCTCGGTGACCGTTTTAGCCTGGTAAGCTCCGATCAGCGAACAGATCGCGGCGAAAAACATCTGCCCATACATCAGCATCGTCGGAAGCCAGATCCACGTCCCCGGGACGTGCACTCCCTTGTCCGTCACGGAATAAACGTCGCCGCTCTGCCACGACAGGATGACGAACGCGGCGTTAGCCGTCAGGATCAGCGCAAGCAGGGCCTTCATCACGGGCGCGTGCAGGAAACGCAGGTTTTTCAGACGCACGGCGCAGTAGCGGAGCCAAAGCCACCCGAAGACCGGGAGCCCGATCAGATAAATACTCCGGATCACCTTGTGAAAAACGATCAGATTCGCGTCGCCGTCAATGATGAAGACCGTCGCGTCGATCGTGAGGAAAAGCAGTACGACAATATAAAGCGCGGGAATATAGCGCTTCCATTCCGAACCGCGGCGGTTACCGGCTTCCAGTACGAAAAGGATGATAAGGAGCAACATACATATGGCGATGCACTCATTGTGGAAATAAATACTCAGATCCAAAAGAACCCTCCGTCGTCAGTCTTTAATCGCAATCAATTCTTCCAGAGCCTGCTCGACAGCCAGCATGCAGTTGGTCCAGATATCAAAGCGCAGCTGCGGCGTACACCACCAGGTGGATTCCAGTCCGTCGTCGTCTGTCATGCGCGTCACCGCGTCGCCGAGCGTGCGGGCTTTGGCCAGATCCAACGGATTGTGCTCGGCCTGATAGAGCGCCAAATAAGTACGGATCAGCTTGGCGGCGGAAGCGTCGACGGGCGTGAAGCAGCCGAACTGCTCGACCACGGCGGGCGTGATCCAGCCCGTCTGATCCCAATAATGATCGTAGAAGCCTTTGCCCTTTTCCGGACGGATCACGCGTCCGGCGGTAAAGGGATTTTCCCAGAAAACGAACACGTCCTCGGCGAAGCGAAGCAGTTCCCGCGCCTGCGCCAGACGTTTTTTATCGCCCGGATAGCGCTTGAGGATATAAATCGCCGTCGAACAAGCGTCGTGCTTGGTCAGATTCATATACGGCGCGGTCGCGGGCGTATCCTCAAACTGCCCTTCCCAGTTCCAGTCCTTCAGGGGCCCGTTCTCCAGATAGGCAAACGCGCGGTCCGCCGTTTCCCGGTAACGCGCGTCGCCGGTCACGCCGTAGAGCTTCTCGAACATCATGAAGAAATTCGTCGTCTGGCAGCGGTTGGGCGCGAGGACTTTGCCGTCGAGGGAAAATTTCAGCGGCCAACTGCCGTCGTCGCCCTGCAGGCGCACCAACGTGTCGGCGCCGGAAACGGCGGCGGAGAGGTATTTTTCATCGCCCGTGGCCTGATAGGCGTCGATATACGCGTTGCAGGCCGTCACCGGCTCGGTCAGCATGATCGTGCCGACCCAGGCGGGATTGGTTTCGTCGGCGTTGTACGTCGGCGTCAAATACGGCAGCGGTCCGTCGGCCGGCAGCATCGTCGATATCAGATAGTCCGCCGCGCAGCGGATCAGTTTCAGGGATTCTTCCTTCTTTTCGGGGCAGGATTTCACCCGGCGCGCCGCGCCGACAATCAGCGCGCTGAGCTGTTTGGTGATGAAATTAAAGCCCTTGGGCTCCTTGCCCTTCATCAGCGCCCGGACCTCGGGCATGGAAAAGCGGTTTTCAAATATCATGCGCGCCGTTTCCGCGTAATCGCGTTTGGCCGGCGGATATGCGCCGGGACGGAACGGGGCTTTTTTCACGAACACGCGGCGGCCGGCTTCGGCGATCAGCGCGCCGGAGGCGTCCAGCCCGTAGACCGTGACGCTGACGAAACCGGCGGGGAGCTCGTTCCAGACCGGCGTCAGAAACGCGTGCGGCCCGTCGGCCGTGAAGACACGACGCGTGTGCAGATCGTCGACGACCTCATAGCGGTACGACGCGGCGCCCGGCACCTCGGCAAAATCAAAGGAAGGGACGTATAAGAAAAACATAACGTTCCCGTTCCAAAACGGCTGACCGTTGATCAGCGCGGGACGAACGGGAACGGCGGTATCTTCGGGTTTGATCTGAATGCTCATGGTTGCCACCTCAGAATATTTAATATTAGTATTATAGCACTGTTCCGGTCGCGACGCAATCGGCAATTCCAATCAAAACCGGTCGCCGATTGATCGTTTTGTTAGGATCGCTTATGCATTTTTTATACATTTCCATTCAAAAAGCCCATCACTTGTGGGGAAAATCTCCGGCACCGCAAGATATGGTTCTCCTGCCCGGACGCGCGCCCCCGTCCCCCGCGAAAAAATTTATCGACCCTTCCGTCCGCCCCACCATCGGTCGTGGACGGCAGTAAACAAAGCCGCAAAATATCGGACGACCCGGTCAAATGAAAACCACGCTATGCACTTTTTCTGTATATTTGCATAATTATAAACTCCGGCGGTCTTTCTCCGTTCTGTCCGCGGCAGCAAAAACCCGCCGCACGCCTGAGGCGATGCGGCGGGCCGGAACGACCGATGTGATTCAGCCGTCGAGTCCGTTGGACTGACGGATCATATCTTCCACGACGATATCGTAGATCTCCCCCACGGAAGCACCGTACTCCAGGATGCGCCACGGCTCGTTAGTGTGAAAATGGATCTTGATCAGGTCCGCGTCTCCGACTACGATCAGGGAATTGCCCTCAAAATGAGAAGCGATATAATCCGTGATCGCAGTTTCGTCCAGATCCTGATCCCGACGATCGATCAGAAGCTGCGTGTCGTAACGGCAAGCGAACTGATCGTCCTCCGCATCGATGCTGTTGGCGTACTCCATGCTGCATTCCTCCTTTTCATTGCTTTTCATTATACAACGAAAACCCGCTTTTGGCAACGCGACGCGAAGGCTTCCCTATATTCTTTAAATATCTTCTATAGAAGGATACCCCTCTTCTGCCCCTCCCCGGGCTTGTCAAACGGAGCGTTTCGTGGTAAAATCAGACCAGAGTTTTTCGCCGCGTCTTCTCACAAAGGCGCGAGCAATAGAAAGGCATGGCTCTCTATGAGCGATTTTCGCCACGACAACACGAACCTGACGGGAAAAAGACGTTTTGACGGCACGCTGAAGGTACTGGCCGTAGGCAACAGTTTCAGCGTCAATACCATGCAGTATCTTTATCAGATCGCGGAGGCGGCCGGCGTGAGGCAAATCGTACTGGGCGATCTCTACATCGGCGGCTGCTCCATCCGGCGGCATCTCGACAACGTCGGCTCGTCCGAACAGGCGTATGAATACTACAAAAACACCGCCGGAACCTGGACGATGCGGCCCGCGTCGCTGGCCGAGGGCGTCGCGGACGAGGACTGGGACGTCATCACGCTGCAGCAGTGCAGTCCCGACAGCGGACTGCCTGAAACCTACGGCGCGGATTTTCTCTCCATGACCGAGCATCTGCGCCGCATGAGAACGAAAAAAGACGGCCTGCTGGCCTGGCATATGACCTGGGCGTTCGCCCGTAATGCCGATCATCCGGCTTTCGGCCGGTACGGCTGCGATCAGATGCGCATGTACGCCGCCATCTGCGAAGCGGTCCGCGATCAGGTGCTCTCGTCCGGGCTTTACGATATCCTCATTCCCTGTGGCACCTCGCTCCAGAACCTGCGCGGCACCTTTGTGGGCGACACGCTGAACGCGGACGGCTATCACCTCAACACGCTCGGCTGTTTCGCGGCCGGACACATGTGGCTCCGCGCCCTGACCGGTCTCCCGCTTGCCGGAACGCCGTTCCGTCCCGAAGGGCTGGACGTTTCGCCCGCCCTCTCGCAGGCGATCGTCCGTTCCGTGGAGGACGCGGCGGCCAGTCCGCTCGCCGTCACAGCGTAACGAATTAAAAAAAGCGCCCGATCGGGCGCTTTTTTTATTCAACTCCTTTTGTTTTCCGCCTGAGCCATCGCTCGGAAAACTTCTCCGATCGGTCGGTTGATCTCCAGATCCGACTCCGGATCCAGCGGCAAATCGAGATGTTCTTTATTGATGACGACCCAATGCTTGCCGTGAAAATAGCCGATAAAAGATGCGGCGGGATAGACGGTCAGGGACGTTCCTCCGATGATCAGCGTGTCGGCCCGGCGGATCGCGCCGATCGCGCCGGCGACCGCTTCTTCCGGCAGCGCCTCCTCGTACAGCGTCACGTCGCAGCGGATCACGCCGCCGCAGGCGCAGTGCGGCACCCTTTCGGTCGAGCGAAAAATCGCGTCGCTGTCGTAGACGCGGCCGCAGCGCATACAGTAATTGCGGAGCGTGCTGCCGTGGATCTCGTAAACGACACGGCTGCCGGCTTTCTGATGCAGACCGTCGATGTTCTGCGTGACGACGGCGCGGAGGCGTCCTCTCTTCTCCATCTCTGCCAGAACGCGGTGCGCGTCGTTGGGCTCGATGGCGCGCGTGTCCATTTTCTGCCGATAAAACTCGAAGAACACCTCCGGTTCGTCGACCAGGCAGCTGTGGCTCAGCAGATACTCCGGCCGGTAGCGCTCAAAGCGCACGTCGTGCTGATTATACAGACCGTCTTTTGAGCGGAAATCCGGGACGCCGCTCTCCGTCGAAACGCCCGCCCCGCCGAAAAAAACGACGTTTTCCGAATCGTCCAGGATCTCTTTCAGGCGCGCGATCTTGTCGTCCATCTTTTTCCCTCCGATCGTCCGCGCTCCCGCGCGGATCGCACGGAAAGCCTTTTTATTCATTATAACATATTTCCGCGCGTTCCGCAATTTCCCCAACCCGGTGTTGCTATTCATCCTATCCTATGATATAATAGAATAAAATAATAAAGGAGCGTCGTTCGTATGGATATCAATCAGTATTATTTACGGGATGGCGAAAAACCCCTCGACGTTCTTCATCCCGACGGGGGCTTTTTCAGTATTTTCCGTACCGTGGCCTGTGTCGGCGACAGCCTCTCTTCCGGCGAAATGGAGTCGCTGGACGAGGCGGGGAACGTCGGCTACCACGACATGTTTGAGTATTCCTGGGGGCAGTTTATGGCCCGCGCGGCCGGCGTCAAGGTGCTGAATTTCTCACGCGGCGGCATGACGGCCGAGGAATACTGCCGCAGCTTTGCCGAAGCTAACGGTTTCTGGGATCCGGCGCTGGCCTGTCAGGCGTATATCATCGCGCTCGGCGTCAACGATCTGATCAATCTGCATATGCCCCTCGGCTCCGTCGACGACGTTGATCTGAACGATCCGGAAAATAACGCCCCCACCTTCGCCGGCTGGTACGCCCGCGTGATCCAGCGCTATAAGAAAATCGCGCCCAAGGCAAAATTCTTCCTGGTAGGCTTCCCTCACTGCGAGTTTCAGGATCCCGTTCTGGCCGCCGAAATGACGGACCTGCTGTACCGACTGGCAGAGGTTTTCGAAAACACCTACGTCATCGATCTGTTCCGGTACGGACCCGTGTACGACGCGCGTTTCCGTAAGACCTTCTATATGGGAGGTCATCTCAACGCCATGGGCTACCGGCTGACGGCGCAGATGATTATGTCGTATATCGATTATCTGATCCGCCGCTCGCCCGAAGATTTCACGCAGGTGGCATTCCTGCCGCAGGACGGCGTCCATCATATCCATTATAAATGGTGACCCGATCCGCTTGAAACGCAAAAAAGGCTTTCCCGATAAACGGGAAAGCTTTTTTCTTGCAAGAATCCGATCCGTCAGGAAATGTAGCTCGGGAAGACCTTGGCGTTCGTATAGATGACGTAGTTCGTGGCCAGCGAAATCGCGCATTCGCTCGTGCCGTCGCGCAGAACGACCGACACCACCACGCGGAAGTTTCCGTAGGTATAACCGGCAGTCTGAAAATCGTCGCCCGTCAGCACGGTCAGATGCAGCTCGGGGAGCGTGATCTCGACGCCGTTATCCTCCAAATCGTCGTCGTCGACAACCGCGTAATAGTAAGTCCCTGCGTTAGTCGCGTCATTGGCGCCGACCTTCAGGGTCGGGATATAATCGGCGATCGGCAGCTCGCTGCCGTATGTTCCGTCGCTCTGCTTCTGCAGCAGTTTGATCGTCACGTACGCGTTATCGTACGAATCGATCTGTCTGATGATCGAAGTGATGTCCAGAACCGCCAGCAGATCGATCTGCTCCGGCGGATTGTTCAGCGCGTTGATACCCAACTCCGTAAAGTCGCCGATACTATCCCCGATGGGGTTCAGATTCAACATCGCGCTTTCGATTTCGGTTTCGGAATAATACGACCTGGACGGCGTTTCATCAAGATTGATCGAGTTTTTACTGTAAGTCGTCGTCGAGGAGAACGCGATGTTGGACGCGGCCGAGACCGTCACGCCGTTATCACGGTTGAATTCGTCGCTGTTTCTGCCCGGGAACTGCGCGGGAACCGCGCCGGCCGTTCTGTACAGCAGCCGGACGGTGGCGCTGATTTCAAACTTATCCTTCCCCTCCTCGGCAAACGCGCTTCCCAGATTTCCCGAAACAAACTCGGCAAAGCTCTGCGCGACATGAATATCGGCCGCGGCGTAAGCCGTCGTCGCTGTGTCGGCGGTCCTGTTCAGGACGTAATCGGTATTATAGCTGCCGGTGAGGATGAACCCTTCGATGTATCCGTCGGAGCCGGTCTGAACGAGACGGTTGAACAAGCCGTAGCCGGCGTTGCTCGCAAATTTTATGTTGGGCTCGTATTGGGTATTGGGAGCGTGCGTATTCCCGGACTGCGCCCGGTAAGACGAAGTGTTATACTCGGTAAAACTCATATGAAGAACGATCGCGGGATTTCCGGTCCCGGTCATGGAATCGATCCTCAGATGGACCCGGTCGTCGGCATATTTCGTCGTCGCGTCCGAGTAGATACTGCCGATCCCGCGGAAGCCGTGCCCACGCCCGTATACGCCGCGCCGCCGCGCACCGTCGTATGAGCCCGGTAGGCCTGCCAGAAATTCGTCAGCGCCACATAAGCGCCGGCCGCGCCGGAATTGACGATCGCGCCCAGCACGTACACAGCCTGCCCGTTGGGAAGGGTGACGGTATACTGGCTGCTGGAGTCCGTGATCGACAGCTTTGCCAGAGAAGGATTCAGATCGGAGATCACGTAGTTTTTCGTACCGTTGCTGAACGCGGACATCACGGCATAGACGCTCGTCTCGCGGAAAGTGTATCCGGCGATGACACGGCCGCAGATAGAATTCCAGCTTTCCGTACGCGCCGGGCATCAGGAACCGCGTAGAGAGCATCTGATTGGTATACGTATCGCGCTCGTTGACCTCATATTCGTTGATCCGTTCAAAGGCCAAGGGCGACACGCTTGTCGAATCGGCCGTTAAGCTGTAACCGTTCGTCGTAAAGTCGGTCTTCAGCTCGGGCACGCCCGTATAAACCGGCACGGGCGTCAGCGGCGACGTTCCTTTCATACGGTCGTATTCCGTGGTGCGGCTGACCAGCAGGTCGCAGTTTTCTGCTCTGACGGCGACCTGCAGATCGTTTCCCGTTACGCTCGAGTTGCTGGCGAACCATCCCCAGGAAAGATTCGAGTCCACGACTACCGCGAACACGACGACAATCAGAGAAAGAACAAGAAGAAGGGCGCTGCGGACAAGGATCGCACGCTTACGCCGGATTTTTACCATATCCTTCTTCTCCTTTCTCTTTTTTTTGCTGAGGGTCCTTGTTCAGTTCCGGACCCGAATACCGTCTGTTTGGAACAGTTTCCTGTAAAAAAATAAGCCAGCCCGTTGCAATGCAACTGGCTGACTCATAGAGCCCCCATAGTTTTGCGTCGCCACCTTACGATGGTTTTGCCCCAAAATAGCAGTAAAATCGACAAATATGAAGATAGAGTCCTTATTTTAAAATATAGTATTAAAAATAACGTCGATTTGTCAGTACTTTTTTACAAATTTTCATGTCCCCTGGTTCGCGGCAGTCTCTCCGTTCCCACAGCCATGACAGTTCTCCCTGCCGGTTCGGTTTCCGCAGGGCCAAAGCCGTCACTCAGAACAGCCCTCCGTTATACTTTTTTTGTACCAGCAGCAGCACGACGACCGAACCGATCAGTCCTCCGATCGGAACGCCAACGGCCGAAGCGACGAGAGCGGGACTCTCGCCAAACAGCGCGATCACACCGCCGATAACCAACGCCGCGCCGGCGACGAACAGCCCTCCGGCAAAAGCCCGGCCGTAGTCCCGACGCTTGTCTTCCGCGACGTTCTTCTGATGATAATCATGGATCAGGCGCGTGTTTCCCCGGTATATCGCCGCCGCTATGCCCAGGATCAGGGCCGCTGCGGCAAACAGGAGCACAGCGTAAACGATCATTCGTTTTTCCCCCCCCCTTCTCAATTTATTATAAAAACCCCCGCGGAATTCGTCAATCGTGAGATTACCCATACCGCGGCGGAAACGTTACCGGGTCCTTTTGTCAATCCGCCGGGTCCCTCTCTTGCCGAAACAGACAAGGCCCCCTTTTGCCGTCGGCAAAAGGGGGCCTTGCTTATTACCCGCGTCAGTTTTCCGCAAACAGCGGAGTCGAATAATACCGGTCGCCGCTGTCAGGCAGAAGCGCGACGATCGTCTTGCCTTTGTTTTCCGGTCTGGCGGCCAGCAGCAGAGCCGCGTGCAGCGCCGCGCCCGACGAAATGCCGACCGAGATGCCTTCGCGCCTGGCCAGCAGTTTTGTCGTAAACGGTAAAACACAGCGCACCCCACCACTCGTGACCGTCGTCGAAGAACTCCGACCAGTCGGTCGTCCATTCATAAACTTCAAGCCCCTCCGTCCCGTTCGGAAACAGAGCGGCGTTCACACGGTCGAAATCCCTGTTCTTTAACCAACCGCCGTGCGGCGGATATAAGAACGCGCCGCGGTAATTCGATCCGCGTTTTTCGTTTGCGGCGGCAAAGAAAGCGTCGGCGGTGATCCGCTTTCCTTCCGCGTCGCCGCAGCCGTAGCTCCATATCTGTTCCCCGCCGTCGAAGAACAGCTCCCGGCTCGCCCACATCAACGCGTACCAATGCGCGTTTCGTCCGCTTGCGATATGTTCGTTTTTGACAATGCAGTACTCTACAACTATGTCCGGGTATTCGTTGATGACGCCGTACGCCGGATCGTCGTATATGACGCGCGTCGCTTCGGGATGAAACGGCTCACTCTTTGAATTTTCTTTTTCTTCATTCTTTTTAACAGTCTCTTTCCGCTTTTTGTCAGAGCCGAGCACAACTTCCGCGTCGTTTATGCCGATATCCGACATACCGGCGGCGTATTCGACCATTCTGCAGAAATCAAGCGCGCCGTATTCTCTGCCCGTGATCGAGCTGATGGTCTCGCCTCTGCTGAAAGCGCCCAGAACGTCGAACGGATCGAAAGCGTTGTGCACAGCCGTCTTGCAGCCGTCCTCCTCGGTGATATACAGGCACGGCTCGTACGGGTGGCACGTCAGAGTCAATCTCTTGTCATAGATCTCGCTGTTGATCCTACTCTCGCCTTGCCGCATGATGGTTTCATCAAGCGAAGCAAAGGCAACGTCATCCTCGTCACGGTCAACGTCAATCTGATAAATCTTGATCTTCATGCTCTTTCACTCCTGTTCTTTTGTAATTCTTTGTCTTTCTCTTTGAGGCAAAGATAATCGTTCCAAGTCAGAGTGATTTTTGCCCCCTAAAAACACGAAAAACCCCGATAAAATCGAGGTTTTTTGTGGCGATATCCTTTTCGTATCGCTTAGATG
>JAHAZM010000065.1 GCA_018385275.1 Eubacteriales bacterium | reverse complement strand
CATCTCCAGCGCGGACGCCGACACGTCCACCGCCGTTACTTGCTCGGCGCCGCCGGCCGCCGCGTTCAGGGCAAACGAGCCGGTGTGTGTGAAACAATCCAGTACGCGCATGCCGCGGCAAATGCGCGCCACAGCGGCTCGGTTATATTTCTGATCGAGGAAAAAGCCTGTTTTCTGGCCGTTTTCGACATCGACCTTATAGCGGATCCCGTTTTCTGTGATCGGTACGACGGTTTCGTTTCCGTGCGGAAGGCCTTCGTACCAGCCCTTGCCGGTTTCCAATCCTTCCAGTCCGCGGATCGCGACGTCGTTACGCTCATAAATGCCCGCAATCGGCGCGCCGTATTCGGCCAGGACGTCCGCGATCGCCCGATACAGCAGGGCTTTCCTCTGTTCCATCCCGTACGAAAGCACTTGCGTCACGACGACGTCGCCGTAGCGATCCGCCGTCAGACCCGGAAGACCGTCCGCCTCCCCGAAAATCAGGCGGCAGCAGAGAAAATCGTCGGCCATCACCGTACGGCGGTAATCCAGCGCGTAACGGACGCGGCGACGCCAGAACGGCTCGTCAAACGTTTCGTTGGCGTTGGCCGAAAGGACCCGGATACGGATCTTGCTTTTTTCACTATACAGGCCCGTCCCGAGGTAAACGTTTTTATCGCTGACCACGTCGACCAGGCAACCGTTTTCACACGCGTCGCTCAGGCTCACGATCTCGGCGTCGTACACCCACGGATGGCCGCCGCGCAGTGCTTTTTCTCCCTTTCGGGTCAAAAGCGCGCGGGGAAATTGTCTCTCACTCTTCATAACGTTCTCCCGAAAAAACCGCCCGGCGGCTGTTGGCGACGGGCGGTTTTGGTCATGACAGAATCAGGCTCTTGCCCTCCATCTCGGCCGGTTTGGGAAGACCCAGCAGCTCCAGCATGGTCGGCGCGATATCCGCCAGTCTTCCGTCCATACGCAGGACCTTCCCGCGCCGTGTTTCGTCGGCCAAAATGCAGACGACGGGATTGGTCGTGTGCGCCGTGTGCGGCGCGTTCGTTTCCTCGTCCCACATCTTTTCCGCGTTCCCGTGGTCCGCGGTGATGATCGCGCGGCCGCCGGTGGCCAGAACGGCTTTGACGACTTTATCGACACAGTTATCGACCGCTTCCACGGCCTTGACGGTCGCCTCCAGCACGCCAGTATGTCCGACCATATCGCAGTTGGCAAAGTTCAGGATCATCACGTCATACTTACCTGATTCAATGCATTCTACCGCTTTATCGGCGACTTCGTATGCGCTCATCTGCGGTTTCTGATCGTAAGTGGCGACTTCTTTGGGCGACGGGATCAGGATACGGTCCTCGTTGGCGTTGGGCTCCTCGACGCCGCCGTTGAAGAAGAAGGTGACGTGCGCGTATTTCTCGGTTTCCGCGATGCGAAGCTGTGTCAGCCCCTGATCGGCCAGATAGCTGCCCAGCGTGTTGACCAGCGTCTGCGGGCGGAAGGCCACGTCCAGCCAGTCCTGGAAGGTTTCGTCGTACTGCGTCATGGTGGCGTAAGCAACCCGCTTCATGCCGCCTTGCCGCTCGAAGCCGTCAAAATCAGGCTGTTTGAACGCGCGCGTAAGTTCGCGGGCGCGATCGGGACGGAAATTGAAGAAGATGATCCCGTCGCCGTCGCGTACGCCCTGATAATCCCCGACCACGGTCGGCTCGACGAACTCGTCGGTCACGTCCTTAGAGTACGATTGCGCCATCGCTTTGCGGCCGCAGCAGGCGTGAACGCCTTTGCCGCAGGCCACGGCTTCATAAGCGCGCTGTACTCTGTCCCAGCGTTTATCGCGATCCATCGCGTAATAGCGTCCGCTGACAGTAGCGATGCTGCCGTAGCCGATCTTTTCCATATACTTCAGCAGCTGCGCGATATAATCGGCGCCGCTTTTCGGCGGCACGTCGCGCCCATCCATAAAGCAATGGACGACCGTACGGGCTACGCCGCGGGCTTTGGCCATATCCAGCAGCGCAAACAAATGGGTGATGTGGCTGTGAACGCCGCCGTCGGAGAGCAAGCCCATCAGATGCAGGGTGCCTCCGGACGCGATCACGCTGTCCATCACGCCGGCCAGCGCCGGATTGCGGAAAAAATCGCCCTCGCGGATCGCTTTGGTGATGCGGGTCAATTCCTGGTAAACGATGCGGCCCGCGCCGATATTCAGGTGGCCGACCTCGCTGTTGCCCATCTGCCCGTCCGGCAGACCGACGTCCTCGCCGCTGGCGCGGATATTGGTATGAGGATAGCGGTACAGAAGATCCATGATATGCGGCGTGCCCTGCAGGGCAATGGCGTTATACTCGCGTTTGGGAGAATAGCCGAAGCCATCCATAATAATCAACGCTGTCATGCTTTTCATCTGTTTTTCCTCCCGTCAATACTTGACGACCGCCGCAAAATCCGTCGCTTTCAGGCTGGCGCCGCCGATCAGGCCTCCGTCGATCTGTTTCATGGCCATCAGCTCGTGCGCGTTCTTCGGATTCATACTGCCGCCGTACTGGATGCGCACTTTGTTAGCCGCGCGCTTGCCGTATTTTTCGGCCAGACAATCCCGGATAAAACCGATGACGCTGTCCGCCTGCTCGGCAGTTGCGGTCTTCCCCGTTCCGATCGCCCAGATCGGCTCATAAGCGACGACGACGCGCTCCGGCTCGTCCACGCCGGCAAACGCCGCGGCAATCTGATCTTTTATCAGCTTTTCCGTTTGCCCTCGCTCGCGCTGCTCGAGCGTTTCTCCGACGCAAACGATCGGCGTCATGCCGTGACTGAGCACGGCCAGCAGCCTCCGGTTCACCGTTTCATCGGTGTCGCCGAAGTAGGTGCGCCGCTCGGAATGTCCGACGATGACGTATTCGACGTTCAGGGCTTGAAGCATGCTGCCGGATATTTCACCGGTGAAAGCGCCCTTCTCCGCCCAGTGCATATTCTGCGCGCCGAGATGGATGTTCGACCCGGCAATGGCTTTCCTCACCGCGTCGAGACAAACGAAAGGCGGACAGACGACGACCGTGCACGTCGCGTCGGCCACCAGCGGTTTCAACTCGCGAATGAGCTTTCTCGCCTCGGCCGGCGTCATATTCATTTTCCAGTTGCCCGCAATAATGGGTTCTCGCATAGAAGTTACTCCTTTTCGTGAACACAGCGCCCGCTGTTACGCGAGCGCTGTTAAAATTAATCATTCCCCGATCATTTATCCAGAAGAGCCGCGACGCCGGGTAAGACTTTGCCCTCGATGAACTCAAGAGACGCGCCGCCGCCGGTGGAAATATGGGACATCCTGGAGGCGTAGCCCATCTGCTCGACCGCAGCCGCGCTGTCGCCGCCGCCGATAATGGTCACGGCGTCGGACTCGGCCAGCGCTTTTGCCACGGCGTTCGTGCCGACGGCGAATCTCGGGAACTCGAATTTACCCATCGGGCCGTTCCAGATGATGGTGCCGGCTTTCTTGATTTCTTCGGTATACAGTCTGATCGTCTCGTCGCCGATGTCCAGCGCTTCCCATTCATCGTCGATGCAGCCGGCTTTGAAAAGCTTTCTGTTCGCGTCGTTGGAAAACGCGTCCGCCGCGTAGTTATCGACCGGGATCAGCATCTTGACGCCGTTCTTTTTCGCTTTTTCCATCAGCTGAAGCGCCAAATCAACTTTATCCTTCTCCAGCAAGGATTTGCCGACTCTGCCGCCGAGCGCGTAATGGAACGTATAGGCCATACCGCCGCCGATCAGGAGAACGTCGACTTTATCCAGCAGATTATTGATTACGCCGATCTTGTCGGAAACTTTCGCGCCGCCGATGATAGCCAGGAACGGTCTCTTCGGATTCTCCAGCGCGCCGCCGATAAAATCAAGTTCTTTGCCGATCAGGAAACCGGCGACGGCGGGCAGATAATGCGTAACGCCTTCAGTCGACGCGTGCGCTCTGTGAGCCGTGCCGAACGCGTCGTTGACGAAAACTTCGGCATAGGAAGCCAGTTTTTTGGCGAACTCGGGATCGTTCTTCTCCTCTTCCTTATGGAAACGAAGGTTCTCAAGCAGGACGATCTGGCCGGGTTTTACGGCTTTGCACGCTTTTTTGGCCGACTCTCCGATCACATCCTCGGCAAATTTCACTTTCACGCCGGGAAGCAGCTCGGCAAGCCGCTTGGCAACGGGAGCAAGAGAAAACTCCGTTTTGAATTCGCCCTTCGGTCTCCCCAGGTGAGAGCACAGAATCACCGCGGCGTTCTGCTCCAGAAGATACTTGATCGTCGGCAGGGCCGCCTGAATGCGGGTCTCGTCGGTGATTTCCTTATTTTCATTCAAAGGCACGTTAAAATCCACGCGAACCAAAACTTTTTTACCATTCACATCGATATCGCGGACGGTTTTTTTATTCATTTACTTCTTTCCTCCCGTAATTCTATACTACACAAACGTGCATATATATAATACATAATAAACCGTGTTTTCGTCAAACGAAAAATTCCGGTTTCTCTTTCCCTCTTCGCTAAAAAATCATTGACGAAACGTTTTCTGCGTGGTAACATAGGCTTGCGTTTTACGAAACTCTTCCGCAGTTTCGCCGCAGTATGGAGAGGTATCGAAGTGGTCATAACGGGGCTGACTCGAAATTTTAGGGCTGCTTGGTCGTTTCGTCCGCCGGAAATCCTTGATTTTAAAGGGTTTTCAAAATAGAAAATCGAATATTTTTCAGTGTTCTCTCCTGCTTTTCTCTCCAAAAATTTTTCGAGTTAAAAGCAGATTGAAATATACACGGAGGGTTATCGAAGTGGTCATAACGGGGCTGACTCGAAATCAGTTGTCCGGCTCATACCGGACCAAGGGTTCGAATCCCTTACCCTCCGCCACCGAAAAAGCCTGTAATCAAGCCGATTGCAGGCTTTTTTCTTATGTCTTTTTCTAAAAGCAAGTGGTCAGAGCATACCGCATTTTTTGCTCTCCTAAATTTGGATTTCGCCATCCTCCCATCGGCTCCCGAAATCACCGCTTTCGGGCAAAGCAAGCCCTGTTTCCATCGCCTGTGCCGAGGTGATTTTGGAGCTGTAATCAAGGTGCGCATAAATATTTGCCGTCGTGGTAAAATCGCTATGCCCAAGCCACTCCTGAATGTGCTTAAGGGGCACGCCGTTTGCAAGAAGCAGGCTTGCACAGCTATGCCGAAGGTCATGAAAGCGCATACGGCGCAATCCGTGTTTCTCCAAGAATTTTGGAAAAGAACAGGTGAGATACTGTGCTCTCATACGCTCGCCCATTTCATCTACAAACACAAAGCCGTCGTATTCGTAGTTGTAACAGTTGCCGCAGATTTTCTTGTTCAGCTCTT
>JAHAZM010000057.1 GCA_018385275.1 Eubacteriales bacterium | reverse complement strand
GTTTCGAAAGATTAAATATTGAGAAGGCGGTTGAAAAAAGAAAAACGGTTTGTTATAATACAAAATGAGAATTTCTATAAAATAGGCGGGAGACAAAATGAAAAAAACGTTTGTCATCATAACGATTCTGTTGCTGCTGCTGGGTTCGGGAGCCGCGCTGGCGGGTAACGGATACGTGCCGATCACGGATCTGTACGGTTTTCCGAAAGGAGAGCCGGCCGTCATTGATTACGGCGCCAAACCGTACGTACCGACGGAAGTAATGCTGTCCGAGCCGACGCTGCCTTACGTCGTGCCGGAGGACGCGGTCCAGCTTTGGGTGGACGCGGAGAACGGATCGGACGAGAACGACGGTAGCGAAAGCAGTCCGCTGGCGACGCTGGCGGCGGCGCGCGACGCGGTGCGCCTGATCAACGATGATATGCAGAGCGACATTGTGGTCAATCTGCGGGGGACGTTTTATCTGCCCGAAACGCTGATGCTCGACGAGGAGGACGGCGGCACGAACGGTCATGACGTGGTATACCGTTCCGTCGACGGCACCAGAGCGGTGATTTCCGGCGGAAAAGTCCTGACGGGATGGACGCTCCATGACGCGCAGAACAATATTTACGCGGCGGATTGCGACGTGTTGACGCGTGATTTCTTTGTCAACGGTCACCGCGCGCAGAGGGCGCGGACGGCGGAGCGCTTCATGTTTTACAGCTTCCATCCGGAACGGACGGCCCGGGACGGACAGGTGACGACGCTGCTGGAAGGCGTCGAGGACGTCGAGGGCGGGTTCGTTTCAACGGATCTTTCCTGGACGGAGCTCAAGAATCAGGACCGGATCGAAGTGGTGCAGATGACTTCGTTCAATATGCTGCGCTATCCGCTTGTTTCCATAACGGAGAAGGACGGGAAAGCGTTTTTCCGCGTCAGCGAGAACGCTTACAAGTTGATCCAGGAAACGTGGGCCGCGGCGCTGGGCACTCCGGATATGGGCCCGCGCGTATACTGCCTCGAGAACGCGTATGAATTCATCGACGAGGACGGCGAGTGGTATCTCGACGACGAGGCCGGAAAGCTTTACTATAAAGCGGCCGCCGGAGAGGATCCCAGCGCGGAAGAGACTGTCGTCGGCGTACTGTCCAATCTCGTCACGTCGGAGGGCAAGCGCACAAAGTACATTCAGCACGTCCGCTTCGACAGCGTGACGTTCAATCATTCGACCTGGCTGCAGGCAAACAGACCCGAGGGGCTGATCGGCATTCAGGCCGGCGTCTACCGCAAGGCCGACACGACGGCAGCCACGACATGGTCGAACGACAACTGGCTGCGGCAGAACGCTGCGGTGACTTTCAATTATCCAAAGAACGTTTCGTTCGTCAACTGTGCGTTTTTCAACATCGGCTCGGCGGCGCTGGATCTCAACAGCGGAACGCAGTACTGCGTCGTGAGCGGATGCTACTTTGACGACGTCGCCGGCGCGGGGCTCCTGCTGGGCGGACTGCACAGCTCGGACAAGGAGCTTTCCACACGCACTTATACGACGGTGCGTAGCAACGACAATAAGGTGACGGACAATCTGTTCCTCAACTGCGCCTGCGTGTATTACAGCGAGTGCGCCATTGTGCGCGGCTATACGTACCGCACGGAAATTTCGCACAATACGATTTCCAATACGCCGTATTCGGCGATGAGCCTCGGCTGGGGCTGGGGCGGAAACGAGCTGCAGCAGGCCAATATCGACCGGTTCGCGAAGATGGAAGGGTTCTACAGCGGCAATATCACGGCCTGCAATCGTATCGACAACTGTATGTGGCTACTGCAGGACGGCGGCGCAATCTATTCGTTGGGTCGTCAGGACGAGCATATGATCCTCGGAAATTATATCACAAACAGCGCCGAGATCGCTATTTATCTGGACAACGGTTCGGCCGGAGCGCTCGTCAAGGACAACGTCATGATCAACTGCTTCCGTAATCTGAATCTCAACGGCGGATATGATAATACGTTTACGCACAATTACGCCACGCTGGGCTTCAGTCCGGATAACCTGCGCGTCATCGACGAAGCGCATACCATCACCAATACCAAGACCGTGATGAGCGACGCGGAGCGCGACAGCGTCATCGTCGGAGCCGGCGTACGCGCGCCGTACAGTCAGTATTTCGGACTGGGATAATAAAGATAAATTAAAAAAGGCCATACCTGCGTATGGCCTTTTTTCTTTGCCGATATTCCGTTCGGGGGGGTTATAACGAGGCGGGGACGATCTCGTCGACGACGGCGTCGCCGGTAAAGGAGAGGCGCAGACGGGACAGATGATCGGGGAAAGTGTGCTCGTTGAGAGCATAATTGAAGCGGGTAAAGCCGCTGCTGGCCGGCGTGCTGGACAGGACGCGCAGAGGGAAGACTTCGCCGGACTCGGCTTTGACCGTGACGGAGTCGAGCTGACCGCGCACGCAGACGGACAGCGTTTTGTAGTGGTTGAACGAGTGCGTGTCGCCCCAATAATCGAGGATCACGCTGAGGACCGGCGCGCGGCCGCGCAGCCGGAGGGCTTTGCCGTGAACGGCGTCGTCGGTCAGGCTGAGAGAGGCGCCTTCCGTTTCAAAAAGCGGCACGGTCCGTCCGGCTTCCTCGAGCACGTCGGTTTGGAAATACCGCCAGACCTCGGTGAAGTCGCAGGTGGAGTAGTCGTGCTGGCCGTAAAGGACGGCGTTGTCAGGGGCGAGCACGAACGGCTCCATCGGGAAGCCGGCGCTGTTGACGAGATTGGATTTCATATTGTAAAAACAGTACGCGCCGGTTGCGTAACGGGGACAGCGGACCGAACGGCTGCTGAGCTGGACCGTGTCCGGCGCGACGATGCGAGCGTCGGCCGGGTAGAACAGGCCGGACTCGTCCGCGATCGTGAAATTCCGGGGCGGGAGTTTGTCGGAAGTGCTCAGGCCGGAACCGACGGAAGCGAAGCGCAGGATCATCGCGTCGTCTTTGGCCTGCGCGTTCAGCAGATACGGACAGAAGGCTGCGCGGTCGCCGGCGTGGGTCAGCAGTTCGCGCATGGCGCGGGCGCAGCGGATACCGATAGGCGTTTTACAGCGCGGATGAATGGCGACGCGGTCGCCGCCGCAGGCATAAATGAGATCGACGTCGTGGATCGAGACGGCGGCTCTGGTTTGAGGATGAGCGTGAGCGCTCCGGCTGAAGAGCAGATTGAAGCGGACTTTGCCGTCGACCGGCACGTCTCGCCAGCCGGGATTGAACGGGGCGATATGGCACATGACCGTCGGCATGGAGCCGTCAGGGAAGCCGAATTCGTCGCCCCAGCGGGTGATGAGCTCCTCGAGCGCGATCCGGTACATGTCGACCTCGCCCTCGTCGCTTTCGCCCTGATACCAGAGCAGGCCGCGGATGGCCATGGGCGTGACGGGCGCGATTTTCGACATATAAAGAGAGGCGTAAAGACAATAGGAGCCGTCGGCGACGTTGTACGAGGCGTCGTCGGCCAGATAACCGGCCCCGAGCAGCTCGCGAAGCGCCGCGTTTTCGTCGCCCGCGCTCCGCGGGAGCCAGGACAGGATCTTGGTGCCGCCGACCGGCAGAGAAAGCATGCCGACGGGGCGGCCGCTCAGGGCGGCGTATTCGCGCGCCGCGGTGTAAGCGATAGCGGAGATGGGGTCGATGGCGTGAGAGTCGTCGCGGATCCACGCGCCGGCTTTTTCCTCCGGCGTAAAAGACGGATAGGGAGGATAGTGCGAGTCGTTTTCCACGGGGGGCAGATTGAACCATTTCCGCATCTCGTTGGTCATGATGGGGCAGATCGGCGGGACGTAAAAGCGGAGCGAGGGGCTGACGGACTCGGCACGGAGCTGCTCACGGTCGCAGCATTCGCCTACGGAGACCTGCATGTTGGACTGACCGGAAGCGAGGAACAGGTCGCCGAAGAGCACGTCTTCGATCCGCCGCGTTGTTCCGCCGCCTGAAACCGTCAGCGTGAACGGAGCGAAGGAAGCCGGCATGGGCGGCAGTTCCGTGATGAACGAACCGTCCGGGCCTACCGTCAGACCCGACTCGGAAACGGCGGCGCCGGTTTCGTCGGCCAGAACGATCTCGACGCGCGTGCCGGCGGGCGCGGCGCCCCAGACGCGGATCGGCGCGTCGGCGCAGAACAGCATGTGGTCTCCGAAAACGTCGCTGAGGAGCAGCGCGTCGGTTTGCGGGATAAGAAAACGGCGCGTACCGGCGCGGCCTTCGTTGAGGCTCGGCGCAACAGGATAATTCAACAAAATCAACTCCTTTATTAATTGAGGGCTCCTTTTTGGATCAAACGGAATTGAGCGGAGGAAGAAACGGAGGAATCGCGATAGACGTTGTAGGTCAGTTCGTAAGTTCCGGAGACCGCGTCGTAACGGCACTGCCAGTAATCGTTGCCGTGGATCTCCTGCGAATTGGAGATGCTGAGCCATTTTTCGCCGACGTACTCCTGGAGGAGCCAATCGCGGTTGGTGCCGAGATTGGTAAACGTCACCGGCACATAGGAAACGCCGTTGTGCAGGGTGAAGGAGATTTCTCCGGCGCCGTCATCGCCGCGAAGGACGGCCGGGGCGAGAGAGACGAGCGACGCGCCGGCGATATCCGTGACGGTCACGGCGTTGCCGTTGGCTTCGTAACGGGCCAGTTCCCAGCTGCCGGCGTATTGCTGCGCGGCGGCGGCAAATTGCGCGTCGGTCCCGACGTATTCATTTCCCGCCTGCGGCAGGACCATGATCTCCACGGTGCCGCGGATCCGGTCGCCGGCCGAGAAGGAGTCGACTCCGGCGGTGAGCTCCATGATGTTGGTGGGGAGTTTCCGCCCCTGATGATAGGCGTTGGCCACGCGGATATGAAGATAGGGCGTTTCCACCGGCCGACCGCTGACGACGGCGTCCCAGTCGCGGACGACGAGCGCGCGGTCGTAATGACCGAAGCCGGCTATGACCTCGGAACGCGTGCCGGTCCAGCTCATCCAGGGATTTTCTCCCGTCATCGGGACGGGATCGGAAACGTAGACCATGTC
>JAHAZM010000056.1 GCA_018385275.1 Eubacteriales bacterium | reverse complement strand
GTTTCGACCTTTTCGCGGCGGCACAGAGCCGTTGAAAAAGACCCATCACGGCAAACTGCTGACACAGGATGCTTCTCCCTGCCGGATCCCTGCTTCCGAGAGGATGATCTATCCGCTTTCTCAGCATATCGGCGCGCCGGCTCAACCCGTTGTCGCGAAAGGCGACGAAGTGCGGGTGGGGCAGATGATCGCCGCCGCGGGGAGCTTTGTCAGCGCGAACCTGTACGCTTCCGTATCCGGGGTCGTGGAGGATATCGGGAACTATCCCAACGGCGCGGGCCTGCCCGCGCCCGCGATCGTGATCCGGAATGATTTTCAGGATAAAATCGCGGACGACATCGTTCCGTATCCGCCGATCGGCGACATGACGGCAGATGAACTGCTGCGCGTCGTGCGGAACGCCGGTCTGACCGGTATGGGCGGCGCCTCCTTTCCCACGCAGGTGAAACTGACGATCCCGCCGGAGAAAAAGGTGGACACGCTGATTATCAACGCCGCCGAGTGCGAGCCGTATCTGACGGCGGACGACTGGCTGATGAAAACCGCGCCGCAGGATATCGCGGACGGGATCCGCGCGGTCAAAAAGATCCTCGGCGTCTCGTCCTGCGTTGTCGCGGTGGAAGCCAATAAACGCGATGCGGCCGCGAAAGTGACCGCCGTCCTGCGCCCCGACGACGGCGTGACGGTCCGCTTTTTCCCCGTACGTTACCCGCAGGGCGCGGAAAAGCAGCTGATCTACGCGGTCACGCGCCGTGAAGTCCCGTCCGGCGGTCTGCCGGCCGACGTCGGCGCGGTCGTGATGAATATCGCCACGGCCGGCACGTTCGGCAGGACCCTGCGTACCGGCATGCCCTATATTGAGCGCATCGTCACGGTTACGGGAGAGGGCGTGCGTGAACCGAAGAACCTGATCGTCCGTCTCGGCGCTTCTTTTGCCGATCTGATCGCTTTCTGCGGCGGTCTGAGCGACGATACGGTCCGTCTGCTGGCAGGCGGTCCCATGATGGGCCTGACCCTGCCCGGACCGGAAGGGACCGTCGTCAAAGGCACCGGCGGGCTCGTGGCGCTGACGGAGCATGAAACGGCCGCTTTTGCCGAAACGCCGTGTATCCATTGCGGCCGCTGTGTCGCCGCCTGTCCGATGGGTTTGCTTCCGCTGAAGATCGACGCGGCGGTCCGTCTCAATAATACGGAGAACTGCGAGCGCTTTCACGCCTCGGATTGTATCGAGTGCGGCGCCTGTACTTATGTTTGCCCCGCGAAACGCCATCTGACGCACGCGTGCCGCGTCGCCAAACAAATGCTACGCAAGAAAAAAGAGGAGGGACGCGGATGAAACTGATCGGATCGTCATCTCCTCATATCCGCGACGGCGTTTCCACGCGCCGGCTCATGCTCTGCGTGATTTTGGCTCTGCTGCCGTCCTGCGCCGTCGGCGTGATCCGCGGCGGCTGGCACGCTTTGGCCATCGTAGGCGTCGCCGTCGCTGCGGCGGTGGCGGCGGAGGCCGGCTTCTGTGCCCTGCGCAGACAGCCGATCCCGGTAGGCGACTGGAGCGCCGTCGTGACGGGCCTCCTGGTAGGGATGAACATGCCGCCGACGGTACCATTGTACATTCCTGCCGCAGGTTCGCTGTTTGCCGTTATTATCGTGAAACAGCTTTTCGGCGGTCTGGGCGGAAATTTCGTCAATCCCGCGCTGACGGCCCGCGCGTTTCTGATGGCGGCGTGGAGCGTCCCCATGACGTTCTTCGGGACCGACGCGGTCTCCAGCGCCACGCTGCTGCCGCAGCTGACAGCCGGCACACCTGCAAACATCTCGCTGCTGGACGCGTTCATCGGCCGGATGGACGGCTGCATCGGGGAAACCTGTACTCTTGCGCTGCTGCTCGGCGGCCTGTTCCTGATCGCGATCCGCGTCATCGACTGGCGTATCCCGGTCTGCTTCCTCGGTTCTACGGCGATCTTTTCACTGCTGGTAAGCGGGAATGCCGCGTTTACGCTCTATCAGATGATGGCCGGCGGCCTGATGCTGGGCGCGTTCTTCATGGCCACGGATTATGTGACCTCGCCGGTGACGGCGTGGGGCCGCGTGCTCTACGGCATAGGCTGCGGCGTGATTACCTGCGTGATCCGTTTTTACGGAGCTTATCCCGAAGGGACGACGTACGCCATCCTGCTGATGAACGTTGCCACCCCTTTGATCGAAAAAATCACCGCGCCGCGCGTTTTCGGCAGAAAGAGAGGCCGCCATGCGTGATACGATCGTACCGGCCCTGAAACTCTTTGTCGTAGCGCTGGTCGCGGCGCTGCTGCTCGGCGTCGTTCATTATGTGACCCGCGATCCGATCGCCCGTTATGCCGAGGAAAAAGCGCGGGCGGCCCGTCTGGCGGTCGTGCCCGACGCCGTCTCTTTCCAAGCCTCTTCCGAAGATGAGGCGCTGTATCTCGGTTACGACGCGTCCGGCGCGCTGGCCGGTTATGCGCTGACCGTCAAGGCCAAAGGCTACGGCGGCGCCATGACGGTCATGGTCGGGCTGTCCGAGGACGGAAAGATCCTCGGCGTCCGCGTCAACGCGCATAACGAAACCGAAGGTCTCGGTTCCAGATGCGCCGGCGAGGGCTGGCTGTCCCGGTTTGTCGGGCTGAGCGGCTCGGCGCGCCTGCGCGCCGACGGCGGACAGGTCGA
>JAHAZM010000005.1 GCA_018385275.1 Eubacteriales bacterium | reverse complement strand
TTTTTTGATGATCGGCGCCTGATCTCCCTCTGCCAGCAGCATCCGCAAAGACGGCGCAACCGTTCTGAAATCCATATCCGCAGCCCCCTTTTCCTTCCGTCAGATCGACTTGGCGTGGGCCAGCAGGTATTTCTCGGCTTCCGCGTTCCACAGTCCGTTGTTCGCGGCGCACAGCTCAGCCAGCTTGGCAAACAGCGGATCGTTCTTGCCCAGTTCGGCAAAGTCCGCGATCGCGGTCATCGGCATGGAAATGTTGGTATAAACCAGCTTCTTGCCGCCCTTGATGTTGGGCAGGTTCAGCGTCGTCTCGATGACGCTGTCCAATCCGCCGACGTGCGTAATCATGGCGGCGGGATTGATCCGTCCCGTCTCCATAAGATGCAGCGCTTCCTTCATATCGTCCGTGTTGCCGCCGCTGGTGCCGACCAGATGCGTCGAAGCGTAATGCACGTTGTAGAAGTTGAACTCCGCTTTGAACTCGGGATTGGTCGGGCCGGCGAAGAAACTCAGGCAGCCGTCGCGCGCCAGAATGCTGTCCGCCTGTTCGACGACCGGTCTGACGGGCGCGTATACGTAAACGTCGTTGTAACCAGCGCCGTCGGTCAGTTCCATCAGAGCCGCCTTGGGATCGTCGACCTTGGCCGTGTTGAGATAAACCAGCTTGACGCCATTCTTAGCGGCGTTTTCCGGCGTGATGATCTGCGCCGCGCGCGTCAGTCTCGCGTCGTCGACGTCGGTCACGACAACCAGGCGCGGCCGTCTGTCCGGATTATGAACAGCGTAGTCGATGGCGCCCAGACCCATGGGGCCAGCGCCAGCCAGGATCGCGAGATTGCCGTCCTTGACAATGCCCATATCGTGAACGTAGCAGCCGTTCTTCGTGTGATACGCGGCGTGATAACCGCCCACGATGCAGCTCATCGGCTCGGACAGGGAACCGTAGAAAAACGCCTCGCCGTTATACGGCAGCAGGCAGCCGCACTCCATGACCTCGTTGGGGATGATGACGTACTGCGAGTCGCCGCCGATATACTGATAGGAATAACCGGGCGCGTACAGCGAACCCTTGTAGTTGAGCGCCGGCTGGATGGAAAACTTCTGACCGGGTTTGAACTGATCGGCCCATTTGGCGCCGACTTTTTCGATCACGCCGCAGAATTCGTGACCGATGATGACGGGCTTTTCGGCGACGTCCTTCGGAACGCGTTTATGGGCGCTGCCTTGTTTGGCGGCTTTATAGCTGCTCATGCAGATCGAGTCCGAAATGATGTGCGCCAGGATCTCGCAATCCTTGATCTCCGGCAGTTCGAACTCCTCGAGCCTGAGGTCTTCTTTTTCGTACATTCTTACCGCTTTTGTTTTCATGGAAATACCCTCCTCCAAAAAATGTTTATGCTAAACGACGGTAACGTCGTTTTTAAGCGCTTCACGGACAACGATATCCGGGAGCGGCTTATCGCAGATCAGTACGTCGATATCCTCCATGCGCGCAAACGTATACGGCAGGTTTTTATCGAGCTTGGTGGCGTCCATCAGCATCACGACCGTATGAGCCTTCTTGATAATGACCTTTTTCAGCTCGGCGTGATCCGCGTTGCCGACGGTAAAATGTCCGTCCACCGAAAAACCGGACGGCGTCAGGAAAGCAATATCGATATTGATGCTATCAACCAGCGCCATGGCGTTGGCGCCCGTCACGTTCAGGAAATCCCTGTCCATGTGGCCGCCCGTCATGATGACGTTGACGCCTTCTTTCTTGATGAGTTCGAGCGCGATATTGGGCCCGCTGGTCAAAATAAAATAATCGCCGTCACCGATGCATTCGGCCAAAGCCATCGACGTCGTTCCGGCGTCAAAAAACATCGAGCAACCGCGTTGGATATACTTCATCGCCTTACTGGCTATGATCTTTTTTCCGTCCACGTTTTCTTTGGCACGGAGATTGTAGCTTTCCTCACGGAATTTGAACTGTTTGGTAATAGCGCGTACTTTGCCGCGCAGACGCATCAGCGTCCCGCGCTGTTCCAGGATCTCGAGGTCACGTCTGACGGTCATCGTGGAAACCTCGGGAAACATCTCGAAGATCTCGGCAAGCGACACTTCCTTTTTCGCCGCCACGAACTCGTTGATCCTCTCGATGCGATGTTCTCTGGGCATGACTTCTTTCCTCCTTTCTTACCCCGGAAAACGAGACTGTTAATTTCACATTTCCATTTTCCTTTGTCACAAATTATACCACGCTTCTTCTCACAAGTCAATAATATTTGTGTGAAACAATCTCATAATTCTGTGAATTTTCTCTCTTTCATGGAAAAACGCGTCTTCTTTTTCCCTTCACCGCTCAAGAATGATTTTCTTCGTTGTTTTTTTATCTCCTTTATGATAGAATAAAAAAAAATCATTCCGTTATCAGGAGGCTTTGTCATGAGAAAAAAACTGACCCTGCTTCTGATCGCCGCTATGACCGCGGGTCTTCTTTACGCCTGCACGCCGGCGGCGACGACCCCGCCGCCGTCCGCTCCTCCCGCTGAAACCCCGACGACCGCGCCTACTGCCAAACCGACGGCGGCTCCCACAGCGCCGCCCGCAAATCTGGCCGCGCCGAGCCTGCAGCGGAACCGCCCCGACGAATACGCTTATATGTGGTTCCGCAACGGCACGACCGGCTCCGGTTCCAAAGAATTGTACGTCAAGACGGGCCGGTACGGCTTCGGTTTCGATCCGGACGCTTTTTCCTTTACCAAACTGGGACTCTCCGCCCCCGACGCCTCCTATGACGGAGATCTGACCGCCGCGGGCGACGCCGTAGCGGCCATGGCGGGCGCTTCTTCCGCGCTGACGATCTTCCGAAACGGCGCGGCTCACTCCGCGCTGCGCACGACCGACGACTACAACGGCGGCTACCGCAATCTCAGCATCATCACGATGGGTCAGGTATGTCAGTCGTTCTACGTCAACAATATCCCCTACGACGGCCTCGACAGCCTGAACGCCCGGGTGGAGATCAACGCCTTCTGCGATTATTTTACCGTCTACTGGGACGTCGTCAGCCGCACCGAACTGACCGACCTGCGCTGCGAATATGAATTCAACACCGGCGACGCGTCTCTGACCGAGGCGAAATGGTATGACGACGACCCGGCGTCCGGCATTCTTTCTCTTTCCAACGCCGCCGGCAGCCGCGTCATCACCTTCGTTTCTCCA
>JAHAZM010000048.1 GCA_018385275.1 Eubacteriales bacterium | reverse complement strand
GTCGGTTCAGCGGTCGGTTCAGCGGTCGGCTCAGCGGTCGGCTCCGCGGTAGGCTCCGCAGTAGGCTCAGCGGTAGGCTCAGCGGTAGGCTCCGCGGTGGGTTCAGCGGGGGGTTCAGCGGTCGGGTCAGCGGTCGGTTCCGCGGTAGGTTCCGCGGTCGGTTCTGCGGTGGGTTCAGCGGTGGGAGTCGGGGTCGGCGTCGAGACAGGCGTCGGCTCCCCGGCAGGCGTCGGGTTCGTAGGCAACAGCAGATCGCAGCTCGCCAACAGCGAGACCGTCAGCAGAAAGATCAGTAGTGAGGACGTAATCCTTTTCATCCGAACACCTCCTTTTCCATTTCTTCAAGTCGCGCCGTCACAAAGCCGACCGTATCGGCAAAAGTCTTTTCGTCAAACGGACTGCCCAAACGCGCGGTTTCAAGCAGTTCAAAATAGCCCTTGCTGCCGCCGGCGGCGCACAGCGCCTCATAATCGCGCCACGCCTCCGCGCGGTCGATCTCGGCTTTCCGGTACATCATGAAGGCGCAGGTCTGCGCCAGCGCATAGTCGATATAATAGAAAGGATATAAGAAAATATGCTGTTTCTGCATCCAGTAGCCGCCGCTCTCAAGAAACGCGTCGCCGTCGTAATTGCGCCACGGCATATAATCCCGTTCGATTCGTCTCCAGCAGGCGCGTCTCTGCGCCGGAGTCATGTCCGGGCGATCGAAGACCTCATGCTGGAATTCATCCACGCAGACCAGATAAGTCAGGACGCGGAAAGCGTCGAACAGATGAGCGAACACACGGCGGTCGGCCTCCTCGCCGTAAAAGAGTTTCATCCACGGATAGGCCAGATGTTCCATACTCATCGAATGGATCTCGGCCACGTCGTAGCTTGGCTCGAGGCAGGCGTTGAGGGACTGATGCGCGGCCGATTCGTAAGCCTGATAGGCGTGCCCCGCCTCGTGGGTCAGCACGTCCACGTCCGCGCCGGTGCCGTTGAAATTGGAGAAAATAAACGGCATCCGCCAGGCCGGCAGATAGGTACAGTAGCCGCCCATGTGCTTATTGGGCCGGGTGACGAGATCGAACAGCTCGTGCTCCCGCATGAAAGCGAAGAATTCGCCGGTGCGCGGGGACATTTCCCCGTACATTTCCGCGGCCGCGGAAATCAGCTCTTCGGGCGTGCCGCGCGGGATCGGATTGCCCTGCGGGAAAAACAGCGTTTCATCGCAGAAACGGAGTTTATCCACGCCCAGTCTGCGCGCCTGCCGCCGGGCGGCGGCGGCGCACCACGGCGTGACGGCGCCGCGCACCAGCGCGCGGAAGTGCTCGACCTCCGCGCGGCCGTAGGCCAGGCGTCCCCGCATCAGATAGGCCATTTCCACATACGAGGAAAAGCCCGCGTTGGCCGCCATCTGCGCGCGCAGTTTCACCAGTTTGTCGTAAACCTCCTCGAGAGCGGGCGCGATGCCCTCGTAACCCCGGGCCCACGCCTCGGCCGCGTCGCGTCTTTCGGCCGCGTCGGGAGATTCCATATGACGCAGCAGGCCGTAGAAATTGCACTTTTCTCCCCGGAAATCACAGGAAAACCCGGCCGTCGTTTTCCGATACTCGTTCTCGAGCTCCTGCTCGCGCACCTGCAGCGGAATATTGGCCTGACAATTGAGGCGGACGGCGGCTTCGGCTTTGCGGAAGATCTGCCCGCCGTATTTTTTCTCCAGCGCGGAACGGTAAGGAGTGGCGCAAAGCGCCTCGGCCACCCGGCGGCGCGCCGGCGCCATGCGCGCCAGCGCCGCGCTCAGCTCAATATACTCTTTTTCATAAAACGAGTCGGTCAGATCCATCGTATTGCGGACTTCCGCCAGCGCGTACTGGGTGATCAGATCTTCGTCGGCTTTGTCCAGCGCCAGAAAGCACCGCTCCGCCTGCGCCTCGTCGGCCGCGGCGGCCAGAGCGTCGGCCAGTTCCGTCATGCGCGCCGCGACGGCTTCGGCGTCGGGTCTGTGATAGGGCAGGTCTCTGAATTTCATCTTTCGTATGCTCCTCTTTGGAAAAACAAAGGGCCGCGCCAGAGCGTGTCCCTTTGTTTTTTGATCGTTGAATTAAGCTTCGGTCGCTTCTTCCGCCGCGGGCTTTTCTTCCGCGGGCGCTTCTTCGGCGGCCGGCGCGTCGGCGAGCAGCGCTTTCATGCTCAGAGAAATGCGTTTCGCTTCCGGATCGACGTCCATGACCAGCGCCTGGACTTCCTGACCGGGCGTGACCACGTCGGCCGGATTCTTGACGAATTTATTGGTCAGCTGAGAAACGTGGACCAGACCGTCGATGCCCGGCTCCAGGGAAACGAACGCGCCGAAGGATACGACGCGGGCGACCGTTCCGGTCACGACGGAACCGATCGGATACCTGTCGAAGATATTGTCCCACAGGCGGGGCTGCAGTTGTTTGTAGCCGAGGGAAACCTTGCCGGCTTCCTTGTCAATGGCCAGGATCACGCACTCGATCTGCTGACCGACGGAGAGCACCTGCTTGGGAGAGGTCAGTCTGTACCACGCCATATCCGTGATATGCAGCAGGCCGTCGATGTCGCCGATGTCGACGAACGCGCCGAAGGAGGTCATTCTCTTGACCGTGCCGGCGACGATCATGTTGACTTCAAAGCGCTCGAGAGCCGCCTTCTTCTTGGCGTCCTCTTCTTCCTTGAGCAGCGCTTTTCTCGAAGCGATGACGCGTCTCTTGTTGTTTTCGCCGGTCTCGAGGATACGGACCTGCAGCTCCTGCCCGACGTACTTGGTCAGGTCGTTTTCAAAGCCGAGCCCTACCTGAGAAGCGGGGATGAAAACGCGCACGCCGGACGAGAAGCCGACGAGGCCGCCTTTGACCGCTTCCTTGACCTTTACGGTCACGCTCTCATTGTTCTGGAAAGCCTTTTCGATATTCTCCCAGGCTCCCTTCTCTTCCATCTTGCGGCGGGAAAGCAGCACGTTTCCTTCGCCGTCGTTGAGTTTGACGACTTCCGCCGTCACCTGATCGCCCACGGAATAGACGTCCCGAAGGGTCTTGCCTTCTTCGAGAGCCGCCTCGCTGGCGGGCAGAAGGGCATCGGTTTTGTAACCGATATTGAGGAACATATCATCATCGTGGAGGGCCACGATCTCGCCGGTCACGACAGAGCCGGTTCTGATCTTCTCCTGTTTCTCAAACTCCTCCAGCCAATTCGTTTGATTTTCGTTTTTGTCCATTTCGCTCATTACAGCCTTTACCTCCTTAATCAACCACTCGGGCGTAGACGCACCCGCCGTGATTCCCAGCGTTTCGCCGGATTTTATTACAACCGCCTTCAGATCTTCGATCCGCTCGACGGAGTAAGTTCTTTTGTTGACTTCGCGGCACGCCTCGGCCAGTTTGCCCGTATTGAAGCTGTTGGCCCCGCCGATGACGAGCATGACGTCGACCCGCGCCGCCAGCTCCCGCGCTTCTTTCTGCCGCGTCGCGGTGGCGTTGCAGATCGTATTGACCGCTTCGAGACGGGCGACGCGCTCTTTCAGCGCCGCCGTCACGGTCTCCCATTTCTCCCGGGTCGTACCGGTCTGAGCCACGACGCAGGCTTCCCGCCCGTCGTCGCGCACCTGTTCGGCTTCTTCGACCGAACCGATGATCTCGGCCGCGCCGCCGCACCATCCGCTGATGCCGACGACCTCGGGATGCGCCGCGTCGCCGACGATGAAGACCCGTTTCCCGCTCTCATGAGCCGTCCGGGCGATCTGCTGGATATGCAGCACGTGCGGACAGGTCGCGTTGAGCACGCGAAGCCCCGCCGCCTCCAGACCGGCGATGACGTCTGGCGTCACGCCGTGAGAACGGATGACGACGGATGCGCCGGGGGGCGCCTCTTCCGGTCGGGAAATGACCCGCACGCCCTGCTCTTCGAATCGCTCCACGACCTGCGGGTTATGGATGATCTGTCCGAACGTGCACAGCGGACCGCGTCCGAGGTTTTCTTCGACCGTACGGACCGCGCGGCTCACGCCGAAGCAGAAGCCGCCGTGTTCGGCCACGAAAATATTTTTCAGCATAAGCGGGTCACTCCAACAGGATACAGCATTTTTCTTTTTTTGTCTATCAATAAAAATGCCAAATTTCAGGTTTTCAGAAAAATTAACATAAAATTATAGAGTTTTTACTCCGTCGTAACGGTTGCGCGCAGCGCGGCGATGGCGTCGCGCACCCGCCGGGTGACTTCGTCGGCCATTTCCCGCGTCACACGCTGACCGGCCAGGTCTGACAGATCCAGCGGTTGCCCGACGACGAGCGTCGTGCGGCGGAACAAACGGATCGAGCGGGTATAGGCGACGGGCTGGATCGTCGCGCCCGTCCGCAGCGCCATGAGCGCCGCGCCGGAGTGGAACTCTCCCATCCGGCCGTCCCTGTGACGCGTCCCCTCGGGGAACACGCCGACGACCTCGCCGTTTTTCAGACGGCGGATCAGCGTCTTCATCGCCGCCACGTCCGCGCCGTCCCGGTCGACCGGAACGGCTCCGAGCATCCGTCCGAAAAGCCAGTTGCCGAAGCGGCTCGCGAACAGCTCCTTTTTCGCCATAAAAGAGACGGGTTTGGGGTGATGCGCGACCAGAAGAGCCGGATCCAGCAGGTGGATGTGATTGCAGACGACCATAACCGCGCCGTCGGTGTAAAAATCCTCGCGGCGGACGACCCGGACCGGGAAAAACAGACGAAAAATCCAGCCGAAAAAGAATTTGAGAACGCTTTGCGATTTCATAGGACAAGCCTTTCCAGCACGGCGGCCACCGCCTCGTCAATGGTCAGGTGCGTCGTGTCGATCACGGTCGCGTCCGGCGCGATCCGGAGCGGCGCGACCGGGCGGGTCATATCGGCGTGATCCCGCTCGTTGATAGCGCGCAGAACCTCCGCCTCGTCGACGTCTTTTTCGCCTTTTTCCAAAAGCTGAAGTGTGCGGCGGCGCGCCCGTTCTTCCGCCGTGGCGGTGATATAGAATTTATTCGGCGTGTCGGGCAGGACCACGGTGCCGATGTCGCGGCCGTCCATGACGAGCGCGCGCCGTGAAGCGATGGCGCGCTGCATTTCCGTCATGCGCTCGCGGACGCAGGGCAGAGCCGAAACGGCCGAGGCCGCGGCCGAAACGCGATCGGTCCGCAGATAACGGTCGACGCAGCGGCCGTTGAGATACACGCGCTGAGCGCCGCGTACGTACCGCACGTCTACCTCCGCTTCCGCGACGCGGAGCGCGATGGATCTTTCGTCCGACGGCGCGATCCCGGCGCGAAGCGCCCAAAGCCCGACGGCGCGATACATCGCGCCGGTATCCAGATGAATGATGCCGAGATGCTCGGCTACGCGGCCGGCGACCGTGCTTTTTCCCGCGCCGGCGGGTCCGTCGATGGCAATATTGAGCATAATCTTCTCCTTTACACGACCCGATGGCCCAGGCCCATCGCCACTTCATTGAGATGAAGCAGTCCGATGCCGAACAGCATCGCCACGGCGATATGGTCGCCGCAGCGCGCCACGCCGATCTTGCCGCCGACGTTGAGACCGATGGCTTTATTCATGACCTGCGACATGGCTTCCCGCGCCGCGCCGGCCACGGCGCCCTCCTCCGCGTGAGAATCGTTGATGACGCCCTCGCGTTTGGAGGCGACGACGGTACGCTCGATGATCTTCATCACCGAGGTGATGAATTCGCCGCCGTAATCGACGGCCGCGGCGCGCACGCCGTCCTCGGCGAATTTCGCCGCCAGCTCTTTTTCTTCGTTGTGCGTTTTCGTCAGACACATCAGGATCGCGCATCTGGCAATATCCTTGCTGCCCAAAGCCGAGTTGTCACCTATTGTCATATCCTTCCGTCCTCCTTATGTCCTGCGCCGCGTTCCGGCCGGCGAGCGTGCCGGTGGAAGCGGCAATAGTGATATTGAAACCGCCCGTACAGGCGTCAACGTCGAGCATTTCTCCGGCGAAATACAATCCCGCGACCCGTTTGGAACGCATCGTGGACGGATCAACGTCGCCGACGTCGACGCCGCCGCGGGTGATGATGGCTTCCTCTTTGGGCCGGAAGCGCAGTCCGTGCAGGGGCAGGTCCTTGAGCGCGGAAGCCAGACGGGCCCGTTCGGCGCGGGTGACCGTCCCGGCCGGTCGCGCCGGATCAAGACCGGCGGTCTCCAGAATGACGCCGCCGAGCGAGCCGGGGACGAAGTGCGGCATGAGATTGACCAGCTTCTTGGCGCCGGAAGCGGAGAATTCCCGCACCAGCCGCCGGTCCAGCGTATCGGCGTCAAGCGCCGGTTTGAGGTCGACGGAGAAAGAAGCGTCCGCCGCCTCGGCAAGGCGGCTGCTGGCCGAAAGCACCAGCGGGCCGGAGATCCCGGTATGAGTAAAGAGCATTTCTCCCTGCTCGGTATAGACGATCTTCCCCCGCTCGAAAGCGGTGAAGCGCACGTTGCGCAGCGTGAGTCCGGCCAGCGAGCCGCACCACGTTTCGCGCGTGTCGATCCCGACGAGGCGTCCCTCCATGGGAACGACGCCGTGCCCGAGACGCGCGACCTCGCGCGTCCAGCTGCCGTCCGATCCGGTCGACGGATACGTCACGCCGCCGCAGGCAAGGATCACGGCTTCGGCCGGCACGTCGCCCGCGTCGGTGCCGACGCCTGTCACGCGGCCGTCTTCGACCAGGATCTTCCGCACGAAGCAGCCGAGCTTCACCGTTACGCCGGAGGCGCGCATCTGCCGCTCAAGAGAAGCCGTCACGTCCGAGGCCTTGTCCGATTCGGGAAAGACCCGGCCGCCGCGCTCCGTTTTCGTCGGCGTGCCGCCCGCCTCGACCAGCGCGATAAGGTCGCGGTTGGTAAAGCCGTAGAGCGCGCTGTAGAGGAACCGCGGATTGCGCGGGATATGGTCGAAAAAGTCGGAAATATCGGCGGCGTTGGTCAGGTTGCAGCGGCCTTTTCCGGTCAGATAGAGTTTTTTGCCGAGCTTTTCGTTGCGCTCCAGCAAAAGCGTTTCCGCGCCCGCGCGGGCCGCCGCGATGGAAGCGCACAGACCGGCGGGACCGCCGCCGACCACGACGACGCGCCTCACAGCTTTCCCTCCGCGCCGTCGGTATAGACCGCGTAACGCGACCACAGGCTCTCCAGCTCGGCAAACGCCGCCTCGGTCTGCGGTTTACGGCGCGCGCTGACGGCCACGATCAGGGCGTTGGCCAGACTCAGCGGCGCGGTCAGACTGTCGACGAAAGACGCCATATTGCTGCTGGCGGTCAGACAATAGCCCGCCTGCCGGGCGACCGGCGCGGCGCGGCTGTCCGTCACGGCGATGACGCGGCCGCCTTTCCGGGCGACGTAGCGCGCCGCCTCCGCGGTGCGGGACGAATAGCGCGGAAAGCTGACGGCGATCAGGACGTCCCGGTCCGTCACGCGCAGCAGTTGTTCGAAAATATCCCGGGACGCGGTGACCTCCACCACGTCGGGGAGCAGAAAATTCAGATAATGGCACAGATACTGACTGAGGATCGCGGAACTGCGCAGACCGAGCACGTAGAGATGCCCGGCCGAAAGGATCGCGTCGACGGCGGCGTTGAAAGCCCGTCTGTCGACGCCGTCGAGCGTGCGGCGGATATTGCTGACGTCGGCTTTCAGGACCGACTCGAGGATATCGCCCGGGTCGGAAAGCGCGGCGCTCATTTCGATCCGCTGGACCGTGGTGAGTTTGCTGCGCACCAGTTCCTGCAGTTCCCTGTGCAGGCGCGGGTAACCGTCGTAGCCGAGACGGCAGGCGAAACGCACCACCGTGCTCTCGCTCACGCCCACGGCCGACGCCAGCGCCTCGGCGGTCATAAACGCCGCCCGTTCGTAATTCTTCAGGATGAAATCGCTCAGGGCCCGCTGGCCGCGGCTCAGTCCCGCGTAACCGGCGCGGATGCGTTCATCCAGGGAAAGCTCGTCCATCATGTTTCCTCCGGGCTGTTATTATAGCAGAAAAACCGCCGGTTTACAAGGATTTTAAATAGGCGATCTCCTCGTCGGTCAGATAGCGCCACCGGCCGACCGGCACGCCTTCCAGCGTCAGACGGCCGACGCCGGTCCGTCTCAGCGCGTCGACGCCGTAGCCGAGCGACTCGAGCATACGGCGCACCTGACGGTTGCGTCCCTCATGGATCGAGATCGTTACGACGCAGCGCCCGCCCCCGGCCGGATGCGCCTCCGCCTGTGCCGGCGACGTCACGCGGCCGTCGAGCATCACGCCGCGGCGCAGAGTTTCAACGTCCTCCGGCGCGACCGCGCGGTCGACCAGCGCGGCGTAATGCTTGTCCACGCCGTGGCTCGGGTGCGTGAGTTTCTGGGTCAGCTCTCCGTCGTTGGTCATCAGGAGCAGGCCCTCAGTCATGTAATCGAGGCGTCCGACCGGCACGACGCGCACCGGCAGATCGGCAAACGCCTCCGCCACGGTCCGGCGGCCCCGGTCGTCCGACATCGTCGTCATGACGCAGCGCGGTTTATTGTAAAGAATATAGACTTTCTCTTCCGGCGGAACGAGGACGCGGCCGTCCAGGCTCACCTCGTCGCCCTCTCCGACGTCGACGCCCGGCTCCGTCACGGGGGAGCCGTTCAGGCTGACGCGTCCCTCGGCGATCAGCTTTTCCGCCGCGCGGCGCGAGGCCGCGCCGCAGAGAGAGATATATTTCTGGATCCGCATGTTACCTCCAAAATCCCCGGATCAGGCGAAAAAAATTGGCTTCCGGCGTATTGGCCGCCACCGCGGCGGCCGCGGCCAGCGGCACCGTATACAGCTCCGAGCCGAGGCGCACCTCCGCGCGCCCGGCGGCGTCGCCGACGCGCACGGGAGCCGTCAAATCATCTATCGTATATTTTATACTATAAAGATCGGTTCCGTCAATGCTTATCGGCAAAATCAGCGACCCGGCCGTCACGACGGGCACCGTCCCGTACCGGCCGCCCGCGACCGGAGCCGAGCCCGCCGCCTGTCCGGCGGCGATCAGCTCCCTCTTCTCGTAAGAAGCGAAAGCGGCGTTGAGGACCGACTTGCTGTCGGCAAACATGTCCGGCGCGTTGAGTACGACGGCGATGAGCGTCATTCCCCCGCGTTCGGCGGCCGAAACCAGGCAGCGGCCCGCCGCCGCCGTATAGCCGGTCTTGACGCCGCATCCGCCGTCGAGCTCGGTGAGGATCCTGTTTTTGCTGCGCAGATAATGCGTGTGCGACCCGCTCTCATCGGTGACGACCGCGGCGCGGCAGGCCACGGTTTCACGGAAAAAAGCGTGCTTCATGGCTTCCCGCGCCATGAGCGCCAGATCCCGCGCCGTCGTGACGTGAGAGGCGTCCGGCAGCCCGTGAGGGTTGGTAAAGCGCGTATGCGCGGCGCCGAGCGCACGGGCCCGGTCGTTCATTTTCCCGGCAAAGGCTTCCGGAGTGCCGGCGAGGAATTCCGCGATGGCGACCGCCGCGTCGTTGCCGGACACGATCAGCAGTCCGCGCACCAGATCGGCCAGCGTCAGGCGTTCGCCCGCGGTCAGATACATGGACGAGCCGCCCGTCGCCGCCGCCGCGGGCGAGACCGTGACGAGTTCGTCCAGCCGGCCGCTTTCCACGGCCAGCAGCGCCGTCATGATCTTGGTCGTGCTGGCCGGCGGCAAAATCCTGTCCGCGTCGGCTTCGGCCAGTACGCGCCCGGAATCCGCTTCGAGGATCAAGAATCCCCTGGCGTTGACGGCCGACGCACAGGGGCAAAGCGCCGCCGACAGCGCCAGCGCCAGCACCAGCGCAAACGCCGGCAGTTTTTTTCTCACGCGCCCACCTCCGATATACTCTATGCGTTGCGCGCGCGAAAAAACAGTTGTTTTTTATCTCATTTTATGGTATGATAAATCGATTTTTGATGAAGGAGTCACCCGTATGAAAATCTGTTTTGATAATGCGTTGTATATCGAAAAGCAATCCGCTCATATCCGTGAAAGGATCCAGCAGTTCAACAACAAGCTGTATCTCGAATTCGGCGGTAAGCTCTTTGACGATTATCACGCCGCGCGCGTGCTGCCCGGTTTCGACGTCAACGCCAAGATCAAGCTCCTTCTCAACCTCAAGGACGTCACGGAGATCATTTTCTGCATCAGCGCCGACGCGATTGAAAAAAACAAAGTACGCGCCGACATCGGCATCACCTACGACATGGACGTGCTGCGCCTCATCGACAACATTTCCGCGCTGGGCCTCAAGATCAACAGCGTCGTCATCACGCTGTTCAACGATCAGCCGGCGGCGGAGACGTTCCGCAAGCGTCTGACGGCGCGCGGCGTGCGGACCTATATCCACCGTCCCACCAAAGGATACCCGACGGACGTGCGCACGATCGTCAGCGACGAGGGCTACGGCTCCAATCCCTATATCGAAACGACGGCGCCGCTCGTCGTCGTCACCGCGCCCGGACCCGGCAGCGGCAAGCTGGCGACCTGCCTGTCGCAGCTCTATCACGAGCACAAGCGCGGCGTCGCCGCCGGGTACGCCAAATTCGAGACTTTCCCGATCTGGAACATTCCGCTCAAGCATCCGGTCAACCTGGCCTACGAAGCGGCCACCGCGGACCTGCGCGACGTCAATATGATCGATCCGTATCACCTGGAAGCCTACGGGCTGACCACGGTCAACTATAACCGCGACGTGGAGGTTTTCCCCGTCGTACGCACGATCCTCAACCTCATCACGGGTCGCAACGACGTGTACCGCTCCCCCACGGATATGGGCGTGAACATGGCCGGTTACGGCATCATCGACGACGAGGGCACGCGCGAAGCGGCGCGGCAGGAAGTCATCCGGCGCTACTTCAAGGCGCTTTGCGATCAGAAAAACGGACTCATCGACGCGGATATTCCGGGACGGATCGAGCTGATTATGCAGCAGCTGGCCATTACGGAGCTGGATCGCCGGGTCGTCGCGCCCGCCCGGGAAAAGGCCGCCGCCTGCGGCAGCTCCGTCACGGCCATCGAGCTTCCGGACGGACAGATCGTCCTGGGCCGCAATACCGACGTGATGACGGCGCCGTCGAGCGCGCTGGTCAACGCTATCAAGCAGATGGCCGGCATCAGCGACGGAATCCATCTGCTTTCGCCCGTGGTCATCGAGCCCGCGCTGCGCATGAAGCGCAACGTCCTCAAGACCGCCACCACGCTCAACCTCGAGGAGCTGCTCGTGGCGCTGAGCATCTGCGCCGCGACCAACACGATGGTCGCCGACGCGGTGGCCAAGCTGCCCCTGCTCAAGGGCTGCGAGGCGCACTCGACCACGATGATCTGCAAATCCGACGAAAACATTTTGCGCAAGCTGGGCCTCAACGCCACCTGCGAGCCGGTCTTCCCCAGCAAAGCGCTCTACGCCGATTAAGGAGGAATATTTATGGTCAGCATCCCTTCCGACGCCATCGAACAAACGCTGGTTTACAAAGAGACCGAGCAAAAATCCATCGAACTCATCTGGCGCGCGCCAACCAACCGCATCTATGAAAAAGCGCCGGTCTTCCTCGTCATTCCCGGCGGCGGCTGGCGCGTCGAGAGCAAGACCGACATGCTCACGCTGGTCCCCGGCGCGAGCGAGACGCTGCGCGAGCGGGGCTGGGCGGTCGTTTCCATCGACTACCGGGTCATCCCGCAGGGCGTCTCTTCGATACAAATGCTGTCCGACTGCTGTGACGCGTGCCGGTATCTGGCGCATTTCGCCGACGAACTGGGCCTCGACCGGGACCGTTTCGTCATCGGCGGGCATTCCGCCGGCGGACATCTGGCTCTGATGGTCTCGCTCGCGCCGCACAGCCTCTTTACGGCCGACAGTCCCTATGACGTGAAAGCGGACGATTTCACCGTCATCGGCTCGGCGCCGATGAGCCCGCTGACGACCCTGTGCCCGTACTGTGACAAAAGCTTCCCCGAGTTTTTCCGCTTCGGCGCCGTTTTCGTTCACGACGAGGACACGGAACGGGTCATGCATCTGGTCAGCCCCATCGACTATCTGACGCCGGCGTCCGTGCCCGTGCTGCTGATGTACGGCTCGCATGACTCCTGCGTTTCTCCCGTCCACTCGCTGATGTTCCTCGACCGTGCCAAACTCGTCGGCGCGCCGGTCACGCCCGTCTGCAGCGCCTTCGGCGATCACTGCTTCGAGTCGTTCCGGCCGTCGGCTTTCGCCTCGCACCCGGATCTGACGGAAATGCAGCCCATCCTCGCGGACTGGGTCGACGGTCTGATCCGATAACCCCCGAAATACCAAACCCCCGGCCATACGGAAGTATGACCGGGGGTTTTTGTCGGAACGGAAGCTCCTTACGCGCCGAAGACCCACATTTTCAGGACGGCGGCGGTTTCGCGCAGACAGCGGGCGGGCAGCCCGGGCAGACTGTGCTCCGGCGCGCCGGCGCGCGTCACGGCCAAACCGGCCGCGCGGGCTGTGACGACGGCCCGATAGACGTGATAATCGCTGGTCACGAGCGCCACGGTATAACCGGAGCCGAAGCGTTCGTCGAGAAGCGCGCGCGTAAAGCGCAGGTTTTCAGACGTGGAGGTGGAGCGATCCTCTTTCACGATCCGCGCCGGATCGACGCCGCGTTCAACAAGATAGCGGAACATGGCTTCCGCTTCGCTGATCGTTTCCTGCGGGCCCTGTCCGCCGGAAACGACGATGAGAGCGGTCGGGTTTTTCGTCGCGCATTCCAGCGCCCGGTCGAGCCGCGCGGCCATCGACGTCGTGACGCGGTCGCCGCGGATGCCGGTGCCCAGCACGAGGACGGCGCTTTCTTTTCCCGTGGTGGTGTCCGTCCGGCCGTAAACGATCAGCGCCGTACCCGCGCCGACGAGCAGGACCAGGATCGCGGCCAGCGCGATCAGGGGCCAGCGCGCCTCCCACAGCGGTTTGAACCAGATCCCGGCGGCCAGCAGCAACCCGCCCAGCACGGCGACGAAAGCCGTACCGAGGTTGAGATTGCTGATCAGACAAAGCAGAACGGCGTCAGCCAGCAGCAGTCCGCCCAGCGCGAGCAGGACGATGCGCACGGCCTTCACCTCTACATCCTCTCCGGCGCATCGACGCCGATGAGGCTCAAACCTGTTTTCAGGACGGTACGGACCGCCTCGGTCAGGATCAGACGGGCGCGGGACTGCTCCGGCGCGCCGTCGAGAATGCGGTGAGCAAAATAGTAGGCGTTGTATTTCTGGGCCAGACCCACGGTAAAGCGGGTGACGATGCTCGGCTCGTTGCGCTCCAGCGCGTCGGAAACGACCTCTCCGAAGCGCGCGAGTTCGGTAATCACGCTCTGCGCCTCCTCATCCGACAGTGCCGACCAGTCGGTCTCGCCCTCCAGCGGGAGGTCCGCTTTCCGCAGGACGCTGCAGCAGCGGGCGTGGGTGTACTGAGTATACGGGCCGGTCTCGCCGTCGAAATTGAGCGCGCGGTCCCACCAGAAGTCGATGTCCTTGATGCGGCTGTTGAGCAGGGTGAAAAACACCACCGAACCGATGCCGACGCTGGCGGCGACGGCGTCCTTGTTCTCCAGATCGGGCGATTTTTCCTCGATGATGGCGCGGGCCTTTTCCACGGAACGGTCGAGCAGGTCGTCGAGATAAACGACGTGCCCGCGGCGCGTCGAAAGCGTTTCGCCCTCATAACTGACCATGCCGAAGGAAACGTGCTCGAGATCGGTCGCGGCCCATTCGTAGCCCATAAGCTCGAGCACCTTGAAGAGCTGACGGAAGTGCATATCCTGCTGATAAGCCACGACGTAGAGGCATTTGTCGAAATGATAGGTATCCCGGCGGTACAGCGCGGCGGCGAGGTCGCGCGTGACGTACAGCGTGGCGCCGTCGGCTTTCAGGATCAGCGCCGGCGGCAGGCCGTACTCGTCGAGCATGACCACCTGCGCGCCGTTGGATTCGACGAGAAGGTTTTTGGCCTTCAGCTCGTCGATCACGCGGCCCATTTTATCATTATAAAAGCTCTCGCCCGCGTACGAGTCGAAGCGCACGCCGAGTTTGGCGTAGACGCGCTCCGCGTCGCGGAGGGTGATCTCCTTGAACCAGCGGAAGATCTCCATGGCCTGCGCGTCGCCTTCTTCGATTTTCTTGAACCACGCGCGGCCCTCCTCCTGCATGTCCGGATCCTTGTCGGCCATGACGTAGAGGCGCACGAGCTCGTCGACGCCGTCCTTTTCGACCTGCTCGCGGCTGCCCCAGCGCAGGAACCCGGCGATCATTTTGCCGAACTGCGTGCCCCAATCGCCGAGATGATTGATGCCGACGCAGCGATAGCCGCAGAACGTATAGATCTTGTACAGAGCGTTGCCGATCATCGTCGTGGAAAGATGGCCGATGTGGAAGCGCTTGGCGATATTGATGCTCGAGTAGTCGATACAGACGACGCGGCCCTGTCCGCGGTCGCTGCTGCCGTAGCGCTCACCCTCGCTGAGGATGCGGCTCAGCACGCCGGCGGCGAAGCCGCCTTTTTCAACGAAAAAGTTCAGATACCCGCCGACGGCCTCCACACGGGAAAAGCCCTCCGGACGCACGCGCGCGGCCAGATCGGCGGCGATGACGGGCGGGGCTTTGCGCAGGATACGCGCCAGTTTGAAGCAGGGGAAGGCGTAGTCGCCCATAGCCCGGTCCGGGGGGATCTCGATCCACTGCGCCAGATTCTCCGGCGTTTCCGTTTCGACGGCCGCGGCGACGGCTTCGGCGATCTTGTTTTTATAATCCATAACGTACTCCTTTGGTCGTGGTAGCCTCATTTTAGAATATTTTTACCGTTTCGTAAAGCATTTCTGCAAAAAAAGATAGCCGAGCGGGACAAATTGTTGTATACTGATAAAAACGGAGGGGATCGACATGAACGAAAAGATCAGAACGGTAGCCGACCGGCTCAAGGAACTGCGCGAAAGCAGCGACATGACGCAAGCGGAAATGGCGGAGCTCTGCGGCATCAGTCCCGAAACCTACGCCGCGTACGAATCCGGCACGACGGACATTTCCATCGGATTTCTCTACGAAGTCTCGCTCAAGTGTCATGTGGAACTGACCGCGCTGCTGACCGGTTCGGATCCCAAGCTCAAGGTCTACTCGCTGGTGCGCAACGGCGACGGCAAGCTCGTCGAGCGCAACGAGGTCTATACCTACCGCAATCTGGCCTATAATTTCAGCGGCAAACGCATCGAACCGCTGCTCGTGACCGTCCCCGTTTCCGATCCGGATAAAAAGATCGTGCTGTCCGTACATGAGGGACAGGAGTTCAATTTCCTGCTCAGCGGACGGCTCCGCATCCTTATCGACGGCAACGATCTCATCCTCGAGCCGGGCGACAGCCTGTATTTCGACTCGCGCTATCCGCACGGCATGCAGGCGCTGGACGGACATCCGGCGCAGATGCTGGTCATGGTTATTTAGTTGTCAAGCCCGTTTTTTTATGATATGATTAAAAATCATGCGGCGCCGGCCGCACAGTAATACAACTCCAAGGAGTCCCGTGAAAAATGAAAAAATCTCTCGCGATCATATTTTGCATCAGTATCCTGTCGCTGATCCTCTGCTCCTGCGGAGGCGGCGGCTCCATTCCCACCGCGGCGCCGCGCACCGAGCCGCCACTACCCGGCTCTCCCCTGGCCGTGATCGCCGGCTCGCCCCTGTCTTTCCGGGTGCTGAGCGTTTCCACGACGAACAAGTCTCTTTTCCATCCCACCGAAACCGAGGACGGCGCGCTGTACGTGCTGGTCTACATCGAAGCGACCAACGTTTCGGACAGCGTCGCCTCGCTCAACTCGCACAACAATTTCGCCTTCTACGTCAACGGCGAAGCGATGAAGCAGGCCTTTGACGTGGGCGTTTACCTGCAGCCCGATTATCCCTCGATCAACGCCGGCGACGTCAAGCGCGGCGAGATCGCCTACCAAGTGCCGGTCGGCACGACGTCGGGAGAGTTCGTCATCCTTGACGACAACGGCGCCGAGATCGGCCGCGTGACGCTCAGCTTTTAACGCATGGCTTCCATAAAAGAACAGACAACCGGAAAAGGCTTCGCCATCCTCAGTGCCGCAGGAATGATCTCCAAGATCCTTTCTGTGGCATTTGTTCCCCTGCTCACTCTGATCCTGACCAACGAGGGCAACGGCATTTACAACGCCGGCTATCAGATCTACGCCTTCATCTACGTCATCGCCAATCAGGGCGCGCCGGTGGCCATTTCCAAGCTGGTGGCCGGCCAGCTCGCCAACGGGAAGCCCGCCGACGCCAAGCACACCTTCGAGCTGGCGCTGCGTTTCATGCTGGCGCTGGGCATCGTGCTGACGGCGGCCACTTTTCTGCTGGCGCGGCCCGCGGCCAAAGCCATCGGCTACGCTTCGGCGGACCTGACGATCATGGCGCTGGCGCCGACGATGCTTTTCACCTGTCTGGCCAGCGCGTACCGCGGATATTTCCAGGGCCGCAAGAACATGTCGCCCACGGCGGTCTCGCAGGTGCTCGAGCAGATCGTGCACGGGGTATTCGCCATTGCCGGCGCGTATGCGATGCGTTCCTACGGAGCCGGCGTCGCCGCCGCGGCCGGACTGGCCGGCGAAGAAGCGGCCACGGTTTCGCTGATGTACGCCTCGATGGGCGCGACCTTCGGCACGAGTTTCGGCGCGGCCGTCAGCTGGGGCTATCTCTACCTGATCTACCGGCGCAGCAAACCCGAGATCCGGCTCGAGGCGGCCGGCAGCGAACGCACGCTTTCCACGCGCGATATTTACATGAGCCTGCTCAAGCTGGTCATTCCGATTTCGCTGGGCGCGGCGCTTGTCAACACGGCCAACCTCGTCGATCTGATCAACGTCAAGGCGCGCCTGCTCGCCGCGGGATTTTCCGAAAAGGACGCGACCTCGCTCTACGGCATCCTGACGACGCACTGGCAGAAGATTATCAATATCCCGCTGGCGCTGGTGACGGCCATGTCCGTGGCCATCATCCCGCAGATCTCCGCGGCGGCCAGTACAGGGGACCGCAGGCTGATGCGCGTCAAAATGCGCTACGCCTATAATATCGTCTGGTCGCTGACGATCCCGGCGGCGGTGGGAATGGCCGTTCTGGCCGATCCGCTCCTTACGGCGCTGTACCCGACGACCGTTCAGCCGACCAGCGTCGTCATGATGCAGATCGGCACGGCGGCGGTCCTGCTCATCGCGCTGGTCAACATCCAGACGGCGATCCTGCAGGCCCTCGGGCGGGTCTACGTCGCGCCGATCACGATGGCGTCGGCCCTCGTCATCAAAATCGTCATCAATTATTTTCTCTGCGCCGACCCGAAAATCCACGTCATCGGCGCCGTGATCTCCACGATCATCTGCTACGTGCTGGCCGCGGCGGTCAATCAGTACTTTGTGCGCCGGTACGCGCCCTCCTGCGGCAGAGGCATATTCAAGCTGTTCGGCCTGCGGTGCCTGGCCGCGGCGGTCATGGGCGCGGTCACTTACGGCGCTTACGCGCTGCTCAACCGTTTTCTCGGCGGCGGCTACTTTTTCACGGTCGTCAAGCTCGCCGTTCCCGCCATTATCGGCGCGGCGGTGTATTTCGGTATGCTGGCTGCGCTGAATCTGATGAAGAAAAGGAAGGAAATTTCATGCCCGTAAAGGTTCCGGACAGTTTACCCGCCGTCCGCGTTCTCACCGAAGAGAACGTTTTCGTCATGACGGAAAAGCGCGCCGCGTCGCAGGACATCCGTCCGCTGCGCATCGGCGTTTATAATCTCATGCCCACCAAAGAGGTCACGGAAACGCAGATCCTGCGCCTGCTCGGCAACACGCCCCTGCAGGTGGAGGTCGTCTTTATCCGGCCCGCGCAGCATGTTTCACGGCACACGCCCGCGGCGCATCTGGAGGCGTTCTACAAAACCTTCGACGAGGTGCGCGATCAGAAATTCGACGGACTCATCATCACCGGCGCGCCGGTGGAAAAGCTGGATTTCGAAGAAGTCAACTACTGGAACGAGCTTAAGGAGCTCATCGACTGGGCCGACGCGCACGTTTACTCGACGATGTATATCTGCTGGGCGGCGCAGGCCGGACTCTATTACCGCCACGGCATCCCGAAATATCCGCTGCCGCGCAAGCTCTCGGGCGTTTTCAGCCATCGGGCGGAGGTGCGGAATTATCCGCTGCTTCGCGGCTTGGACGACCGGTTTTACGCACCCCACTCGCGCTACACGGCCGTCAGCATCGAGGATATCGCCCGGTGCGACGATCTGCTGCTGGTCAGCTCGGGACGCGAATCCGGCGTCTTTATCGTCGCGGAAAAGAACGGGCGGCACATTTATATTACCGGACACGTCGAATACGACGCCGACACGCTGGCGCGCGAATACGCCCGCGATCTCGCCGCGGGGCGGACCGACGTGGATCTCCCGCAGCATTATTTCCCGGACGACGATCCGAGCGAGCCGCCGATGTTCCGCTGGCGCAGCACGGGAACGCTGATTTTCGCCAACTGGCTCAATTACTACGTCTATCAGGTAACGCCCTACGACACGGGCCTGATCCGCTGAAAAGAACCCCCTTGTTTTTCAAGAAAACATCTTGACAAGGTTTTTCACTCATGGTATTATATCAAAGTGCTTCGGGGGTATAGCTCAGTTGGCTAGAGTGCTTGACTGGCAGTCAAGAGGTCAAGGGTTCGAATCCCTTTATCTCCACCATGGTAACAAAAGACCGGTTCATCCGGTCTTTTTGTTAGTATTACGGTTTATTGGGGGATTCGAACAGAGGCGGTACAGAGGGAACGTCCGGTGGACGTTTCCGACCGCCGGCGACCAAGCGACGGTCACGCCGTCGCGCGAATTCGAATCCCTTTATCTCCACCATGGTAACAAAAAGACCGGTTCATCCGGTCTTTTTGTTAGTATTACGGTTTATTGAGGGATTCGAACAGAGGCGGTGCAGAGGGAACGTCCGGTGGACATTCCCGACCGCCGGCGACCAAGCGACGGTCACGCCGTCGCGCGAATTCGAATCCCTTTATCTCCACCAACGGGAAAAGAGCAGGTTTTGACCTGCTCTTTTCCCGTATCAAGCTCGGAAGTCGTCATCCGCGCAAATAGAGTCTCAAAGCGTTGAGTTTGCTTATCATGGCCGCGTCGCGGTCGTTGAGAGCTTCGGAAAACGTGTTATAACTCCCGGTCGGATTGATGACCAGATTGGTCAGTTCCCAATAAGCGTCGAAGCATTCTTTTGCCGCGTTATAGGCTTTCTCATATCCTTCGGGGGGATTCTTCAGCGCTTTCATGGCGTCCGCAGCCTGTTGTTGATTTTCCATGATCCACTGTGTTTTTCCGCCAAACGACCTGTCCGAAACAAGATTGGCCAGCGCGTCGCTGAAATCGTCCACGAAGCGGCCGTCCGGTCTGGTGTATGGATCGGTCGACGCGTCTTGTATTTTCCAGATCGCGTTATACCAGACGGACCGGGTCAGATTCCCCATTGTTTCGGCTTCGCTCGCGCCGACCCCCGTCTGATAGAAAAGCCGATACAGGTTTTCTTCGTAAGTCCGCGTGTCGGCCGCCTTGCTTTCACGATAAACCTCGGCGCCGATCAAACATCCCATGGCGATGACCACGACGGCGAGGAGCGCTATGACGATCGCTTTTTTCCCGCCGCCGGATTTTTTCACGGGCGCCGCCTCTTTTTCATTCGAAACAGGGTGAGCGCACGCCGGACAGAATTTCGCGCCGGCGGGTAGGCGTTCGCCGCATTCCGCGCAGAAACTTTGCTTTGCCTCTCCGGCGGTCTTCTCTCTCAGATCCGCTCCGCAGGCCGGACAAAATTTCGACGCGCCGGCCTCGTTTCCGCAACCTTTGCAAATCATTGTTTTAACCTCCCTTATGATATGAATCGAACAAAAAAGTGCGCTGCCGGAGCTGCGCACCGAAAAACGCGACTCCGATTGCTGCGACACAAGTCCCGATCATCCGCAATGGAAAACGAAACAAGGAGTGCGTTTTTGCCAAAACAAAAAACGCCTTCCATCACCGATGATCTCGTATTCACTTGTGTCGCAAGAAAATCCTATCATAAATCCGGCGAAAAATCAAGAAGAAAACGTCTACGCAGCCCTCTTTTGCAAACGCTTTTTCGCGCCCGCGGATTGAAAAGTCTTCTTCTTTAGTATATAATAAAAGGGAAGCGCGTTTCCGTTCGGGAAAAGCGCCCTGCTTTCAAACCGATCTGCAATCAGGAAAAGGAAGGTCAAGATGAAATACGTTCTGATCACCGGCGCATACGGCGGAATGGGTTATGCGACGGCAAAAGCTTTGTCCGGGAGCGGATACACGGTGTTCGCGCTCGACAAGAAAGTCCGGCCGGCCGAGCCGAACATGATCCCCGTCGAGGCCGACGTGAGCGACCCTGAAAGCGTGGCGCGCGCGTTCGCGTCCGTGCAGGCGCAAACCGGGGAGCTGTACGCCATTGTGCATTTCGCGGGCGTCTACCGGCTCGATTCGCTCGTCGAAATGAGCGAGGAGCGCTTCACGGAAATCTTCGAAATCAACCTTTTCGGCGTGTACCGGATCAACAAGGCGTTTCTTCCTCTGCTGAAAGAGGGCAGCCGCATCGTCGTCACGACGAGCGAGCTGGCTCCCCTCGCGCCCTTGCCTTTTACGGGCATTTACGCCGTTACAAAAGCCGCGCTCGACAAATACGCCTTTTCTCTCGGTATGGAACTGCAGCTGCTCGGCATCCGCGTCTCCGTCGTCCGGCCCGGCGCGGTAAAAACGGGGCTCCTCTCCGTTTCGACCCGGGAACTCGACGCTTTCTGCGCCAACACGCGCCTCTATACGTATAACGCCGGAAAATTCAAGAAAATCGTTAACGACGTGGAGGCAAGAAACGTTCCGCCGCAGGCGATCGCGAAAACGACCGCCCGCGCGCTGGCCGCGCGAAGGCCGAAAGCCGTTTATTCCGTCAACAGAAATCCTCTTCTGCTTTTGCTCAACGTCCTTCCCGCGCGCTGGCAGAGGGCCGTCATCAGGCGGATCCTAAAAGAAAAACCCGCCGCGCGCCGGGACGGCTGACGCGCGAGCACGGGCGCGGCGCGCGGTCCGAACTCAAAAACGGCGATCCGGTCGTTGTACCGGAATTCCGAGAAAAAAAGCGGGTGTGTGACCCGCTTTTTTGTTCCGTCAGGCATGCCGCGCCAGCTAAAAAGCCGCCGGTTTACCCGAAATAAGTGTTCCCCTTTTGCTGATTGCATCGTTTGCAAAGAGTCTGCAGATTATCGTAAGTGCTTTTGCCTCCCTTGGAAACCGGTTTGATATGATCGATCTCCAGATCATGGAACAGCCCCGATCTGCCGCACATCCTGCACCGGTACCCGTCCCGTTTGTAAATCGAAAACCGCATCTTATTGGAAACTCTGCCTCTTTCGACCCGGCAGAGTGCGTCCCAGATCTCTTTGTCGTTAAAGAAAGCCCCTTGTTTGTCATTGACCCGGGAGATCAGCGAACAGATCCGTTCGGCGTAAAAAACTTCACTTTTGCCGGTATAAATCGCGCCGTTGATGCGAGAGCAGTTCAAAGTCACTTTTACATAAAACTCCGTAACGGGATGCTTTCTTTCCTGTTCGAACAAGTCCGTTTCTATGGAACAAAGCCGCTCCCGGTTATACTTTTCCATCGGCTCGTCAAAAACGCCGAAATCATTGATCCCGAGCACTTCTCCGTTATAGGCCTCAAATTTGCTTTTGTTGTGCTTCGCTTGCGCGATCTGCTGCAGGTAGAGCCGTTGCTTGAACGGCAATTGATAGATCAAATAGTCCTGACAGGAGATCATATTATAATAGGTTTCGTTGTCATAGGTATGACTCTCAGAGAAAGGCGGAATATCGGCAAAACAATACCGTGCGTTGATCTCCCGGATTCTTTTCAAAGCCCGACTGTTCTTTATGACAAAATCCACGTGCGCTTTCCGTCTGTTTCGGGCGCGGAACAGCAGGCACAGCACAAAAACCGGTATGATGATCAGAATGAAAAACCAAAGCAGGGTTTGCAGCGTCTTTATTGTTGCGTCGTTAAAACCGACCTGAAAATCGACCTGAAACCCGATCAGACACCCCATCGCGATCACGACGAGCGCGAGCACGGCTACGGCGATCCATCTGCGGACGGCGCGGTGCCTGGGAGCGGGAGAGTCAGACGGTCGGGGATCTTCCGTTTCCCGGGGCTGCGCGGCGGGCACGCCGCAATGGGGGCAGAAATTCGAACCGGCGGGGATCTCTTTGCCGCAGTTCACACAAACGGAAGGCTTCTTCTCCTGATCGGTCTGGTCTGTGACCGCCATGCCGCATGCCGGACAGAATTTCATCCCCTCGCCTATCTCATTTCCGCAATTTCTGCATGTCGTCACCGTTTTTACCTCCCCGATGTTCGATATGGACGAAGTTTCATCTTTATAAGTAGAATAAAAAAGTGCGCTGCCGGAGCTGCGCACCGAAAAACGCGACTCCGATTGCTGCAACACAAATCCCGATCATCCGCAATGGAAAACGAAACAAGGAGTGCGTTTTTGCCGAAACAAAAAACGCACGCCATCACCGATGATCCCGTATTCACTTGTGTCGCAGAAAAATTATCTCATAAATCCGGCAAAGAATCAAGGAGAAAAAGGCTTTGCTGTGCCGCCGCAGGAGCACGCGGCGCTCCTTTGCCGGGTCGAAGCGCGGTTTTCCGACAGCCGGCGCGCTTGCCAAAAGCAACGGCTTCATGTTATAATCGATTTATGAAAGAATCGACGACGGAAGAACTGAAGAGCGTGATCGCCCGCAATCTGATCGCTCTGCGCACGCGCGCGGGGATGAAACAGAGCGAGCTGGGCGAACGGATCCATTATTCCGACAAATCCATCTCCAAATGGGAGCGCGGCGAAGGGCTCCCGGACGTGGCGGTGCTGGTCCTGCTGGCGCAGACTTTCGGCGTCACGCTGGATTATTTCGTGACGAGGCATGACGACGCGCCGCCCGAGCCCGAAGAAGTCAAACCGGCGCCCGTACGCCGGAAAATGCTGTTCGGCGCGATCTTCACCGCGATCTGGGCCGTGGCGCTGACGTTGTTTGTGATCTTCTGGCTGCAGGGCCGGCTGCTCTGGTATATCCTGATGGCGGCGGTGCCCCTGTCTCTGATCACCCTGCTGGTGCTCAACTCCACGATGGGCCGGGCGCGGTACAACTTCTATATCATTTCCGCGCTGGCGCTCTGTCCGCTCCCGATTATCTATCTGCTTTTCCTGGAACACGACTGGTGGCAGCTTTTCCTGCTGGCCATCCCGATCGAACTGGTCGTCATATTCAGTTTCTTCATCCGAAAACGCCGCTGACAAGCCGATTCTACTGTGAGTAGAGTGAGTTTTTTCTCACTCTATTCTTTTTTTTGCGCGATAGAACGGGGGTCCGAAACAATAGAGGGGGAAACGCACACGGTAGATTGCCCGCGCGGGCGGTTTGCTTTATACTCAGGACGTCGGCCCTTCCCCGGAAAAACAGACGGACGCGGCCGAGGCAAATCGACGCGGGAGGCCGAGGCAAGACGACAGGCGCATCCGCGCGGTGAAGCGCCCCGACGAAGCAAGCCGACCGGGCGGTCCCGGAGGGCGGCGGGCTTCCGAACCGCCGGCGCGTTCCGCCGCAAAAACCACCCTGACAGAAAGGAAAACACCCATGGAAAAACGCTTTATTCTCTCCTGTGAATCGACCATCGACCTGCCCTACACGTTTGCGCAGGAGCGGGAACTGCCCGTGCTGCCCTACACCTATACCGTCGACGGCACGGTATATACGGACGATATGCGGCGCGATCCGCAGTCGCTGCCGCGCTTTTACGAAATGATCGAGGCGGGCAGTCTGCCGAGCACCTCGCAGCTCAATACCAGCGATTACGAGGAGTTTTTCGACCGTCTGCTGGCCGAGGGCGACGTGCTGCATATCGCGTTCGGCTCCGGGATGACCAATTCCGTGGCCAACGCCCTCATCGCCGCCGACGTCATTCGTACGCGCCACCCCGAGCACAAGCTGATCGTCATCGACTCGCTGTGCAGCTGCGGCGGTTACGGACTGCTGGTGCGCGAAGCGGCCGACCGCCGCGACGAAGGGCTTTCGATCGAGGAGACCGAGGCCTGCGTCCTTTCGATCCGCAACCGTGTGCATCATCAGTTTTTCTGTACGGATCTCAAATTCTTCCGCCGCAGCGGGCGCGTCAGCGGGATCAGCGCCGTCCTCGCTTCGGTGCTCAATATCTGCCCGATCATGCATCTCAACGCCGCGGGCCGCATCGTGCTTTACGGAAAGGTACGCGGCCGCCGCAACGCTCTGAAGCGAACGCTCGACGAAATGGCGCTCCACGCCGACGGGGGAGAGGCCTATGCCGGCCCCTGCATCATCACCCACGCGAACTGCCTTTCCGACGGCGAGGAGCTGCGCGCCCAGGCTGAAGAGCGTTTTCCCGCGCTCAAAGGCCGCATCCTGCTGACGGATATCGGCCCGGTCATCGCCTCGCACTGCGGCCCGGGTACGCTGGCGATCTATTTCCTCGGCGACGAGCGGGTCGAATAAACG
>JAHAZM010000047.1 GCA_018385275.1 Eubacteriales bacterium | reverse complement strand
CTTTGAGAATAGCGGTCGACGCGATGGGCGGAGATAACGCCCCGCTCGCCATCATCAACGGTTGTATCGACGCGCTGAAAGAAATCAGCGACGTGGAAATCGAGTTGTTCGGCCCTATCGAGGTGCTGAAGGCGCACACGGCGGGCCTGGACGCGGACCTGGCGAAAAGGCTGATCCTGACCGACGCGCCGGACACGATCAGCATGCATGACGCGCCGGTGGAAGCGGTAAGAAGAAAAAAGGATTCCTCTATCGTCATGGCGCTCAGGGCGGTCAAAGAGAAACGCTGCGACGCCTTTATTTCCGCGGGCAGTACAGGAGCCGTGCTGGCGGGCGGTCTGTTTGTGGTAGGTCGCATCAGAGGCGTTAAAAGACCGGCTTTAGCGTCGCTTTTGCCATCGGAAAAGGGCTTTTGTCTGTTGATGGACTGCGGATCGAATATGGATTGCCGTCCGTTTAATCTGGTACAATTCGGCGTGATGGGATCGGTCTATATGAAAAAGGCTTTGCAGATCGCTGAGCCGCGCGTGGGGTTGCTCAACGTCGGCGTGGAGGATGAGAAAGGAAACGAACTCTGCAAAGAGACTTTCCCGCGTATGAAAGAGCAACGGTTCCGTTTCGTCGGGAATATCGAAGCGCGCGACGTGGCGGCCGGTGCGGCGGACGTGGTGGTGACGGACGGATTCGCCGGCAATATCCTGATGAAGGGTGCCGAGGGATACGGAAAATTCTTCATGAAGAGTCTCAAAGAGGCGCTTTACGGCAGTTTCTGGGCTAAGATCGGCGGATTGCTCGCCAAGAAGAGCCTTTACGGGATCAAAAAGAAGATGGATTACAAAGAATACGGCGGGGCGCCGCTGCTCGGCGTGGACGGTATCGTAATCAAAACGCACGGTTCCAGCGACGCGTATTCCGTTCTTTGTACGGTCAGACAGGCGGTCAACATGATACGATCCGGCTTTATACCGGAAATAAAAACAGAAATCGAATCAATGGACGCTTTTGAGTAAAGCGCATGAAAGGAGCAGCTTATGTTTGAAGAAGTAAAAAACGCTATTGCCGACAAGTTGGGGATCGACGCCTCGACCGTGGCGATGGAGACCCGGTTTGTGGAAGATCTCAGAGCCGATTCTTTGGATATGATCGATCTGATCACGGAATTTGAGGACAAATACGCGCTGGAGATTTCCAACGAGGATCTCCAGAACCTCAAGACAGTCGGAGACATCGTCAATTATCTCGAGAGCCACGTGAAATAATGAAACGGGAGCGTGCCGATCTGCTGTTGGAATTGCAACAGCAGATCGGCTATCAATTTAACGATCGGGTTTTGCTGGATACCGCTCTTACGCATAAAACCTACGCGATGGAGCGCAAGGGAGAAGTCGTTTATAATGAAAGACTGGAATTCCTCGGCGACGCGGTGCTGGAATTGTGCGTGAGCGACTATTTGTATCGCGGTTTCAGTTTCCGGGAAGGAAGCATGACGAAGATGCGGGCCGCGGCCGTATCGGCCGGACCTCTTGACCGTTATGCGGAGACTATTGAACTGGGAAAGTATATGCGGTTCGGCAACGGCGCCGCCGCGAACGGGCTGGCACATAACAAGAACGTGCTTTCGGACGCGGTAGAGGCGCTGATCGGCGCGGTGTATCTGGACGGAGGGTTCGAGGCGGCGCGTTCGTTCGTTCTCCGGCAGCTCCGGGAGCAGATCGGACTCGGCGTTGCGCATGAAAACAGTTTCGACAGCAAAACCAGGCTGCAGGAACTGCTGCAGCAAAACGGCGGGATCGAGATCGAGTATCGCTGCGAACGGGAGGACGGCCCCGATCACGAGAAGACTTTTCTTGTTTCGTTGTGGGTCAACGGCGATAGAATATCCGAAGGCGAAGGAAAAAATAAAAAGGACGCAGAGCAGGCGGCGGCGGCAAGAGCCTTGTCGGATCTGCGTGAAAAAGAGGTTTCCGTTTGATTTTTAAGAAACTGGAAGTGAACGGTTTCAAATCGTTCGCGGACAAAACCGATATTGAATTCGTGCCGGGCGTGACGGCGATCGTCGGCCCCAACGGCAGCGGCAAAAGCAACGTCGCCGACGCGATCCGTTGGGTGCTGGGCGAGCAGAGCGCCCGTATTTTGCGCGGCGCCAAAATGGAGGACGTCATCTTCAACGGCACGGAAAAACGCAAGCCTCAGTCTTATTGCGAGGTTTCTTTGGTGTTTGACAATTCCGATAAATACTTGCCGGTGGATTTCACGGACGTGATCGTGACACGCCGGATGTACCGTTCCGGGGAAAGCGAGTATTTTCTGAATAAAAACAGTTGTCGACTGCGCGATATCAGCGAATTGTTCCGGGATACGGGTATCGGCAAGGAAGGTTATTCCATTATCGGACAGGGAAAAGTCGCCGACATTCTGAGCAATAAAAGCGACGAGCGGCGCGCGGTTTTCGAAGAGGCGGCCGGTATCGTCAAATATAAGGTAAGAAAAAATGAGGCCGAACGGAAGCTGGATAAGACGGAAACGGATCTGATCCGTCTGAACGATATCGTTGCCGAGCTGGAAGGACGCATCGAACCGCTGCGGGATCAGGCCGGCAAAGCCAAGGAGTATCTGCAATACCGGGACGCTCTCAAGCGCCTTGAGATCAACGCGTTCCTTTATCAGTACGTCAATCTCAATCAGAAAATGGAGACGCTGGACGCCAATCTTCAAGGCGTCGGCGACGCTATAACGGATAAGACAGGACAGATCGAAGCTTTGCAGCAGAAGCTGGATCGGAGCAACGAACGCGCCGGACAGATCCAGGACACGCTTTTCCGCACGCAAAATGAAATGACGGACGTCGTGGCGAGTATCGAAAGAGACGTCGGCGCCAATAAGCTGCTCAATGAGCGGGTTTTGAATCTGGTGAAGGAAAACGAGCGGCTGAATCGGGAGTATCAGGAGAATACGGCGCAGATCGCGGAAGAAAAAGAAAGGCAAAAGGAGATTTCCGCGCGGCTGCAATCGGAGTGGGAGGCTTTTGCCGCACAGAAGGCCGAACTGGATCGGGAAGCAGAGGCTTTGGGCCGGGACGAGGAGGTCATTCGCGTCAAGGAGCAGGAACTGGAACAGATCAAGGAACAGATCATTCGTTCTTTGGGCGAACTGGCTGACGTCAAGGCGGAGATTTCGCGCTTGAACGCCCTGAAAGAGAGCATCCACGCTTCTTTTGCGCAAATCGACAAGCGCGTTCAAACGCTCCGTGACGAATCGACCGGAGCGGGCGAAGCGTATGAGACCTTCCGGGGACGTCTCGATTTGTTGAATAAGCAGCACTCCGATCTGAAGGCACAGTATGCGGAGGCTTTTCTAAAACTCAAGAAAAAAGAAGAGGCTATCGAAGAGAACGAAAGACGCGGTCAGAATCTGAAGCAGGAAAAGCAGAGCGTCGCGTCGAGACTGCAGATGCTGGAGGATATGCGCCGTGATTACGAGGGCTATCAGTACAGCGTCAAGTCGCTTTTGAAAGAAGCGCAGCGCAATCCTGAAATCGCCGAAAAGATCGACGGGGTCGTCGCGCAGCTGATCCGCGTCCCGGGGAAATTCGAGTTGGCGGTGGAGACGGCACTGGGCGCTTCTCTTCAGAACGTTGTGACGAAAGACGAGTATGACGCGAAGTTTTTGATCCGATATCTTCAGCGCGTCAACGCGGGTCGGGCGACTTTCATGCCGCTCAACGCCGTTACCGGAAGAGTGTTGAACGCGAATGAAAAAGCGGCGGCGTCCACGGCAAAAGGATGTTTCGGAGCGGCGGTCGATCTGATCCGTTTTGACGAAAAATATCGTGCGATCATGGAGAATCTGTTGGGGCGTACGGTCGTGGTGGAGTCAATCGACGACGGGATCGAGCTGTCCCGGGTCTGCGGACGGACGTTCCGGATCGTGACGCTGGACGGAAGCGTGCTTAATCCCGGAGGATCCATGACCGGCGGAAGCATCAACGCCAAGAATACCGGTCTGCTTTCCCGCGGCCGTGAAATCGAAGACGCCAAGCAAAGATTGAATCGGATCGACGAGGAGTTGAACGATCTGGTCGGCAGCGCCGAGACGATCGGCAGGGAAAAGGGCGCTTTAACGGAGGAATGCGACGCGTTGTCCGGAAAGATCCGCAGCTGCGAACTGGATCTGGCGCGCGAAAGCGAACGCGCGGACAAGCTGCGCGACTCCGTTGCCCAATATGAAAAGCAGATTTCCGAAGCGCGGAAACAGCGGGAGATCATGGAGGAAAACCTGGCGCAGATCGAAACGGAAATCGAAGAAGCGCAGCGCTCGAACGAACGGATCGAAACGGGACAAAGCGACGCGCAGAGTCAGATCGGCGACAGACAGGGAGAATTCAATCTTCTGAGACTGGCGTATAATAAGCGCAGAGAAGCGTTTACGGCCAAACAGATCGCGGGGGCGGAGAAGGAAAAGGACATTGCCGCCATCGAAGCGGAAGCGGCGCGCTGCCAAGAGACCATAGAGCGACTCGCGCGTCAGTCGACAGACATGGAAGCGGCGGTGCGCGATAATCTGGCGCAGATTGATCAAGTCAGGACGCAATCGTCCGATGCGGACGGCGTTCTGGCCGATATGAACCGGAAAAAAGAAGCGCTGCGCGTCAGGATTGAAGAATTGGATAAGCAGCGCGTCGAACAGAACGAGCTTTCTGCTGAATTGGAAAAAGAGCGGCGTGAAACGGACGCGGAGATCGACCGGCTCAGCGAGCGCCGGCACACGATGGAGATGCAGCGGCAGCGCGCTCAGAACGATCTGGAAAACATGCAGAAGAATATCTGGGACGATTATGAGCTGACCTATCAGGACGCGCTGGAACTCAAGGATGAGAAATTCGAGTACAGCGGTACGCCGTCGCAGATCCAGAAGATCCGCCGGAGCATTCAGGAGCTCGGCGCGATCAACGTGAACGCCATTGAGGAATACCGGGAGACGAACGAAAGGCTGACGAATCTGACGGCGCAAAAAGAGGATCTGGAAAAATCCATTCTGGATCTTCGGGACGTCATTGCCGATCTTGAAAAGGGCATGCAGAAGACGTTCCGCGAGCAGTTTGCGCTTATCAATGAAAACTTCAAAGTGATTTTCCGGGATCTGTTCAACGGCGGCACGGCCGAACTGAGATTGGAAAACGGCGAAGACGTGCTGTCCTCGGAAATCGCGGTCATCGCGCAGCCGCCGGGCAAAAAACTTCAGAGCATTTCTTTGCTTTCCGGAGGGGAACAGGCTTTGACGGCGATCGCCATTCTTTTGGCCATGCTGAGACTGAAGCCCACGCCGTTCTGCGTTCTGGATGAGATCGAATCGGCACTGGATGAAGCGAACGTGTATAATTTTGCCGAGTATATCAAGCGCTTCAGCGAACAGACGCAGTTTATCGTGATCACGCACAGGAAACCCACGATGGAGCTGGCGGACGTTTTGTTCGGGATCTCCATGGAAGAAAAGGGCGTGTCCTCGCTCTTTTCCATGAAGATCGGAAAGGCGGGATAGGACATGGGAGAGAACGGTTTTTGGGCCAAGCTCTATAAGGGATTGACGAAGACGCGCGAGAGCCTTGCGGATAAACTGTCGTCGCTTTTCGGCGGCGCCGGCGAGCTGGACGACGATTTTTTCGAAGAGCTGGAAATGATCCTGATTTCGGCCGATATCGGCGCGGTGACGACGGAACGGATCATTGAAGCGTTGCGAGACGAGATCAAGAAAGAAAAGATGAAAACGGCGGATGAGGCGAGAGAAGCGCTGGTCCGGATCATTACCGAAATGATGAGCACCAGCGAGCCTTATGAGCCGAAAAAGCCGACGGTCATCCTGATCGTGGGCGTGAACGGCGTCGGGAAAACGACCGTGATCGGCAAGCTGGGCAATCTGTATAAATCCGAGGGATTGAGCGTGATGTTTGCGGCGGGCGATACGTTCCGCGCCGCCGCGGTCGAACAGCTCGGCATATGGGCCGAGCGGGTCGGAGCGCCTTGCGTTAAGCATCAGGAGGGGTCCGATTCGGCCGCGGTGATTTTTGACGCGGTCAGATCGGCCAAGGCTAAAAAAACGGACGTTCTGATCTGCGATACGGCCGGGCGGCTTCATAATAAGCACAACCTGATGGAGGAATTGCGGAAAATCAATTCCGTGATCGAGAAAGAGTATCCGGAGGCCGACAGGCAGGTGTGGCTGGCGCTGGACGCTACGACGGGACAGAACGCGGTCGCGCAGGCAAAAGCCTTTGCCGCGGTCAGCGGGATCAATGGGATCGTTCTCAACAAGATGGACGGAACGGCCAAGGGCGGCATCGTGATCTCGATCTGCAATGAGATGGAGATCCCCGTGCGCTATATCGGCGTGGGGGAAGGGATCGACGATATCCGGCCGTTTGACGCAACGGAATTTTGCCGGGCCATGATAAAGACCGCTTGACAAAAGCGGGATCATCGCGTATACTACGCCTGTAAAGTTTTAATGCTTTACAGGCGTTTGCTTTTTCGGCGGAGAATCGATGATGGAAAAGAACATTTATATGTCCGTTTTGCTGGACACATACGGAAACATGCTGACGCGCAGACAGTATGAAGTCATCGACGCCCATTATAATCGGGATCTTTCTTTGGCGGAGATCGCGGAATGGCTCGGCGGCAGTCGTCAGAGCATCAGCGATGCGCTGAAGAAAGGGTGCACGGCGCTGATCGAATGGGAAAGGAAGCTGGGTTTTGCGGCGCGTCAAAGAGATTGGACGACGCGGACCGAGCTGGCTATAAAAGATTTGGATGACGGGAAGACGGAAGACGCGCGGCGGAAACTGCGCGATCTGATCGGTTTGATGGAGGAATAGCATGGCTTTTGAGGGACTGTCTCAAAAACTGCAGAATATTTTTAAGAAACTGACCGGCCGCGGAAAGCTGAGCGAAAACGACATCAAAGAAGCCATGCGTGAAGTCCGGATCGCTTTGCTGGAAGCTGACGTCAACTATACGATCGTCAAGGATTTCATCAAAAAAGTCACGGAAAGAGCGATCGGCGCCGAGATCCTGCAAAGCCTGACGCCGGGTCAGCAGGTCATCAAAATCGTCAACGAAGAGCTGACGGCGCTGATGGGATCGACGCAGTCCAAGCTGACGGTTTCACCCAAACCGCCGACGATCATTCTGTTGTGCGGTCTCCAGGGCGCCGGTAAAACCACGATGGCGGCCAAATTGGCCGGCTATCTGCAGAAGCAGGGAAAGAAGCCGCTGTTGGTCGGGTGCGATATTTACCGTCCTGCGGCCATCGATCAGTTGAAAGTGCTGGCTTCGCAGCTGCAGGTCCCGGTTTTCGAGCGAGGGACGGCGGATCCGGTGGAGACGGCGTATCTGTCCGTCGATTACGCGATCCACAAACTGGCCGACACCGTGATCGTCGATACGGCCGGACGCCTGCATATCGATGAGCAGATGATGCAGGAAATCGTGGCCATCCGCGACAAGATCAAGCCGACGGAGATCCTGCTGACGATCGACGCGATGACGGGTCAGGATGCGGTCAACGTGGCAAAGGCTTTCAACGACTCGATCGGCATTGACGGCGTAATCGTTACCAAACTCGACGGCGATACCCGCGGCGGAGCGGCTTTGTCCGTCAAGGCGGTCACGGGGAAGCCGATCAAGTTTGCCGGAACGGGGGAAAAGCTGTCGGATATTGAGCCTTTTCATCCGGACAGAATGGCTTCGCGTATCCTCGGCATGGGAGACGTGCTGACGCTGATCGAAAAGGCGCAAAGCGAATTTGACGAAAAAAGCGCTGCCGAGCTGGAGAAGAAGCTTCAAAGCAACCGCTTCGATCTCAACGATTTTCTGGATCAGTTCAAGCAGATCCGTAAAATGGGAGGGATCGGCTCGATCATGGGCATGATGGGCGTGGACAAATCCAAGATGACGTCCGAGGAAGACGCGGAAAAGCAGATGAAACGGACGGAAGCGATCATCCAGTCCATGACCATGAAAGAGAGGCATAATCCGCAGATCCTGGACGGATCGCGCCGGAAACGCATTGCCGCCGGCAGCGGAACGACCGTTACCGACGTGAACAGATTGATCAATCAGTTTGAACAGTCGAAAAAAATGATGAAGATGTTCAGAAACAAGAAAAAAGGTTTTAAGATGCCGTTTTAACAAAGAGATTTTGTTGAAATAGATATTATTGACTTTTAGGAGGAAACAACAATGGTAAAAATCAGATTGGCCAGACTTGGCGCAAAAAAGGCTCCCTTTTATCGGATCGAGGTATCCGACAGCCGTTCTCCGCGCGACGGAAAGTTCATTGATCAGATCGGTTACTACAATCCGATGACCGAGCCGGCGGAAGTCAAGATCGACGTGGAAGCGGCGAAAAAGTGGATCGCTAATGGCGCACAGCCGACCGATACCGTGAAAGCGTTGTTCAAGAAAAACGGTATCCTCGATTGATTCGGGAGGTAATCCATGACCGAATTAATCAAGTTTATCGTGTTGTCGCTCGTTGAAAACAAAGAAGCCGTTTCAGTAACGGAAACGGAAGAAGAGAGCGGCAATATTCTGGTGGAAGTACGCGTTGCGCCGGATGAAATGGGAAAAATCATCGGGAAAAACGGCAGGATCGCCAAGGCGATCCGCACCGTCGCCAGAAGCGCCGCGGCCAAAACGAATCAAAAAGTCAGAGTGGACATTATCGAATGAGCGAGGAATTGGACAGATATCTGGCAGTCGGATTGATCCGGCGCGAGCACGGGATCCGCGGCGAAGTAAAAACGTCGCCGCTTACCGACGATCCGGAGCGTCTGAAGAAACTCAAAAAGTGTTATCTGGAACAGAACGGCATTTATACTCCGATAAATGTCGTTTCTGTTCGTTTGACGCCGCAGGACGCGATTATTCAGTTCGATGAGTGTCGGGACCGAGACTCCGCCGCGCGCCTGCGCAACCGGCTGCTGTACGTCGAGCGCGGCGACGCGGCGCGCACCGAGCCGGGCGCTTATTTCTTATGTGACCTGGAAAAATGCTCCGTGTGGGCCGGCGGTAAAGAAATCGGACAGATAAAAGAAATCATCCGCACGAGGGCCAACGACGTTCTGTGCTGTCGGATGACGGACGGAGGAGAAATGCTGATCCCGTTTGTCAAGCGCGCGGTCGATCATGTGGATATGGAAGCGCGCAAGGTTTTTTTGACCGACGTGGCGATCGGAGAAATGGCGGTCGTTTATGAGAATTGATATTCTGACCCTGTTCCCGGAAATGTTTTCACCACTTGACGCCTCTATTATCGGGCGGGCAAGGAAAAACGGTTTACTCGACATCCATATCGTCAATATCCGGGATTTTGCGGATAATAAGCATCATCAAGCTGACGATTATCCGTTTGGCGGCGGCGCGGGACTGGTCATGATGCCGCAGCCGATTTTTGACGCCATGCAGTCGATAGACGGATGGGAACAGGCGCATAAGGTGTACATGTCTCCGTCGGGGAAAACGCTGACGGACGCGCGGGCCCGTGAAATAGCCCGAACGGATCATCTGATCGTGCTGTGCGGACACTATGAAGGAGTGGATCAGCGCGTCGTCGATCATTTGATCGATGAAGAGATCTCGATCGGCGATTACGTGGTGACCGGCGGGGAACTGCCGGCGATGATCCTGATCGACTGCGTTTCACGGTTTGTGTCCGGGGTGCTGGGAAGTTCTGTTTCTGCTGAAGACGAAAGCTTTTCGCACGGACTCCTGGAGTATCCGCAGTATACGAGACCGGCGGATTTCCGCGGATTGAAGGTGCCGGACGTGATCCTGAGCGGACATCACGCCAATATCGAGCAATGGCGCCGTGAGAAGCAAAAAGAAAAGACCGGAAAGGTACGGCCGGATCTTTTGAAAGAGGAATGAACGGCGGTTTTCGGAAGAAAGCCGGAACAAGAGCGTGACGCGTCCCGTCGCCTGTCTGGCGTCGGGATTTTTTTCGGAACAAGGCCGGGAAAGAAGACGCATTTCTTTTTTATTTTTTATCTTGTTTTTAAAAAGTTTTGTTGTATAATAGAAGAGTAGTAGGTTTGTTTCAAGGAGCAAGGCATGAAAAAGACCATCAAGGTTAACAGACAAAAAGCGCTCGATCAGTTCGGCATACTGTTCAAGGTCCTGATTACGGTCATCCTCTCGGCGATCATTTTCTTTTCTCTGATGATCCGGATCTCTTCGGATAAATATGAGATCAAGGTGGGTGAAGTGGCGTCGGAAACCATCAAGGCCACCAAAGATATCGTCGACCGGATCACGACGGAAGAACTGCGCAGTCAGGCGCGCGCTTCCGTGTCGGAGGTTTATATCCTGGATAAAACCATTGTGGGTTCCGTCAAGACGGCGATCGCGGGATATACGGATACGATCCGTTCGCTGGCCAAATATGCCAAGACATTTAAGCAGGCCGGAAATACTTATGACGAGAAATTTTTCCGCGAACAAAGAGAAGAACTTGGGCTGCAGGCCTCCGACGACGTTTTAGTCTATATTTTCGATACGCTGGATCTGGAGAAGGAACTGCCGGCAGTTATTTCGCAGATCTCGGCCAACGTGGAAAAAGAAATGAACGCCGCGATCATGGACAAGGATCTGGAGGAAGCCAAAAGCGGGATCTTTTTAGCCGTACAGATCAATCTGCTCAACGTGACTTCCAGTGAAATGATCGAGCTCGCCCGGCTGATCATCAACAAGACCGTCAGAGCGGATTTCCTGTTGGACCAAAACGCTACGGAAGCGGCCCGGCAAGCGGCGGCGGACGAAGTGGCCGACGTCAAGTACATCAAAGGACAGATCATCATTACGGAAGGCCAGGTCGTGACGCCGACTCAGTTCGAGGTCGTGAAAGAACTCGGCCTGGTAAAAGGCACGGCCTCCGACGCCTGGCTGAAGGGAGGATTTGCCGCTTTTTCGCTGGTGATCGGCGCGATCATGTTCTTGTACCTGTTTACTTGCGAAAAAGCCCTGTTTGCCAGCATGAAAAAATTCGCCATTATCATGGCGGTGACGGCGATCTCATTCATCGTGGACGTGCTGATCAGTTATGTTTCCATCTGGCTGATGCCGGTGGTCTATGCGGCGCTGATCCTGACGATGGTGGCCAATATGAAGACGGCGAACGTCGTCAACGTCCTGCTTTCCGCGGGCGCCGGGATCATTGCGTATTTTGCTTCGGACGAGATTGTGGCCGCGGCGCTGATTATCACGATCTCTTATATAGTTTGCGGCGGATTTACTTCTTATCTGATGAAAAACTCTCTGCAGCGCTATAAGATCCTTTTCGCCGGGCTGGTCGGCGCGGCGGCGGCTCTGATCGTCACCGCGGCGCTGACGCTGATTTTTACGAGCTCGCTGGAAGGCAGCTGGATGCGCTTGCTGCTGATGATGGGCGCCGTGATGCTGGCGGCCGTTCTGGCCATCGGGACGCTGCCGATCTGGGAGCTGCTTTTCAAGATTTATACCCCGATTCGTCTGCTGGAATTGGCCAATCACAACAACGTCCTGCTGCAGAAGCTGCTGCGGGAGGCGCCGGGCAGTTACCATCATTCGCTGCTGGTCGCCAACATTGCCGAAAGCTGTGCCGAGGCGGTAGGAGCCGACGTTTTGCTGACGAGAGTGGGCGCTTATTTCCACGACGTGGGAAAGGTGAGAGCGCCGCGGTTTTTCAAGGAAAACCAGGTGGGAGAAAACCCGCATGACAAGCTGACGCCGGAAGCAAGCGCCAAGGTCATCACCTCGCATACGGTCGAGGGCGCAGCTTTGGCCAAAAAGAACGGTTTGCCCGAGGCGATCCAGAGGATCATTCTGGAGCATCACGGGACCATGCCGGCGCTGTATTTCTATCAGCAGGCCAAAATGCTGTACGGGGAAGAAACGGTCAATCTGGAGGATTATCAGTACGCCGGGCCGACGCCTTCCTCCAAAGAGAGCGCGATCATCATGCTGGCTGACGCTTCCGAGGCGGCTGTCCGCGCCGCGACGGATCACGGCGATGAGAATATCCGGGAAATCATCCGCGGTATCATTGAAAAAAGAAAAGAGCTGAAGCAGTTTGACAACTGCGATCTGTCCTTTAAGGATCTGCGCGTCATCGAAGACGTGCTGGTCAATACGATGAATCGTTTGTACCATGAACGCATTGAGTATCCGCCGGAGATAAGCCCGGCGGCGTCGATCGAGGAAAAGGAGAAGGAATAGCATGGTAGCTATTACGAAGAGAAAAGGCAGGGTGACCAGAGAAGAGCGTAAATTTGTGGAAAACGCCGTGAACGCGGCGCTGGATCAAAACGGATTTACGCGTGCCGTCCTCGTCAATATACTTTTTACCGATGACGAAGAGATCTGTCGGCTGAACAGAGAATTCCGTCAGATCGATAAGCCGACCGACGTCCTGTCCTTTCCTTACCTGGAGTATACCTTTGAAAACGGGAAACCGGCGGCACAGTACGGTTCCGGCGATTATGACTGCAGGACGGGGAAACTCCTGCTCGGCGATATTGTCATATCGGCGGAAACGGCGGCGCGGCAGGCGGAGGAATACGGACACAGTCTCCGGCGGGAGATCGGATATCTGATCGTGCATGCCATGCTGCATCTGCTGGGCTACGATCATATCGAGGAAGCGGATCGCGTTCTGATGCGAAGTTATGAAGAAAAGATCCTGGAGCGACTGAATCTGGCGCGCCCCGACAGTAATTTTTTGTTGGAGAAAGCGCAGACGGCCGCGCAGAACGCGTACTGCGTCTATTCTGGCATCCACGTGGGCGCGGCGGTCCTGGCCGACGGAAAGATATACCTGGGCTGCAACGTGGAAAACGCTTCGTACGGCGCGACGATCTGTGCGGAGCGCACGGCGATCTGCGCGGCGATAACGGCGGGGGAAAAGAGCTTTGAAGCGATCGCCGTATCGCGCGACGACGGAAAAGGCATTGCGCCGTGCGGGATATGTCGCCAGTTTATACTGCAGTTCGGAGATCCGCTGGTGGTTTTCCGGGACGAAGAAGGCAGGATCGTGGAAAAGAAAGCATCAGAGCTTTTGCCGACCGCGTTTTCTTTAAAAGGCAAAGAAGAAGATGAGTGATTTCAAAAGCGGATTCGTTTCTATCATAGGAAAACCGAACGTCGGGAAAAGCACGCTGCTGAACGCGTTTCTCGGACAAAAAATCACGATCGTTTCGGAAAGACCGCAGACGACGCGGAATACGATCAACGGCGTTTATACCGATCAAAACTGCCAGATCGTTTTTCTGGACACGCCGGGAGTCCACGTGCCGCATAACAAGCTGAGTGAGTTTATGATGCGCTCCGTCGACTCTGCACTGGAGGCGGTGGATCTGGCGCTGGTCCTGACGCAGGCCGATCGCGGGCTCGGGGAAGGAGACCGGGAACTGATGGCCCGGATGAGCGAAAAGAATATCCCGTTCTTTGCCGTCGTCAACAAGCAGGATCTGGCGCCGGAAACGGCAGAAAGCATGAAAAAACTGATCGAAGAAATAAACCCGGCGTGCGGCGGAGTTTTCGTGATTTCGGCACAAAACGGGCGGGGCGTCGAGCGCTTGTTTTCAGCCGTCAAAGATAAGATGCCGCCCGGACCGATGTATTTCCCCGAAGACGAGATCACGGACAGACCGGAGAGATTTCTGGCTTCCGAGCTGATCAGGGAAGCGGCGCTTCGTTTTCTGCGCGAGGAGATCCCGCATGGGATCGGGATCGGCATTGAAAGAATGCACGAGCGAGAAAACGGGCTGATCGATATTCAGGCGACGATCTATTGCGAGAAAAAATCGCACAAGAGCATCATTATCGGGAAAAACGGCGCAATGCTCAAAGCGATCGGGACGGAGGCGCGTCGTCAGATCGAAGAATTGCTCGCCGCGCGGGTCAATCTTCAGATGTGGGTCAAAATCAGCGAAGACTGGAGAAACAACGACGCGGTCATGAACGAGCTCGGATATGTTTCCGATTAAAAGAGAGTGAAACGACGCCTTTCCGGGAAAACTGAGAACGGGAGGCGATTGTTTTGAGTGAAAAGGAAATCGAGAACGTGGCGTGGAAGCTTTTTTTACAGACGGGTCGGGCCGAGCATTATCTGTTTAAAAAAGCTTTGGAAACGACGGTAAGAGGAAAGAAAGAGTTTGGACGAGAAGACTAACGGTATCGTGATCCGGGCGGTAAACTATGGCGAGAGCGATAAAATCCTGACGATCCTGACGCCGGAAGGGCGTCTCAGCGCTTCGGCCAGAGGATGCCGGAAAAATAACGCGAAACTGAAATACGCCGGCGAGCTTTTTTGCATGGGCGAGTTTTGCTTTACGCAGACGAAGGGAAAACGGATTCTGACAGCCTGTACGCCCGTGGAGCTGTTTTATGACCTCCGGGAAGACATCGTCAAGCTGGCGGCGGCGACCTATATGGCCAATCTTATAGAAGCGGCCTCCGAGGAGACGGATTCGGACACGGATCTTTTTGTTTTATTCATTACTTGTTTGAAGCTTCTTGTCTACAGCGATAAAACGGTCAGAGAAGTCCTGCTTCTTTTTACGCTGAAGCTGGCGCTTGTGTGCGGTTACAGACCGGTTTTAGATCGATGCGTCGTTTGCGGACGGGAACAAGCGACACGATTCAGTCTTCGTAACGGGGGCGTGGTCTGCGGGCTTTGTACCGTCGACGGCGACTATGAAATGCCGAAAGACGTCGCCTTGACCTTCTCGCGCATTCTGGACAGCGATCTCGATGCTTGCGGAGAATGGCCTTTTGCCGGCGGAGCCGGCGCGTATCACGTCCGCATGATGATCGGGTATATGACGGAAAAGCTGGGCTGCCGGCCTAAGTCGCTTTCCGTTTTGCTGACTTTGCTTTGAGTTGAATTTTTCTATGTGAAGAACAAGAAAACTTCAAAAAGAACTTGTCTATTTCAGAGATATATAT
>JAHAZM010000001.1 GCA_018385275.1 Eubacteriales bacterium | reverse complement strand
TTCAACACCAGCCTCGAAGTCCTCAAGAAGCTTGAGGCCGAGAGAAACGACGGCAACAACATCGAAGTTCTGGCCAACACGAAATTCCGCAAGGCTATGAGCTGGGCGTTCGACCGTGAAACCTGGTGCAAAGAAGTCACCGCCGGCGAGATCCCGCAGGTAGCGCTTCTTTCCGATCTGTATTTCTATGACGTCGAGAACGATCCCACTTCCGTGTACCGCAACAGCGAGATCGCGATGAAGGGCATCGTCAACTACTACGGCCTTGAGTACGGCGAGGGCAAGACCTACGCCACGCTGAAGGAAGCCTATCGCGCCTGCACCGGTTACGATATCGAGCAGGCCAAGACGCTGTTCCGTGAGGCTTACGACGAAGTCATCGCCGACGGCACCTACACCGCCGGCCAGAATATCGTCATCAACGTCGGCGCTGCGAAGGGTGCGTCTACGCCCGAGCTTGTCGCTCAGGAGAAGAAGTTCAACGACTTCCTGAAGGCCGGCACCGAGGGAACTCCGTTCGAGGGCAAAGTTTCCGTGAAGTACATCTACAACATCAACGACCGTTACGGCGATTGCTCCACCGGCGTACGCGAGTGCTGCTACGGCGGTCTGGGCGGCGCGGCGTTCTATCCGTATCGCTGCTTCAACAGCTACATCGACGAGAAGCAGGCGGTCGGCGGCCGTATCACCGAGGGCAACTTCGATGCTCACGCGGTCAACATCACGATCACTTATGACTTCAACGGCGACGGCGAAGCCGAGACCGTCACGAAGGATATGTTCACGTGGAACGCCTCCATCACGGCTCCGCAGGACGGTATCCCGGACAGCGGTATTTACTTCGACGCTCCTCATGCGACGAGACTGACGATCCTGTCGGCGATCGAGTGCGCGATCCTCAACGAGGCTCACTGCTTCCCGATCACGGTTACGGCGACGGTTTCCATGTACTCTCAGAAGATCAAGTATGCTACGCTGAACTACAACATTATGTACGGTTACGGCGGAACCAGACTGATGACCTACAACTATTCCGACTTCGAGTGGGCCAACTACGTGGCCAGCCAGGGCGGAACGCTGGATTATAAGTAAGATCTGACGGGATCGCGGATCCCGGCATAAATGACACGATAGGGCGCGACGTGTTTTGCGTCGCGCCTATTCGTCATTTTTTGCTATTCTGAACATGTTTTGATTGAATCGATCCGGGAACGGTTCGGCAAAAGAGTTCTGTATAAGGAGTTCTTTTTGTCGGGGGCGCAACCCTGCCGGGGATGCGCCTGGGACAAAGGGAATACCAGCAGTAAACAGAAGGACGGAGAGAAAATGACCAAATATGTAATCAAAAGACTCCTGCTGATGCTTATGACGATGTTCATCATCTTGACGATCTGCTTTGTGCTCATCAAGATGCTTCAGCCGGACGTCCCGGTGTCGGGCTCTCAGGTGGAAATCGAAATGGCACGTCGGAAAGCGCTCGGCTATGACAAGCCGGTGCTCGAGCAGTATGCGATCTATCTGAGGAACGTCTTTACCAAGGGAGACTTCGGCACGTCGTGGAAAATCGACTATCTGGCTAACGTGACGGACGTGCTGTTTTCACGCGTAACGCCGACTCTGCTCCTGAACATTTATTCCTTGATCTTCTCGGTGCCGCTGGGATTGGCGCTGGGTATTTTCGCCGCGCTGAAAAAGAATAAGTGGCAGGACCATTTCATTTCGTTCATCGTCATGCTGTTTATTTCGGTGCCGTCGTACGTTTACGCCTTCATCGTACAGTATCTGATCTTTTTCAAGTTGGGCTGGCTGCCGGCGACGGTTTGCTCGCTTTATGACGCCGGTATGCAAATGGGTATATCTCAAGAAGTGTTGACGAAAATGATCAGCAGCGGCGACGTGGCCTCGCTGTGGCTGTCCTGGCCGATGTTTGTTTCCATGCTTCTGCCGATTATTTCCCTGTCCTTCGGCAGCATCGCGGGGCTTGCGCGTTTCACGCGCGCCGAGCTGACCGAGGTGCTGACCAGCGACTTTATGCTGCTGGCGCGGGCCAAGGGCCTGACCAGGGCGCAGGCGACGACGCGGCACGCGCTGCGCAACGCCATGGTGCCGATCCTGCCGATGATCATCGGCGAGTTTACCAGCATTCTCTCCGGTTCGCTGGTCATCGAGCGTATCTTCGGCGTGCCGGGCGTCGGCGCGCTGTATCTGCAGTCGATCAATCTTCTGGACTATGACGTGTTCCTGTTCTGCACGATCTTCTATACGATGATCGGTCTGACGGCGACCATCGTCATCGACCTGAGCTACGGATTCATCGATCCGCGTATCAGAATGGGGGAGAGATAAGACATGAAAGCTTCATACGACCTCTATAATATCCCCAAGGAGAAATTCAGACTCGCGGACACGAACCGTGATATGAGCGATAAGAAGCTGGAAACCAAGCCGATCGGATACTTCCATGACGCGTGGAACCGCTTTCGCAAAAACAAGGCTTCCGTCGCGGCTGCAATCATCATCCTGCTGATCGTGATTTTTGCTGTGATCGTGCCGTTCGTTTCGCCCTATGACATCACTTTCTCGGTCAATACCTACAAAAACAAGGTGCCGAAGAACGACTTCCTGGCACAGTTCGGCATCTGCACCGGTACGACCAACCGTGAGCTGAGCGACGTGGGCTATATGTACCGCCTGGCCATCGGCGTCGGCGCGGCCGATCCTGAGGGAAAGGGCGCGACCTGGGCCGACGGCGAAGCCAATGAGTTCAACCCGCTGATCCACGTCGGCGAATCCTATATGAAGGGCGTCGAGGGCCGCGAAAAGAGATACCGCAAGGCCGACGTCGACGTATACTACGAGGTGGGCTTCCGCTATATCCAGTCCACCGAAGAAGAATTCAACAAGATCCGCGCATGGGAGGCCGAGACCGGCAAACACGTCATCTATCCGATGATCGACCGCTACAGCGATTATTATCCGCGCGGCAACGACATCAACGGCGCGAACATCTGGTATAAAGTCAATCCCAACAGCGTCAAATCCGAACCCGACCCGATCGTTGTGACGTTCGGCGGTTTCCGCACGCTGGATTACGAGAAAGACGAGCTTTCGGACAACTACCTGCGCGATGAGGCGGGAAATATCCGCTACTACCAGAACACCGGTAAGAGCGACCGCGTTTTCCGCGTGCTTTACGCTACCTATTACGAATACCTGTACGGTTTCAAGGCCCAGTACCTGTTCGGCACCGATGAGAGCGGTTACGATATCTGCGTTCGTCTGGCGACCGGTATCCGGCTGTCGCTGGTCCTGTCCATTGCCGTTTCGCTGATCAACTTCTTCATCGGGACGATCTACGGCGCTATCGAAGGCTATTTCGGCGGTTGGACAGACATCATCATGGAGCGTATCAGCGATATTCTGAGCGGCGTGCCATTCATCATAGTGGCGACGCTGTTCCAGATGTATTACTCGGCAAAGGTAGGGCCGATCATCTCACTTCTGTTTGCTTTCGTGCTGACGGGCTGGCTGGGTACGGCCTACCGCGTCAGGACGCAGTTCTACCGCTTCAAGAATTCCGAGTATGTTTTTGCGGCCCGTACGCTGGGCGCGTCGAACAAGCGCCTGATGTTCAAACACATCCTGCCGAACTCTCTCGGAACGATCATTACTTCTTCTGTGCTGGTCATCCCCGGCGTCATCAATTCCGAGTCGATGCTGTCATACCTGGGAATCGCTTCGATCACCGGTGACAGCGGCACCTCGCTGGGCAGCATGCTGGCCAACGCGCAAAGCACATTCATGCAGTATCCGCATCTGATGTTCTTCCCGGCTTTGGTTTTGTCGCTGCTGATGATCTCGTTCAACCTGTTCGGCAACGGCCTGAGAGATGCGTTCAACCCGTCGCTGCGCGGAGTGGAGGATTAAGCCATGGCAGAAAAGATGTTAGAAGTCAATGACCTGAAGATCTCCTTCAGAACGACCAACGGCAAGGTCCAGGCTGTCCGCAATATCAGCTTTGACCTCTATAAGGGCGAAACGCTGGCCATCGTCGGCGAATCCGGCTCCGGCAAATCCGTAACGAGCCGCGCCATCCTCGGCATTCTGGCCGGCAACGCCATTGTCGAGAGCGGCAGCATCATTTATTCCGGACAGGATCTGCTGCGTATTTCGGAAGATGATTTCCACAAGATCCGCGGCGACAAGATCTCGATGATTTTCCAGGATCCGCTTTCGAGCCTGAATCCGGTCGTCCGGATCGGCAAACAGCTGACCGAGGCGATGCTGCTCAAGAACAAGGGCAGCCGGCGGGCGGCGAGACGGGTTTTCAACAGCATGCTGACCAACCTTAAGGCCAATATGGTTGAAGCGCTGGTCAAAGAGGGCGTGCCGGAGGATCAGGCGAAAAAGACGGCGGCCGAGCTGACCGGAGAATTCAACAAATTCAACGTCGAAGCGCTGAAGCTGCAGAACAAATACAACGAAGCGGCCAATATGCTGGTCGAAGCGGAGAGCGGCGTGGAGTGGATCCTGCTCAATATCGAAAAGAAGCAGACCAACGTAGACTACGGCGCACTGACGCACAAGCTGATCGATGAGGCGAAGAGATCGATCCATCCGTTCGTTGCGCCGGCGGAACAGATGCAGCCGATCGTAGACAAGCTCAAGAGCGCGAAGTTCCCCAAAAAGGCGCTGCCGGACGAGGCGGCGGTGAGCGCGCTGCGCGAGTTGAACGAGTTGGTCACGTCGCTCAAGGGTCGCACCGAGCCGAACTTTTTCCGGATCGGGTACTATAAGATGCATAATCCCGAGAAGGACATCTATTCCATGCCTGTCGCCGAGCTCAACGAAACGGCGAAGACGTTCCTGGACGAACACTTCATGATCGAGTTTATCAAACAGGAGAAGAAAGCTCTGAAGAACGCGCACGCCAATGCGCTCGAGGGCAAAAAACAACTGTTGGATATGATCGAGAAGAAGCGCGAGATCTTTGACGGGGAAACGCTGGATCGCAAGGCTTGCGAAACGGCGATCAAAGACATGGAGAAGGTCACCAACGTTTCGATCAACAGACTGGATACCGTCAAAGACAGCGCGGCGTATACCTTTATCGGCAGCCTGCGCAGCGCGGTGGAGACTTATTTTACCGGTATACGCGTCAATCCGGGACGTATCCGCGCTTACGAGCGTCAGAAGACCAAGTATGACAGACTGATCGCCCGGAACAAGACCCCGGACTGGAAGGTAACGCCGGCGCAGACGATCGATCTGGAGCTGACCAAGAAGAATATCCGGTATATCTTCGATCATATTTCCGAGCGCTATCGCGAGGATATCGCGCGCGCGGAGTCGGTGAATTTTGACGAGAAAGCGGTGGAATTCATCGATTTCATGAAGAATCAGGCCTTTGAGGTGTCGAATAAGGTCACCAAATCCATGGCTCGCATCAGAGCCATCAAGCTGATGGAGGAAGTCGGCATCCCCGAGCCGGAAAAGAGATACCGTCAGTATCCGTTTGAGTTCTCCGGCGGTATGAGACAGCGTATCGTGATCGCGATCGCGCTTTCGGCCAACCCGGACATCCTGATCTGCGACGAGCCGACCACGGCTCTGGACGTGACGATCCAGGCGCAGATCCTCGAGCTGATCAACGATCTGAAGAAGAAACGCCGTCTGTCGGTTATTTTCATCACGCATAACCTGGGCGTCGTGGCAAACATGGCCGATCGCGTGGCCGTCATGTATGCCGGCAAGATCGTCGAGTACGGCGACGTTAATGAGATCTTCTATTCTCCGGCCCATCCGTATACATGGGCGCTGTTGTCCTCCATGCCGGATCTGGATACCACCGATAAACTGGAGGCCATTCCCGGCACGCCGCCGAACATGATTTATCCGCCGGATGGCGACGCTTTCGCCGTACGCAATAAGTACGCGCTGGAAATCGATTTTGAAATGGAGCCTCCGATGTTTGAGGTGAGCCCGACGCATTATGCGGCGACGTGGCTGCTGCATCCGGACGCGCCCAAGGTAGAAATGCCGAAGATCATCCGCGAGAGGATCGCGCGTTACCAGAAGGAGGTGGCCGGCCGTGAGTGAAGAAAAAGAAGTATTGCTCCGAGTAGAGAATCTCTGCCAGTTTTTCGGCAGACCCGGTCGTGAACTCAAGGCGGTCAATAACGTATCTTTCGATATCCATCGGGGCGAGGTTTTCGGCCTGGTGGGCGAGTCCGGCTGCGGAAAGACGACGACGGGGCGGACCATTATCAAACTGTACAACGCTACCAGCGGAAACGTGTATTTCAAGGGCCGCCGTATCGTTGCCGGAACGCGCTCCTATACGGACGAGATCGCCGCTTTGAAGAAAGAATCGGCCAAAGCGGACGAGGCAAGAAAGGCCGAGATCAAAGCGCGGATCGCGGAGCTGAAAAAAGAGATCAAGAAAGCCAAGCACGATCAAAAATGCTGCGATAAGGACTACGCCCGCGAGCAATCCGCTCATATCGAAGAAGAATACGCCAAACGCAAGCAGGAAGTCAAGACCGAAGAAGAAGCCAAAGCACTCGAAGAGTGGCATAAGGATCAGGCTTACCGTGCCAAAAAGCAGCGCTTCGTTACCGGCATTCAGATGATTTTCCAGGATTCCATCGCTTCGCTGGATCCGCGTATGACGGTCCGCGAGATCATCGCCGAAGGACTGCGTATCCACGGTGTGCGCAACAAAAAAGAGATCGACGAGCAGGTCTACAGCGTGCTGGAGCGCGTCGGTCTGGTGCGTGAGCATGCCGGCCGGTATCCGCATGAGTTTTCAGGCGGTCAGCGGCAGAGAATCGGTATTTCGCGCGCGATCGTGATGAAACCCGACCTGATCATCGCCGACGAGCCGATCTCGGCGCTGGACGTGTCCATTCAGGCGCAGGTAATCAATCTGATGAACGATCTGTGCCACGATCTGGGCCTGACGATCCTGTTTATCGCGCATGATTTGTCGGTGGTCAAGTATTTCTCCGACCGTATCGGCGTCATGTATTACGGCAATCTGGTGGAACTGGCGGAAAGCGACGAGCTGTTCGCGCATCCTCTGCATCCGTATACGCGGTCTCTGTTGTCGGACATTCCGCGCCCCGATCCGCTTTCGGAAAAGAGCCGTGTCCATATGGTGTACAATAAACTGACGGCGCACGACTATTCTGTCGAGCGGCCCTCTTTCCGTGAGGTCACGCCCGGACACTTTGTGCTGTGCAGTGACAGCGAGGAAAAGAAGTATCTCGAAGAAATCCATGGAACAGCCCAATAAGACCGGTAAAAAAATCGTCATCCCGGCAGCGGCAGGCGCCGTGATCATGCTGGGCGTGGCTTTTCTGACCGGACTGGCGTCGGCCGAAAACGCGCAGATGGTTTTCCGTCGACTCTGCGACGGCGCTTTTGCCGCCGGCGTGATACTTGCCGGTTTCGGAGGATTGCTCTTTGCGTCCAATGAGGGACAGTTCGATATCCTCAGTTTCGGCGTCAAGCAGGTGATCAGGAGTTTCACACGAAAGGATCTGTCGCAGGACAGGCAGACCTTTTACGACTACCGGGCCGAAAAGAGCAAACATAAAAGGCCGGTGAGGTATATCCTGTTGGTCGGAGCGGGGTATCTGTTGTTATCCGGCGTGTTTTTGGCAATTTATTATATGGTATAACTATTAAATGCACGATTGTTCAATCGTGCATTTTTATTGGCGGGCCGGATCACGAAACCGGCGGCGACGGCGAAGGAAGCGCCGCTTGCCGCGCCTTGACGGATACCGGGCGGATGTGGTATAAAAAGAGAGCGGAGCCGTCGTCAGAGACGGCGAGCGGAAGGAGGGGATTTTCGTGAAAAATCAGGGAACGGGAGACAAGATCCTGCGTTTTATCCTCGGGATCATATTCTTTCTGATTTTCCGGATCGATTCGCTCCTGTATTCGCTGCCGGCGTGGGTGACGCTGATCCTGCATTTCACGGTCGGACTGGACATCATGTGGTTCTGGCTCGTCCTGATCACCTGGTTCGTCGCGGGTATCCTGCGGTATCTGCTGATCCGCTACGCACGGTGGGGCGGCAATCAGCCCGACCCGGAAAAAGAAAACAAGAACCCATATTCCCATAAAGAGGAGCCGTAACAGCGCACGACGCTGCTGCGAGTAAAAAATAAATAACAAACGATCGCGATTGCGACCGCTTTTTTCAAAGAAAACGCAGGATTGCGTGCGGCGAGAAGGGAGAAGCCGACCATGAGATATACAGGGGAACGCCTGCAGGAAATCGTATTTCCGTTAGGAGGGATCGGGACCGGTTCGCTGGGGTTGGCCGGGAACGGCGCTCTGACGGATTGGGAGATCTTCAACCGCCCAAATAAGGGAAGCATCAACCCCTACAGCTTTTTTGCCGTCAAGGCGACGTTTCCCGACGGCAGAGCGGTCGCCCGCGTGCTCATGGGCGACGTGACAAAGGATCTATCCGGCACTTATTCCAAAACTCAGTACGCGGGTTTCGGGTACGGTCCCAATACCGGCAGCATGGCGGGTTTCCCGCATTTCCGCCGCGTCCGTTTTGACGGGAAGTTCCCGCTGGCGACGCTGACGTTCGAGGACGAAAATTTTCCCGCCGTGGTGAAGCTGCGGGCTTTCAATCCCTTTATTCCGCTGAATGCGGACGATTCGAGTTTGCCCGCTGCTTTTTTCGAGATCGGGATCCGCTCCCGGGAGGAGGGGATCGTCTATACCGCACTTCTGTCGGTAAGCAATCCCTTTTCCGCGTCTCGCAACCGAGCCGTCGCGATCCCGGGCGCCACGGCGGTCAGGCTGGCGGACGCAGCTCACGGACCGGATGAAGCTGAGTACGGAGATTTGACGATCGCGGTCGCACATGAAGGCGGCGTTTGTCAGGAAAACTGGTATCGCGGCAGTTGGCAGGACAGAGTGACCACTTTTTGGCGTGAGCTGGAAGAGGGAGAGCTGCCGTGCCGTCATTACGACGAGCCCGGCGCCGGCGACGTCGCGACGGTCGGCGCGACGGAGACCGTTGCGGCAGGCGAAAACGCCGCGTTTCGCTTCCTGATCGCGTGGAACAAGCCGAATCAATATAATTACTGGAGTCCCATGAAGGACGAGACGGGTCGGGACGTGCTGTGGAAAAACTACTATGCGACGCGCTTTGAGGATTCAGCCGCCACCGTGCGTTACGCGCTTGCTGAGTGGCGGCGCCTCGAACGGGAGACGACGGCGTTTGCCCGGTCGCTTCACGCCTCCACCTTGGATCCGTCGGTGATCGATGCCGCCTCGGCGTCCCTGACGGTCCTGAAATCCCCCACTGTGCTGAGACTGGAGGACGGAACCTTTTACGGCTGGGAAGGAGTCCATGAAACGGCAGGTTCCTGCGAGGGGACCTGTACGCACGTATGGAGTTATGCTTACGCGCTCTGCTTTTTGTTCCCGACGCTGGAGAGAAGCCTGCGTGATACGGAGTTCCGCTACGATACCGATCGGAACGGACGGATGCGCTTTCGGACGCTTTTGCCTCTCGGAAGGACGGGTGGAGATCCGCGGCCCTGTCTGGACGGACAAATGGCCACGGTGATCAAGATTTATCGGGACTGGAAACTCACCGGCGACAGCGAATGGCTTCGGGATAACTGGGAAAACGTCAAGCGCATTCTGGAGTTTGCCTGGAGCCCCGAAAACGACCACGCGTGGGACCGCGACCGGGACGGCGTGCTGGAGGGCAGACAACATCATACGCTGGACGTGGAAGCGTTCGGCCCCTCCTCCTGGTTGGAGGGGATGTATCTCGCGGCTCTGAAAGCGGCTTCCCTCATGGCCGAAGCGCTGGGAGACGGTGAAAAAGCCGGGGAATATCGGGCCCTTTTTGAAAAGGGATACGTCTGGACGAAGGAGAATCTGTTCAACGGCGCATATTTTATTCAAAGGATTGACGTGCGCGACAGGTCGCCGTTAGAGCGGTTCTGCTGTCCCGAGTATTGGAATGAGGAAAAAGAACAGATCAAGTATCAGATCGCGGACGGATCGGCGCTCGATCAGATGCTGGGACAATGGCATGCCGACATCACGGGACTGGGGGACGTGTTCGATCCGGAACAGCGCAGAATCGCGCTGCAGTCTATGATGAAAAACAATTTCAAGCCGACGCTGCGGGAAACGGCCAACATGTGGCGCGTGTTTGCGCTGAACGACGAGGGCGGAGCACTGATCTGCGATTATCCGGCGGGATGCGAAAAGCCTGCGATCCCCATTCCCTATTGTGAAGAATGCATGACGGGCTTCGAGTACGCTTTCGCAGGACTGCTGATAGCCGAAGGCTTTATCGACGAGGGACTCCGGGTCGTCCGCGCCGTGCGCGGCCGGTACGACGGGAAAAAGCGCAATCCGTATAATGAGATCGAGTGCGGGAGTAATTATGCCCGCCCCATGGCGAGTTTTGCGCTTCTGCCGATATGCTCCGGGTTTTCGTTTGATCTGCCGTCGGGAATGATCGGATTTGCACCGGTGACGGACGGGGATTTCCGCTGTTTCTGGAGCGTGGGGAGCGGGTGGGGCGATTTTCTGCGGCGCGGCGCCGTTGACGAGATCGCGGTCCGATCCGGACGCCTCACGCTGGCGTCGTTGAAACTCCGCGGCAGGGGAAAACTGCTCTCGGTGGAAATCGACGGTCGACCGGTTGCTTTCCGGCAGAAGGGGGAACGGATCGAGTGGCCGCAAACGACGGCCCGCCGTTCGATCCGCTTGATTTTTGCGGACTAACGTTCCGGAAAACCGTATCAGGATCTGTTTCGCTTCCCGTTTAAATGGGAACTTTGCCGGCACGCTTCGGGAAAGCGCCGGATGAACTCGAATAAAAAACAAGCGAACGATCGTCCGCTTGTTTTTTTGACGCCGCCGGGCGGGGAGAACGGAAACAAAAACGGACAAAAGAAGGAAACTCTTGTCCGTTTGTTTTTACAGGGTCGCCGCCATGACGGCTTTGATGGTATGCATACGGTTTTCCGCTTCGTCAAAGACGATCGATTTTTCGCTTTCGAAAACACCGTCCGTTACTTCCATGCAGTCGATCCCGTAGGTTCGGTACGTTTCTTTCCCGGTTTCCGTTTCGAGGTCGTGGAAGGAGGGCAGGCAGTGCATGAAACGGCACTGTTCGCCGGCGTTTTTCATCAGCGATTCGGTCACCCGGTAGGGCGTGAGGTCGCCGATGCGTTCTTTCCACACCGAATCGGGCTCGCCCATGGATACCCAGACGTCGGTATAGAGCACGTCGGCGCCGGCCGTCGCCCGGACCGGATCGGTCTGGAAGCGCAGGGTCGCTCCCGTAGAGGAGGCGATCTCAGAACACCGGGCGACGAGCTGTTTGTCGGGGAAATACTTTTCCGGGGCGCAGATCGTGAAGTCCAGGCCCATTTTGGCGCTGCCCACCATCAGGGAATTGCCCATATTATAGCGCGCATCGCCGAGGTAAACGAGCTTGATTTTCGGGAGACGGCCGAAATGCTCCCGGATCGTCAGGAAATCCGCGAGGATCTGCGTGGGATGGAATTCGTTGGTGAGGCCGTTCCATACCGGCACGCCGGCATACTGCGCGAGTTTTTCCACGCGCGCCTGCTCGAAACCGCGGTATTCGATACCGTCGAACATCCGTCCGAGTACGCGGGCGGTGTCGGCGATACTCTCTTTTTTGCCTAACTGCGAGCTTTTCGGATCGAGATACACGGAATGGATCCCGAGATCGGCCGCCGCGACTTCGAAAGAACAGCGCGTCCGCGTGCTGGTTTTTTCGAAAATCAGCGCGACGTTTTTCCCGCGGTGGATCTCGTGCGGGATCCCCTTTTTCTTCTTCTCCTTGAAATCCGCCGCAAGGTCGAGCAGGAATCCGATCTGCCCGGGCGTGAAATCCAACAGTTTAAGAAAGCTTTTTCCTTTCAGGTCCATGGGTTTCTCCTCAATGATTGATGTCGACAAGGTGGGTGTTGCTCTGGTCGTAGCAGGCGCTGATCACGTCCGCGAGCGCCAGCGCGGTATCGATCGAGGTCATACAGGGGATGCGCGCGTTCATGGCTTTGCGGTACAGCAGTCGGAAATCGCCGACGGAACTGTCCATGACCGCGCCCGTGTAGACGACGTAATTCACTTTGCCCGATTCGATCAGATCGTAAATATCGTTGTTCTGCCAGATGTTGTGCGCCATGATGACCTCCAGGCCGCGCGCGCGGATGGAGGCGGCCGTGTCGGGCGTGGCGTATATGGTCATTCCGAGATCGGTGAATTTCTCCGCAAGCCGGATCGCGTCGGAATAATCGTAGTCTTCGACCGAGATCAGGATACCGCGGCCGGGTTTTTCACCGGCATGCACGTCGATCCCCGCGGCGCAGAGACCTTTGTAGAGCGCTTCGGTCTTGGTCCGGCCGATGCCGAGCACTTCGCCCGTGGATTTCATTTCCGGGCCCATGATCGAGTTGGCGTCGGATATTTTCTCAAAGCTGAAAACAGGGACCTTTACCGCGTAATAACGCGCGCTTGGCGCAAGACCTTCCCGATATCCCATATCTGCGAGCTTTTCGCCGAGCATGACGCGGCTGGCCAGCTCGATCATCGGGATGCCGGTGACTTTGCTGATATAGGGCACCGTGCGGCTTGCGCGCGGATTGACCTCGATGACGTAGAGTTCGTTTTCAAAGATGAGATACTGGATATTGACGATACCCTTAGTGCCCAGGCCTCTGGCGATCCGGATCGAAACGTCGCAGATCTTTTTCGTGAGCGTATCGGACAGATTGTACGGCGGGTATACGGCGATCGAGTCGCCGGAGTGGATCCCCGCGCGCTCGATATGCTCCATGATGCCGGGGATGAGCACGGCGGATCCGTCGGAAATACAGTCGACTTCCAGTTCGGCGCCGGGCATATATTTGTCCAGCAGGACCGAATTGGCCACGTCGCCGGTGATGATGGCGTCCATATAGGTCTTGAGCTCGTCGGCTGAGCGTACGACACTCATGCCCTGACCGCCTATGACGTACGACGGACGAAGGAGCAGGGGGTATCCGAGGATCTTGGCTGCGACCAGCGCTTCCTCGGTGCTCTCGACTGCGACCGCTTTGGGCCGGGTCATGTTGATGGATTCCAGGAACCGGTCGAAGCGCTCCCGATCCTCGGCGACGTCGATACTTTCGGCGGACGTCCCGAGAATGGTGACGCCTTTGGAATCCAGCGATTTGGCGAGCTTGATCGCCGTTTGGCCGCCGAACGCGACGACCACGCCGAGCGGGTTTTCCGCTTTCATGATCGAAAGCACGTTTTCTTCCGTGACCGATTCAAAGTAAAGCCTGTCGCCCGTATCGTAATCGGTGGAGACGGTTTCGGGGTTGTTGTTGAGGATCAGCACTTCGTAACCCGCGTGCCGGAGCGTTTCCACGCATTTGACCGAACTGTAATCGAATTCGATCCCCTGGCCGATCCGGATGGGCCCCGCACCCAGGACCAGGATCTTCTTTTTGCCGCTGTCCGCCTGCTTGGCCGGGCGGGTGGTTTCATCATAATACGAGTAGTAATAGGCGGCCGGCCCGAACGCGCCCCGGCAGGTGTTCACCGCGCGGTAGCAGGCGCTGAGATGGGTCGGAAGCGCACAGCCGGAGAGTTTTGACAGCGCTTTGTCGGTATATCCGTATTTCTTTCCCTTGATATAGAGTTCCTCTGTCAGATTGCCGCGGATGCTCGCTTCAAAATCCACGAGGTTCTTGAGTTTTTCGACAAAGAACGGGTTGATCTTTGTGACGCGAGCGACCTCGTCGACGGAAAAGCCGGCTTTGAGCGCTTCGAACATTGTGAAGATACGGACGTCGTTGACTCGCTCGAGTCTTTTTTCAAGCGGCGCGCCGCTCCGGGAGACGCGGTTGAGCGAATCCTGTTTGATTTCCGCGCCGCAGACCGCTTTCATGAGGGCTTCTTCGACGGAAGAGCCGATCGCCATCACTTCGCCCGTGGCTTTCATCTGCGTGCCGAGCCGGCGGCTGGTGTTGGTGAATTTGTCGAAAGGCCAGCGCGGGAATTTCAGAACGATATAATCGACCTGCGGTTCGCAGGCGGCGGTCCCGACGGCGTCGGGGTCGAAACGGATCTCGTCGAGCCGATAACCGAGGGCGATCATGGTGGTCACTTTCGCGATCGGATAGCCCGTCGCTTTGCTGGCGAGCGCGGACGAGCGCGAGACGCGCGGATTGACCTCGATGACATAGTACTCGCTTGTTTTGGGGTCGTAGGCAAACTGACAGTTGCAGCCGCCTTCGATCTTCAGAGCCTCCACAATGTCGAAGGAGGCTTTTTTCAGCATATCGAGATCGGCCTGGGGCAGGGTGAGCGCCTGAGCGACGACTTTCGTGTCTCCGGTGTGCACGCCGACGTGATCGACGTTTTCCATGCTGCATACCGTGATCGCGCGGCCTGATGCGTCGCGGACGACCTCGAACTCGATCTCTTCCATGCCGACGATGTATTTTTCGACGAGGATCTGATGGATCGGGGAAGCCTCGAGACCCGTTCCGGCGACGGTCAGCATTTCCTCATGAGAGAAGGCCACGCCGCCGCCTCCGCCGCCGAGCGTGAAAGCCGGGCGAATAATCACAGGGTAGCCGATGGCGTCCGCGATGCGGACCGCATGCTCCAGATCGTCGGCCGTATCGGAAGCGATCGTAGGAACGCCGATGCTTTCCATTGTGTCTTTGAAAAGCCGGCGGTTCTCCGCGCGGTTGATGCCTTCGATCTTTGTACCGAGCAGTCTGACGCCGTGCCGCTCCAGAAACCCGCATTTGTCGAGCTCCATCGCCATGGTCAGACCGGTCTGACCGCCGAGACCGGCGAGGAGGGAGTCGGGCTTTTCCCGGAGGATGATCCGCTGGATGGTTTCGAGGGTCAGCGGTTCGAGAAAGATCTCGTCCGCCATCGCTTTGTCGGTCATGATCGTCGCGGGGTTGGAGTTGACGAGCACGATCTCGACGCCCTGTTCCTTGAGGATCTTGCACGCCTGCGTGCCGGCGTAGTCAAATTCCGCGGCCTGGCCGATCACGATGGGGCCGCTGCCGATCACAAGAGTTTTTTTGATGGATGGATCAAACATGGTTTTATTCTCCGTTTTGGCATACTTCTTTGACGACGCTGATCGCCGCGGCGAGCGTTTCGTCCGGGATGTTCAGCGCAGGGAGCAGGCGTACCTTATCTTTTGCGGTCAGACAAAGGACGCCTTTTTCCAGACATTCGTTCACGACCTGAGACGCGGCCTTTTTCGTTTTGATCCCGATCATCAGGCCCAGTCCGCTGACGGCTTCGATCCCATCGGCTCCGCTGAGAGAGTCGAAAATGAAGCGGCTTTTCCTGCGGACGTTCTCGAGCAGGGGCTCGTCGATGCGTTTCAGGACGCTGACGGCCGCCGCGCAGGAAACCGGGTTGCCGCCGAAGGTCGAGCCGTGATCGCCGTAAGAGAAGACGGACTCGCATTTCGGACCCAGGAGCGTGGCGCCGAGAGGAAGACCGCCGCCGAGGCCTTTGGCGGTAGAGACGATATCCGGGACGATCCCGTAATGCATATATGCGTACAGCTTGCCCGTTCTTCCGTTGCCGGTCTGTACCTCGTCGACGATGAGCAGGACGTCGCTTTTTTGGCAGAAAGCGGCGAGCCGGCGCACAAAGCCGGGCTCAAGCGGGATCACGCCGCCTTCGCCCTGGACGCATTCGATCATGATCGCGGCGAGCGTTCCGTTTTCGTTCAGCTTTTCCACTGCGGACAGATCGCCCGCGTCGAAACTCACGAAGCCCTCGGTCAGCGGGGTAAACAGCTCGTGATAATGAGCCTGTCCGGTGGCGGCAAGGGTCGTGAGCGTGCGGCCGTGAAAACTGTTGCGGAGCGTGGCGATGACGTGACGGTCGTTTCCGTATTTGTCCGCGGCGTATTTCCGCGCGGCCTTGATGGCGCATTCGTTGGCTTCCGCGCCGGAATTGGAAAAGAAGACCTTTTTCATTCCGGTCCTTTGGCAGAGCATCTGCGCCAGCGTGACGCACGGTTCGGTGTAGTAGAGATTGGACGCGTGCTGAATGCGCGAGAGTTGATCGCAGACCGCTTTCTGCCAAATCTCGTCCGCGATCCCGAAAGAAGTCACGCCGATCCCGGAGCCCATGTCGATGTAGGTTTTGCCGTTTTCATCCGTGATGACCGAGCCTTTGCCCGACATCGCGACGACCGGAAAGCGCTTATACGTTCCGGCGATATATTGTTTGTCAAGTTCCCGGATATTCATGGTCATACCTGTTTTCCGCCTGTTACCATCGTGCCGGCGCCTTCGTCGGTCAGGAGCTCCATCAGGATCGAGTGGGGGACCCTTCCGTCCATGATGACGACGTTTCTGACGCCTTGTTCAATCGCCTGGATACAGCACTCGACTTTGGGGATCATCCCGCCGCCGATGACGCCGTTTTCCCGCAGGGTTCTGGCTTCGCCCACGGTAATCTCGGGGATCAGGGAGGACGGATCGTTCTTGTCTTTCAGGATGCCGGCGATGTCGGTCATCATGATGAGGCGCTCGGCTCCGAGGGCGCCGGCGATGTAAGCCGCTGCGGTATCGGCGTTGATGTTGTAAATGTTCCCTTTTTTGTCGCAGCCGATCGTCGAGATCACGGGAATGTAGTTGTTATCGAGCAGGTCTGTGATCACGCGGGTGTCGATCGAGATGATCTTTCCCACGAAACCGAGTTTTTCGTCCTTGGCTTCCGCTTCGATGAGACGCGCGTCCACGCCCGAAAGGCCGACGCTTTTTCCGCCGGTCACTTCGATCAGATTGACGAGCGATTTATTGACTTTGCCGGACAGCGCCATCTGCGCGATCTCGACGGTCTCTTTGTCTGTGACGCGCAGTCCGTCGATAAAGAGAGGGGTTTTGCCGATTTTCTCCATCAGATCGCTGATCTCCGGGCCGCCGCCGTGGATCAGGACGACCTTGATCCCGATGAGCCATGAAAGGACGATGTCTTTCATGACCTGCATTTTCAGTTTTTCGTTGACCATGGCGCTGCCGCCGTATTTGATGACGACGGTTTTGCCTGTGTACCGCTTGATATACGGAAGCGCCTGGGCCAGGACTTCCGCGCGCTCGTTATTGGAAATAGGATCGTTCATTTTGTTTCTCCTTGTTCATGTGCGGTAGTCGCCGTTGATCCGAACGTAATCGTACGTCAGGTCGCCCCCCCCCCCCCCCCCCGGTTTTTTAAACCCCCCGGGGGGGGGCCCCCCCACCAACCAAAAAGTAGGAAAAAAAACCCACAACACCCCAAAAAAAAAAAAAAAAAAAAAAAACCAAAAAAAT
>JAHAZM010000042.1 GCA_018385275.1 Eubacteriales bacterium | reverse complement strand
GGTTTGTTTTTGGTTTAGGCTTAGGTGTAGGGGTAGGTGTGGTTTTGGGCGTCGGCGTAGGCGTTGGTTTATTCGTCGGGGTCGGCGTGGGTTCGGGCGTCGGCGTAGGCGTGGGTTCAGCCGTCGGCGGCGGCGTGCGCTCGCCAATGATATCGATGTAAGCCGATCCAGCATATCCGCGGATGCCTTTATAGATAACGATATACCAGGAACGGATCTGGCCGACAATCTCAAAGGTTTCGCCCTCCATAATAGAGGCAAGCTTCTCATAGCTCGTTCCGTCGCCGGCGCGAAGCTTCAGACTGCCGGTGCCCTCTTTGATCCGGCCGATATAGACGATCCCGTCTGTCGGCGCGGGCGTCGGAGTCGGCGCCGCCGTCTGCGTCGGTCCGGGCGTCGGGGTAGGCGTAGGCGGCAGTGTAGGCGGCGGCGTAGGAACCGGCGTCAGGGTAAGATACTTGACCATGGCGTATCCCTTGGTCCCGTTGCAGCCGACGTAGACCCAGCCGTTTTCATCCGCTTCGGCGTATACGCTGCAGGTCTCGCCCGGATACAAAACAGTCAAAACCGGATAACTCACAGCAGGACCGCTGCGGATATTAAGAGCGTCTTCTACCGCAACCGTTCCTTCCGCAATGGGATAAACGTCATCCGGCGGCTCGATAACGGGCGGCGTCAGCGGCGTATCGGTAACAGCTTTGATCAGCGTCGTGCCCGGGAAATAGAAAGCCAGGATTTCTTCATAACCCTGTCCGGCTCTGGCGCGGGCCGCAGCGCCGACCTGACTCATGCCGACGGCGTGGCCGGTGCCTTTTCCGATTAAATAGAAGGTCTCTTCGTCGCTGTCGACCGTAAAGATGCGGGCGCGCATCGTGCTGCCCTTCATCAGCTTATAATTGCTCTTTACGCTGTCGACCGTCATATTGACGGTCAAAATATACTCCGAAACCGGAGTCGGCACCGGCGTCGGCGTCGGTTCGGCCGTCGGCGTCGGCGTGGGCGCAGGGGTCGGTTCGGGCGTGGGTTCGGCTGTCGGTTCGGCTGTCGGCGCAGGCGTCGGCGTGGGCGCAGGCGTCGGTTCGGCTGTCGGCGCAGGCGTCGGTTCGGCCGTGGGTTCGGCCGTGGGTTCGGCTGTCGGCGCAGGCGTCGGCGTGGGTTCCGGCGTTGCCGTCAGTTCGGGCGTCGTTTCGGCCGTCGGGGTAGGCGCGGGCTCTTCTTCGACCGTGCTGGAGGTGTTCTCCGTACGAGTCGTCACGATCACATAATTGGAACTGACATACCCGACGACCCCGTCATAATTGACCTCGTACCAGCTTCCCTGCGTGGAAAGAACGATAAACTCCGCGCCTTCCGGGATCACGGCAAGCGTACGGTAAGACGTTCCGGCGCCGGCGCGGACGTTCAGTTCGCCCGTCCCTTCTTTCAAGCGGCCGATCACGGTGGTGACCGTCTGCGGAATCTTTCCGTCCGTGCGTACTTTCAGAGTCACGGCGACATGCGTATAGACCCGGCAAGGCTCTGCATAGCGCCGGGTGTTGGGTTCAAGCCCCAGAACGCCGGTCAGGACCAGCGTCCGCTCGTCGAACTGCACGCCGCTGCTGCGCAGCTGCGCCGCCGCAAGATTAAGCAAGGTTTTTTCAAAATTAGCGTCGACCTTAACGGAAGAACTGACGTTCTTGGGAAAAGCGATCCGATAAGTGGTTCCGGTGGAAGCGTCGAACGGGTCTTCCTGAATAATCAGATAGTCGCGCCAGGAGCCGAACGCGTTCTTGCTCGACTGCGTCTGGCCGCCGTTGCTGCTCGAATAGAAGCATTCGGCCAAGGCGCCGTTGTACGTCACGACGATCCCGGCCGTCTCGCGGATAGCCTGCAGGGCCCGGTCATAGGACGGCGAGTAGCCGTAATAAACCTGGGTCGTATCGGTATCGGTCAGCGTGGAACCGATATAGCGCGCCGCGAAGGTGCGAGCGGCGATAGCCTGTGCTTTCAAAGCCTCCAGCGGATTGGCGTTCCCCAGTTCATAAGGCACCACGCCGCAGAGATACTGCTCCATGTTGATCGTATTGATGAATTTGAGTTTGCCGGAATTGACCGTCACGGTCATATTCCCCAGATAATTGACGTTCCCGCCGCGGGTGGAGTTATAAAGATACAGGCCCTCGAGAGAGTCGTCGGTTTTGACCAGTTCCGCGCTCGGGCCGAGATCATACGTTTTCCCGCCGTAAACAAGCAGAACGTTCGAGCCGGAGACTTTCAGGGTCGCCTGCGTGCCCTGCGGAACGGTGACGGCGCCGCCGTTGACGGAGTACACGCCTTTGAACGTCACGTCCTTGCTCGTCGTGCCGCCGACGGTCGTACAGTTGACGCGGACGACGGAATAATCCTGGTTCGTTTCCGCATGCGCAAAAAACACCACGGACTGCGCGGCAATTCCCGCTAAAAGAGCAAGGATGAGCAGTATGATAATGATTTTTTTGCCGAAAGACTGCACCTTTTTTTCCAATCGAAAGTACTCTTTATAGAATTATATCACAAAAAAAAGCCTCAGTCAACCTTTCTGTCTTTAAAAAAGTATAAATTTCATCAAAATTAACAATTCTTCGCACGCGGCTTTTTCTTTTCGGACGGGCATACTGAATGCAGGGTATTGTCTCGCAATATATTTCTTGACAAGGTGATATGAAGAGGATAAAATTAGTTTGTTAGATTATGTATGGAGGTTCGGAAATGAGAAAACATGCGCTGTCTCTTTTACTATGTCTTCTTTTCATAACTGCCGCCATGTTTTCGTTGTGCAGCTGCAGTTTGTTTGAGAACATTCTGCCGACCGAGATCGTAATCACAACGCCCTTTTATCCGACGCTGCCGCCGCCCGTCCATACCGACCCTCCGACGGCTCCGCCCACCGCGGCGCCGACGCGGACGCCGATAAATTTCATCACCGACGCGCCGCCGACTCATACCGCCGTACCGTTGCTGTACCGCATCGAAGTCAACATCGCCGCTCAGGTCGTCACGGTCTACCGGCTTTCCGACGGCGGGATCGAGAAACAGTTCATCTGCTCGACCGGAACGGTCTCCAATCCTACGCCGACCGGCTCGTACACCATTCAGAAGCACGAAAAATGGCTTTCTTTCCCGGAATTCGGCGGCAGTTGGGGACAGTATACGTCCAACATCGTCGATCAGATCTGGTTCCATTCGCTGACGTATAAATCCAAGAACACCTATTCGCTCAACAATACCGCCTACGGGCAATTGGGCTCCCGCGCTTCTCACGGCTGTATCCGGCTGCTTTGCGGCGACGCTTACTGGATCTTTGCCAACTGTGCCGTCGGCACCAAAGTCGATATCGTCGAAGGAACGGCCGACCCTCTGCTGACGCAGTCGCTCCTGCCGGCTTACCGCCCGCTGCCGAAGATCTATGACCCGAAGCTGAAGAGTTACGTTTACTGGGATCCGACGGATCCGGACAGCTCCAACCCGTGGAGACAGCCCAATCCTCAAACGAACCCCACTCTGCCGCCTGCAAGCTGATTTTATTGATGAGGCTTCCTTTTTGAAAAAGAATCTATTTATCCATCTTTCCACATTGCTCGTCCTGCTGATCGGCGCCGTTTCTCTGGTTTCCTGCGTGGCGCCGCCTACTCAGACGCCTGCGCCCACGTTCCCTCCTTTTACGACGCGGCCCGCCGATACCGCGACCGCAAAACCGACGCCGGAACCGACGCCCGAGCCCACGCCGACCCGAACGGCAATCCCGACCCCGACGCCCGAGCCGACGCCTGAGCCGACGGCAACGCCGGAACCCACGCCGACACCGGTGCCGACCCCGACCCCGCCGCCCTATCGCATCGAGGTCTGGATCGCTTCGCAGGTCGTGACCGTCTATTCCACGGCGGACGACAGCATCGTCAAACAGTTCATCTGCTCGACGGGCACGACGGCCAACCCCACGCCGACGGGGATCTATCATATTTATAAGCAGAACCGCTGGATCCTGTTTAAGGATTTCGGCAATACCAAAGGACAATACGCCAGTTGCTTCGCCAACCAGATTTGGTTCCACAGCATCACGTATTCGGAGTATAACGAGGCCACCGTCAACCTGGCGGCGTTCTCTCAATTGGGAAGCCGGGCCTCTCACGGATGCGTACGTCTGCAGTGCGGCGACGCTTACTGGATCTATACCAACTGCGGCATCGGCACCGAGGTCAAGGTCATCAAGAATTCGCCCAACCCCGAGCTGACGGCGTCTCTCAAGCCCACGTATCTGCCGCTCGTACGCGTGTGGGACAAGAGGCTGGGACGTTATGCCGCCTGGGATCCGACCGATCCCAGCACGGTCAACCCCTGGAGACAATCCCCCGTGGTGCCCGAACCGCCGCCCCCGCCAACGCCAACGCCTGTGCCGCCGGCAACGCCGGAACCCACGCCCGAGCCGACGCCGGAACCGACGCCTGAACCGACGCCCGTGCTTACGCCGGAACCGACTCCCGAGCCGACGCCCGTGCTTACGCCGGAACCGACTCCCGAACCCACGCCCGTACTTACGCCGGAACCCACGCCCGAACCGTAACGGATCCATCATAAGACTCTGCCGAAACAGCAGAGTCTTTTTTTGTTCGCAGAAAAGTGTTCGGGAACAACGAGGCATAACCGGTCCGGGGCGCTCATAAGATAAAGCAGCAAATAAAAGGAGGGAAACTCATGTCTATAGATCGTACTGTCGAGAATGTATCCTGCGCGCCCAAAGCGCTGTCGAGCGTCAAGCGTGTCCGTTTCAATACGACAGGGCATATCGGAGACGGCGGAGAAGCGCTGAAAAAGATCCTGTTCGGCGACGCCGACGCCAGCGTCTCCGTCGTCGAGCATGTCGGCGACGAATTGTCCGTCGGCGGATCGGTCACCTTCACCGTTGTTTTTACCGACGGCAGCGATACGCCCGGACGGATCAGCGTCAGCGGGAATTTTTCCGAAAAACTTCCCGCGCCCGGCCAAGGAGAGGTGACAATCGACGCTGTCACGGACGGATTGGCCTGCCGGATCACGGGACCGAGAGATCTGGCGCTGTCCTGCGACGTAGAATTGACGGTGCGCTCCAGCGAGCGAACGGAAACGCCCGTGCTGGTCCGCGCCGAAGGCGAAGGATTGGTGACGAAGACCGACGAATCCGCGATCCTGGTCAGCGCGGCTGACGAGCAAACCGATATTCGGGCGCAGTATTCCTTTGAAATCAACGGCGCGCCGCCGAGTCAGATCCTTTTCAGCCGCGCTTTCGCCCGGGTCACGCAGGCTTCCTGCGAGGGCAACCGGCTTCTCGCCGAGGGAGAAACCAGTCTGTTCGTATTCTATGCCACGGAGGATGAATACGAACCGTGCGCCACGGCCTCCGTCGTCTTTCCTTTCAACGCCGCGCTCTCCGCTCCCGTCTGCAGCGGCGAGACCTTTGTTTCGGCGGCGGCAAGCGCCGCGGGCGAGCCGGAGATCGGTTTCGGCGTCAACGCCGACGGGGAAAAGCGGATCCTGAACGTGTCGGTCCCGCTGCGCGTCCGGGGAACGGTTTACGAAAAACAGACGATCCGTTACGTGGAGGACGGTTATTCTGTCTCCTGTGCGACCGAGACGGAAACGGCGTCCCTGCTTTGTCTGACGGGAACGGAAGCCCGTTCTTATCCGTTCAGTTTTACCCTCAGCTGCGTTCTCGGCGAAGGGAACGGAGAGATCGGCAAGATCTGCTCGGCGATGGCCGTGCCGGTCGAGGCTGTCTGCGAGCGCGGCGACGGCGGATTCATCGTCAGCGGCACGATGCAGACCGATCAGACCTACATCGCACTGGGCGACGGCGGGATCAGCGCTTTTTCTACCGAAGAGGCGTTCCGTTTCACGGTGCCGGACGAACTGCCGGCCGGCGCAGCGCCGGAAGTCTCGCTCTTTATCCGGTCGATCGGTTTCCGCGCGCCGGACACGACCTCCGTTTCCGTCTGCGTCAGCGGCACGGCGACGCTTTCCGCTTTGCAAAGCACGGAGCTACGGCCGTTGACAGCGCTGGAGGAAGGAGAGCCCTTGCCCGACGACGACGCCGCGATCCGCATTTGTCCGAAAAAGGCGGACGAGGATCTCTGGCATACCGCCAAACGGATGCACGTGCTCCCAGAGGAGCTGTGCGCCGACGAAAAAGCGGATCGGATCCTGGTCTATCGGCAAATACACCATTGACAAACGGTCCTCTTTTGCTTATAATATGAAGAAAGAAATAAGGGGTTATTATTATAGAAAGAATCTCTATTTTCCAAACGGGTCATTTTGTTTCTGATCTATACGAGCTTTCTGGAGTGCCTTTCCCTGCCGATCTTACATGGATAAAGAGATCCGCTGCCGCGTCCATCGTCTTTACCGTCATCAGGCCGATCAAAAGCGGCGCCCCCGCTCTTCCGCGGGTCGGCGTCAAACGCAGAGAAGCCGCCAACAAGTAATCCCGTTGTCCGAACGAACGAACCGTCTTAGCCCCGTTATCCGATAGCGGGGCTAAGGTTTCTTTTTCTGTGAAGGAGGTTTTGTCATGCGCAGTCAAGGCACCGGATACTCCGGCCGTTCCGGCGGATACCGTCTCGCACGCTCCAAAAAGTCCGTCCCGATCCTGCCGATCATCGTCATTCTTCTGCTTGCCGCCGTTGTGGTTTTGGGCGTTCTGCTCGTTCTGCGCTCTCGGGAGACCCCCTCGACTCAGACGCCGAGTCCGACCTATTCGTATACCGCGCCGCCGACGGACGCGCCGACCGACGCGCCGACGGCGACTCCGACCCCGACGCCCACGCCGGAGCCTACGCCCGTCGTCGGACAAGCCCGTCTGCAATTTATGGGCGATCTGCTCCTGCACGAGACCACCACGCTCAAAAGCGCGCGGCAGGCCGACGGCAGTTATAATTACGACGCGTTCTTTACCGAGATCGATCCGTATATCAACGGAGACTTTGTGCTGGCCAACACCGACGTGCTGATCGACGTTTACGGCGACGGCACGCGCTACTCCAGCTATCCGAGATTCAACTCGCCCCGCGCGATCGCGACGGCGATGGCCAAAATCGGCGTGACCGGTCTGATCACCTGCAACAACCACGCGCTGGATTTCGGCTATGAAGGGCTGCTCAATTCCAACCGCGCGATCCGGGAATGCGGCCTCGATCCCATCGGCGCGTATGAAACACAGGAACAGAGGGATAATTATTATTATATCAAGGAAGTCAACGGCATCCGCATCGGCGTGCTTTGCTACGGCGACTGGGTCAACGATCATCTGAACGTATATAAGGATTATCCCTTTACGCTCAAAATCATCAATCATTCCGCAGCCAACCGCGAAATGATGCGCAGGGATCTGGCGGCGATCCGCGAACGCGGCGCCGAATTCGTCATCGTGTCCATGCACTGCGGACTGGAGTATTCCTCGGAACCGTCCAGCTCCATGCGGGTCACATGCCAGGTACTGCTGGACAACGGCGCCGATCTCATCATGGGGACGCATCCGCATACCGTGCATCCGATCACCTATCGGAGCAACACGTTCAACGGAAAGGCAAAGAACGTCCTGGTGGCGTATTCTCTGGGCAATTTCTTTGCCGATCAGCGCGGCAAGGACGATCCGACGCCACGGACCGAACAGGGCGTGATCCTGACGGTGGATATCAAGCGCGACGACAACGGCGACGTCGTCATCAGCGACGCGAGTTATTTGCCGACGTACACCCTGCGCCGTCAGGCAGGCGAGGACGCGTCCGGTCCGATCTACCATTATCAGATCCTGCCGGCCGGGAAATATGCTCTTTCATCGTCGCGCGATCCTTATCTGGAGAACGACGAGGAATGGCAGCTTCTCAAGGACGCCTGGAACCAGACGACCACGACTATGGGCTCGGCGATACGCGCCGACGCCGGAAACAACTAAGGAGAAACCGATATGTCTGAAGAATGCAATCACGATTGCGCCAATTGCTCAAGCAAATGCAGCGCGCCGGAAAAGGAACCCTGCAACGCGCAGTCGCACGTCAAGCACGTCATCGCCGTCGTCAGCGGAAAAGGCGGCGTGGGAAAATCCCTGGTCACCAGTCGGCTGGCCGTGATTTTCAGCCGGCTCGGCTATAAGACCGCGATCATGGACGCGGACGTCACAGGACCGTCCATCCCCAAGGCTTTCGGCCTCAAACAGCGGGCTACCGGCGACGAGTTCGGCCTGTATCCGGTCCTTACCAAGACCGGGATCCGCGTGATGTCGCTCAATCTGCTTCTGGAAAACGACACCGACCCCGTCGTGTGGCGCGGGCCCGTTATCGGCGGCACCGTCAAGCAATTCTGGACCGACGTGATCTGGGGCGACATCGATTATATGTTCATCGATATGCCCCCGGGCACGGGTGACGTGCCGCTGACCGTGTTTCAGTCCATTCCCGTCGACGGCGTCGTCGTCGTCACCACGCCGCAGCAATTGGTCGAAATGATCGTGCAGAAAGCCGTCAACATGGCCGGGCTGATGAACGTCCCGGTGCTGAGCATCGTGGAAAACATGAGCTACGCCCTCTGCCCCGACTGCGGCCGGAAAATCGAGATTTTCGGCGCGTCACGCGCAGCCGAGACCGCGGCCGCGCTGGGGATCGACACGTACGACTCGCTTCCCCTCGATCCGAAGCTGGCTTCCGCGGCGGACAAGGGCCTCATGGAGCTCTGTGCCGACGACGAGCAACTGGCTTCCACCGTCAAAAAGATCATCGGCTGAGAGAAAAAAGCAGACCCCGGAGGTCTGCTTTTTTGATTGCCGAAAACAGAGCAAGAACGATCCTTCTTTGCCCGGTTAACAGCAAAAAGCAGGCGTTTTCGCCTGCTTTTCGGGGAATCAGAAACCGGCAGGGGTTGCCTGCTTTTTCGGATAACAGAAGACCGCAGGAATAAACCCTCTTTGCCCATATAACAGCAAAAAGCAGGCGTTCGCCTGCTTTTTGGGGAATAAGAAACCGGCAGGTATCCTGCCGGTTTCGTTTCCTCTTACCAGACCACTTTGGAACCGGAACCGGTGCCGCCGTTGGTCAGCGACGTCGCGATGACGTCTTCCGTTTCAAAGGTGATGACCTCAAGCTCGGGAGCGGTAAAAAGTTCTTTCATCTTCGTTCCCTCCTTTACGCATTAACCATGCTCTGGAACACGCCGTCAACGTACGTGATGACGTAAGCCGCAGACTCAACGGCAAAGGCCGGATCGGCTTCGCTGGCGGAAACCAGTTTCACCGTGATCGCGACCGTGCCCGTCGCGGGAATACCCTGGAACGTCAGCGCGCCGAGGTAAGCGTAACCGTAATCAACGGCGTTCGCATCGGCAATACCGGCGATCTGAACCGTCTCATAAACCTCTGTTACGACGATCTCCTGATCGGTCGCCCAGTGGGCCGCGCCGTTCAGCGTCGCGTTGTAGACGAATTTCAGGCTGTTGAAGGCCAGGTCGTCCAGACCGGCCAGGACACGGACGTCGAAGGTCCCGCTGGAAACGGCGGATTCCTGAACGCCGATGATTTGTGCCATTTCGGGCTCGGCATAGTAATAACCGAAGTTGTCAACCGTCAGGCTTGAGCCGGACGCGCCGTTCATCCAGAAAAGAAGCGTAGAGAAGTCGATAGCATTACGCGCCGTATCGTCGATCGGGAAGTACAGATAGCCGGTGAAGTTGGCCGGGATCGAGCAATCGCCGCTCGCGCCGAAGAGCAGTTCCTTCACATACAGGCCGGTAGCAGTATAGAGTCTGCAGATATTTCCCACGTATGCTCCGCCTTCGGGCGTCTGGATCTGCCAGAAATCTACCGGCTGATCACCGGTCTGAACCATGAAGCCGACCGCAACGGCCGCCGGATCAAACGCAGCAACCGTACCGCCCAGGCTCGCGCAGGCGAGTTTGACGATGGTGTAGTCGTCATCGGTCTTCGTAAGACGGATCGCATAATCGCCGCCAGCCAGTTCGACGATCTCACCGACGCCGTTGGTAAAGCCGGCGTTCCCGTACGGGACTTCGGTGGGCAGGGACAGAGAAACCAGATTGTTCAGGTTGTTTTTCACAACAAAATTCAGCGGACGAGAAATCGCGGGCGTGGTATCGCCGAAAACGGGATTGCCGTTGTGCAGCATGATGTCGCCGACAAAGATGACGGCGGTGTTGCCGTTGGTCGGGCTGTTGACGTTCAGCATGAAGTAACCGGCGCTCTTCGGATCAAGATACTTGCCGGCAAAATTGTCCTGCCACGGATGCAGGACAGGCGTGGCGTCGTCGGCCACGCGCGAATATGCCGCGCCGCCCTGGCAAAGCGAATTGATCAGGGAGAAGGTCACCCATCCGTCGAAGCGGGCGGGAATGACCAGCCCGTTATAGGTAGAAGCACCGCCGACAGGCGCGCCGGCTTCGTCATAGAGCGTATACTGAGAATTCAGCACCATATCGGAGTAACCGGTGGAAATGAAGGGCAGTTCCTCGTCCGAATCATTGATCAGACGGAAAGAGAAATATTCATAGCCCAGAACGTCGCCCACGTAAACCTGCATGAGGTTCGAGGTGCTGCTGGCGGGAAGCGGGAAGCGGACCATCGTCTCGCCCTTTTCGGCCGAGTAGCCGCCGCCGCCGATATTGGTGCCGAAGCAGTCGCGGATGATGTCCTTGGTCTCGTCCACGTCAACGAGCAGACGGTTGCCGGCCATGGCCGCCAGTTCCGCGCTCGTCATATACTGCGCGTCGTCGAAGATCAGTTTGCCGTGGAAGGCGTCGTCCGCCTGGAAGCTCGGCGCGACCGAAGCGATATGGTCGTACGGAGCGTTGCGGCGGTTGTAGCTGGCCTTGTTCTCGAAAGCGGTGTCGTCCTTCATGTAGAAGAACACAAAGCCCTCAAAGCCGGCCGGAATGTCGACGTAGTTGCAGCCGATGCCGTTGCCGATCGTGGCCATCGTGTTGGCCTGGACCTCGTTGCCGGCCGTGTCGAACAGACGGGAGTCATAGCTCCAGGTCGGGATGTAGCGGCAGACCGCGTTGCCGTTGTCGACGTCCACAAAGTCTATCAGCAGGCAAACGCCGATGTTGTTGGCCGTATCGGTGTTCTTCACGCGGAAACCGAAATAGTCAACGTTGGTGAAATCATAGTATCCGGTAATCGGCGTGCCGCCGAGCCAGGTACTGTTGGTCGCCGTCGAGACATCCATATTGAACGCCAGCGACTTCGTACCGTGCAGAGGATTGTCGGTCTCAAGCGAAAGACCCGCGTTTATGAGACCGTCGGCCAGTTCGTTGAAGCCGTCCACATAGTCCGGATCGACGGAAGCCGCGAATACGCAGACGCAGCCGATCACGGCCGATGCGAGAAGCATCAGCGAAACTGCCAAAGCAAGCAATTTCTTTTTCATCTTTTTCCCTCCTAATTTTATAATTGCCTTATAAATATATTACTGTGTTTGCAAGGGAATGTCAATAGTAATTTCGTCACAAAAATAGCGTTTTTGTTTTTGCTCTTCCTGTTTTTTTGCGGGTCGTCACAAAAAACGGAGAAAACGACGTGCGAAAAAAAAACGGCCGCATCCCTGCGACCGTACCAAACGAAACGACAAAAGCAAGCTCTGACGGAGCCCCGCCAAAGCTTGCCTGTTTCCTGACCTGAGGTTTTGATTATTTCTCTTCCTTGTCGGCCTTGACCGTCATGACCTTTTTGCCGTCATAATAACCGCAGTTCGGGCAGACTCTGTGCGCCAGTTTGCGGGTATGGCACTGCGGGCACTCGACCAGAGCGGGAGCGCTGAGCTTCCAGACGGCGGAGCGGCGGCTGTTTTTACGGGCCTTAGACGTTTTATTTGCGGGAATAGCCATGGTATTACACCTCCGATTTCGGTTTATCCGTTGATAGGGGCCGCGCATTCCTCGGAGCAGCGGCATCTCATCGGCCAATTCAGCAGAATAAGATCGCGCAGCATTTTATCCGGGGAAAGACGATAGTTGGCATAGGTATAGATCTCGTCGGGATCCAGCTTGTCGGGCTCGGGCAGGAATTCCTCGTCAAACGGAAGAACCATGACCTGCTCGTACGGCTCGAGACAAACGTCGCAGACGAGGCGAACCGTCACCTTCAGCTTACCGCGGACGCGGACACAGCCGTCTACGGCGGAAAGTTTCAGTTCGACGTCAGCCTCCCCCACGGTATCGAGATCGGCAAATTCCTCGCCGACGAGGGGAGCCCGATAGGAAAAGTCGAATTCCGTTCCGTCGGAGCGGAGAACGTCGCCGATAGAAATCGTCATAGCGAAGCGGACCTTTCTGTTTCTTGCGCGGCAGCAACGCTTATTATATTACAGGAAAAGGCGGATTGTCAACTTTATTTTTTATCAATGGCAAGCGCCTTGGTATCGCGGGCGATGACCAGTTCCTCGTTGGTCGGAATGACCAGTACTTTGACGCGCGAATCGTCGGTGGAGATTTCAAAAGCGTCGCCGCCGCCGAGATTTTTCCGCTCGTCCAGCCTGAAGCCGAGATACTCGAGACCGTCAAGGATCATTTTCCGCATGATGGGGTTGTTTTCGCCCACGCCGGCGGTGAAGACGATGGCGTCGACGCCGCCCATGGCCGCCGTATACGCGCCGATGTACTTGCGGACCTTATAGGCGAAAGTCTCCAGCGCGGTGGCGGCAATCTCGTTGCCTTTCGCGGCGGCGGCGAACAGATCGCGATAATCGCTGCTCAGTCCGTCGCTCAGGCCCTTCATGCCGCACTGCTTGTTCAGATAAACGAGCATCTCCTTGATATTCATGCCCTTTTTGTCGCAGAGGAACTCCAGCACGGCCGGGTCGATGTCGCCGCTGCGAGTACCCATCGGAACGCCCTCCAGAGGCGTGAGCCCCATGGAGGTGTCGACGCATTTGCCGCCTTTGACGGCGCAGAGGCTCGAGCCGTTGCCGAGATGGCAGGTGACGATCCGCAGTTCGGAGGCCGGTCTGCCGAGAAATTCGGCGGCGCGGGCGGAAACGAATTTATGGCTCGTGCCGTGGAAGCCGTAGCGGCGGACCTTGTATTTTCTGTAATCCGACAGTGGAATGGCGTAGAGATAGGCCTGAGGCGGCATGGTCTGATGGAAGGCCGTGTCGAAAACGGCGACCTGAGGCGTGGTCGGCATGACTTTTTCGCACGCTTCGATGCCCATGAGGTTGGCCGGATTATGCAGCGGGCCCAGCGGGATGGCTTCGCGGATCGCGGCTTTGACGTCCTCATTAATGAGGACGGAAGCGGAGAATTTGTCGCCGCCGTGCAGGACGCGGTGACCCACGGCCGCGATCTCGTCCATCGAACGGATCACGCCGTAGCGCTCGTCGGTCAGGGCCTTGAAGACGAGTTTCACGGCCTCGACGTGGTTGGCGATGGGTTCTGCGACGGTCAGGACCTCTTTGCCGAGCGGCTTATGCACGAGATTGGAGCCCTCGATGCCGATGCGCTCGACGAGACCCTTGGCGACGACCTGCTCTTTTTCCATATCGAACAGCTGATACTTCAAGGAGGAGCTGCCCGCGTTGATGACTAAAATCTTCATTGTCTATTCCTTTCCGGATCAGCCCTGCGCCTGAACGGCCGTGATGGCGACGACGGAAACGACGTCCTCGGCGCTGCAGCCGCGGGACAGGTCGTTGACCGGACGGGCCAGACCCTGCATGATCGGGCCCAGCGCGGTGGCCTTGGCCAGGCGCTGAACGAGTTTATAACTGATATTGCCGCAGGCCAGATCCGGGAAAATCAGGACGTTGGCGTCGCCGTGCAGGCAGCTTCCCGGCGCTTTGGAAGCGCCGACCTTGGCCACGATGGCCGCGTCGGCCTGCATTTCGCCGTCGAGAATGAGATCGGGCGCCAGCGCGTGGGCCTTTGCCGTGGCCTCGATGACTTTATTGACGTTCTCATGCTTGGCGCTGCCTTTGGTCGAATAAGAGAGCATCGCCACTTTCGGAGTTTCGATGCCGATGAGCGTGCGGGCCGATTTGGCCGCGGAGACCGCGATCTCGGCCAGCTCGTCGCTGTTCGGATACGGAACAAGGCCGCAGTCGGCGAAAACGAATCTGCCCTTGTCGCCCAGCTCGCAGTTGGGGACCTCCATCAGGAAGCAGCTCGAGACCGTCTTGATGCCGGGAGCGGCTTTGATGATCTGAAGAGCGGGACGCAGCGTGTCGCCGGTCGTATGAACGGCGCCGCAGACCATACCGTCGGCCATGCCGAGCTTGATGAGCATGGTGGCGAAATAGACTTCGTCACGGACGGTGACGGCCGCCTGCTCGGGCGTCACGCCCTTGGCTTTGCGCAGTTCATAGAAGGTCTCGGCCATTTTGGGAAGCAATTCGCTGACGGCCGGATCGCAGATGCGAACGCCGGTCAGGTCGACGCCTTTGGCCGCGGCGACGGCGCGGATCTTGTCTTCAGCGCCGATGAGGATGATATCGGCAATGCCCTGAGCGGTGGCTTTCGCGGCCGCTTCCACGATACGCTCGTCCGTGCCCTCGGCAAGAACGATGGTTTTTTTGTTCTGTTTCGCCTTTTCTCTGAGGCTTTCCTCCATGGTCATAAGTGGTTCCCTCCGTATATTGAAATTTTTGTTCAACATTTTGACTCCCTGTATTATAATACAGCCATTGGGTTTTGTCCAAGAGAAAATACAGTTACGCGCAAGGAGGATCAAAGAATGAAAAAAACCGTCGTGATCAGCGAGTTTGATCCTTTTACCAACGGACACGCTTATCTGGCCGCGCGGGCCAAAGAAGAAGGCGGGCTACTGCTGGCCGTCATGAGCGGAAGCTACACGCAGCGCGGGCGCGTGGCCGCTTTTGACAAATTTGCCCGGGCGGAAGCCGCGGTGGAAGCCGGTTTCGACGCGGTGATCGAGCTGCCGCCGCCCTTCGCCGCGGCGACGGCGGAGCGCTTTGCCCGCGGCGCCATGGCCCTGGCCGGGAAGCTGGGCGCAGAAACGGCGGTCTGCGGCGCCGAGACGGAGGATACGGCGATCCTGGAGCTGATCGCGGCGCTGATGCTGACCGAACCGGAAGAAGTCGGCGCTCAGATCCGCGCGGAACAGAAAAACGGAGTTTCCTATCCGAGAGCGCGAGCCGCGGCCGTGACCGCCTATCTGGAGCGGCACGGCGGCCCGCAGGCGGCGCGGAGGGCGCAGGCGATCTTTTTACAGCCCAACAGCATGCTCGCGCTGGAATACCTGAAGGCCGCGGCCGGAACGGGCATCCGCGTCCGGCCCGTCAAGCGCGTGGGTTCGGCCCATGACGGCGACGAGGATCCGGCGTTTCCGTCGGCCGGCGCGATCCGCGCGGCGCTGGAGCGCGGCGAGCCTCTGCCCGACGGCGCTGTGCCGCCGTACAGTCGGGAAATGCTGGCGCGGCAGCCCTTTCTCCGGCATGACGCCGACGACGGCATCCTGCTCTACGCGCTGAGAAACGCGTCCGAAAGCGCCGTCCGCGGTATCGCGGACTGTCCGCGCGAGATCGCGGACCGGCTGCTCGCCCATCGCATGGCGGCCGTTTCCGTCGACGATCTCGTCGCGCGATGCGTTTCCAAGACTCATACCGCCGCGCGGGTGCGACGCGCCGTAGTTTCGCTGGCGCTCGGGCACACGGATGAAACGTTCGCCGTTTGCCTGGCCGAGCCGTGCGCGTTCCTGCTGGCCGCGGCGGACAAGAGCGTCCTAGCCGCGCTCAACGGGAGCGTGGTTTCCCGGGGCGGCGAATTTGCCGAAGCCGGCCCGTGTATGGACGCGATCCTGCGCGCCGACGCGCTGCGGGCCTGCGCCGCCGGCACCGACGCGCTGAGCAGCTATAAAAGGCGGCTTTTCGCCAAATAACGCGGCATAAACTGTAAGCGGGGGAAACGCTTATGGTCAAAAAAATCCTGTATACTGTCTGCGTCTGTCTCTTCGCCGTCATGATCTTCCTGGGCGGCGGGGACACGCTCAACGCCGGCGTGCGCGGCGGCTTCGAACTCTGGTTCAAGTCCGTACTGGGCACGCTTTTCGTTTGCTCTCTGCTCGGCGCGGCGCTGGAGCACAGCGGGCTGGCCGTTCGTCTCGGCGCCCTGCTCGCGCCTCTGACGCGGCCTTTCGGAGCGGGGAGCGCCGGCGCTTATGCCGCGGTCCTGGCCGCCGTCAGCGGGTTTCCGCTCGGCGTTTCGGCGTTAGCCGCGGCCCTGCGATCGGAGGGCCGGCCCGTTACGGACGGCGAATGCGCGCTGGCATCCTGCCCGGGACTGACGTTTTCGGTCTTCACCGTCGGGAAACTGCTGGGCCTCGCGCCGGCCGAAGCGCTCCCGCTCTGGCTCTGTCCGCTGGGCGCGGCGCTCCTGATCGGCGCGGTCGGGCGGGGCGCGCCGGACGGGGCGGGATCCGAAGCGAGTCTGGATCCGGACGCCGGGACGCGAGGCGTTTTTCTGACGCTGAAAGAGCTCCCTCTCCGGTTGACCTACGTCGGCAGCTGCATCGCTCTGTTCAGCCTGATCGCGGCCTGGGCCGGGCCTGTTCTGAACATGATCGCGCCGGCGGACAAGATCGTACATCTGCTGCTGGAGATCGCGGGCGGCTGCGCTTCGCTCCCGACGGGCAGTCTGTGTGCCGCGGCGGGCGGACTGGGTTTCTCGGGCCTGTGCGTCGTCGCGCAGTCCCTGCCGTCCGTGCGCGCCTGCGGCATGTCGGCGAGGCGTTTTTTGACAATAAAAACGATACAGGGCGTACTTTCCTATACGCTCTGTACCGTTTATTCCGTAACCGGACCGCTCGCGGCAGTCCTTTATGCCGCCGTGCTGGCGGGCATTATTTCATTTCGTCGAGTTTGGCGCGGGCGGAACGCAGATCTTCCAGACAGCCGCCGATATAGTTCTCGCTGTCGGCAATGATCTCTTTGGCAAAATTGCAGCCGGCCATGCGGATCTCATGCCCCTTTTTCTTGGCGTCGGCAATGATACGGTCCGCTTCCTCCTCGGCGCGGGCCACGATCTCGTCCTGCGACACCAGTTCCTCGGCGCGCTTTTCCGCGTCGGCAATGATATTGTGCGCCTGCATTTCCGCGTCGCCGATAATCTTGTCGCGCTCCTGGATCAACTGAGCGGCACGCTCCAGTTCAACGGGCAAGACCTCGCGGATCTCGTCCAGGATGTCCAGACATTTGTCCGTATCGACCTTGGCCAGTTCCGAAGAAAACATGACCTTCGGGCTTTCTTCCAGTTCATGCTCCAGTTCTTCCAGTAAATCTGCTACTGCCATTTTTGTTTCCCCCTATTTTTTCAACAATTTTTCTCGTACTTCATCATATATCTGCGGCGGGACCAGATCGCGGATATTCCCGCCGTAATAGCCGATTTCACGCACCATGCTGGCGCTGAGGAAGGCGTACTTGGTTTCGGTCATCAGATAGATCGTCTCCAGTTCGGGATAAAGCTGATGATTCAGCGCGCCGATCTGGAACTCGTACTCAAAATCAGAGACCGCCCGCAGGCCGCGCACGACCACGTCGACGTGATGAGCCCGCGCGTAATCGACCATCAGGCCGTCAAAATAGGTGACTTCCACGTCGGGGCGCTCGCCGACGACTTTTTTGATCAGCTCCATGCGCTCTTCCAGCGTGAAAATGCATTTTTTCTTGACGTTGTGCATGACGGAGATGATCGTGTGATCGAACAGTTTCGTGGCGCGGTCGATGATGTCGAGATGACCGACGGTGATCGGGTCAAAGCTTCCCGGGATCAGGCATGTTTTCATAGCTTGTCTCCTTTGACAAGAAAGGTGAGGACGGTCCGGCCGTAACGGCGCTCGTCGGTCTGAACGTATCCGACGGGATCGAGGACAACGCGCGCGTCGTGCTCCACGACGTAAAGCGAAGCGTCCAGGGCCCGGACCGCGCGGAGGACGGCGGCATAGTCGGCCGCGTAAGGCGGATCGAGGAATACGATGTCGAATCGCTCGCGGCGGAGTTTTTCGACGCAGAGCGCGTAGTCTCCGGTCAGCACGCGGACCCGGGGACCGTCCAGCCCCAGCGAACGGAGATTCCGTCTCGCCAGCGCCGTGTCGCGGTCGCAGCAGACGGCGACGGCCGCGCCGCGGCTGAGGCTTTCAATAGCCAGTGCGCCGCTGCCGGCAAACAGATCCAGCACCGCCGCGTCCGGCAGGCGCGGCGCCAGGATATTGAACAGGGATTCCTTGACGCGGTCCGCGGTAGGGCGTACCGTGGCCTCCCCGTCCGGAGGCGCGATCAGTTTGCGGCCTTTCCATTCTCCTGCGATGACTCTCATAGTTCAGTATAGCACATTCTTTCGCCTCAATCAAGGACGTTATGCTTATATTTGCGGTTCCGGGCGTCTTTTTCCACCCGAAAACGGTAGACATGTCCGCACAGATAGGCCGTTCCGGCCACGGCGAGACTGATTATCAGCGGAATGATGAAGGCAAACGGGATCGCGTCGGGCAGGCCGAGCCGCAGGAAGATCGTGTAGCACGGCATATTGGTGAACATATACAGGAATTTAAAGATGACGTTCGAGCCGATATTGGGATCGAGATTGACGAAGCGGCTGACGATGGAAGCGATATAAATGAGCCACCACGGCACGCTGCCGATCAGGGCGGCGAGCCAGCCTTTGTACGGATAAAAGCGGATGGGTTCGGCCGACGTGTCGATACCGTCGGCGGCGCCGCGGCGCAGATGCGCCTCCGTACGCGAGTCTTTGGCGCCGAAAACGACGAAATTATCCCACAGGATCACGTACTGGAACGCCAGGAACATCAGCGAAATGATGACTTTGAGAATGGCCAGGCTGTCCGGGAGCTGATACAGCGCAAACATCATGCCCGCGGCCAGCAGGGCGGTCAGAATCATGATCTTGACGTATTTGAGCGCCATGCTCATCAGGTTTTTCACTGGCGTTCCTCCTTTCGGGAGACTTACTCGTCGATACAGACGCGGCGTACCCGCGGAGAGATCGAAAGCATGACTTCGTAACAGATGGTGTCGGCCCAGGCGGCGACCTCGTCGGCCCAGACGCACGCCTCTCCCTGCCGCCCGATCAGGACGACCTCGTCGCCGATATGCACGTCGCCGCAGCCGGTGACGTCGATCATGGTCTGGTCCATGCAGACCCGGCCGGTAATCGGCGCGGGACGTCCGTTGACGAGCATATGGCCTTTGTTTGAATAGGCGACCCGATAGCCGTCGCCGTAGCCGATCGGCACGGTGGCGATGCGCATTTTCCCGGGCGCGACAAAGGTCCGGCTGTAGCCGATGGCCTCGCCGGCCTCGACGGTCTTGACGTTGCTCACGACGCTGCGCAGGCTGAAAGCCGGCTCGAGATCGAGGCTTTTGCGCACGTCGGGACCCGGATAGTATCCGTAAGCGATGATCCCGGCGCGGACCATATCGTAGCGCATGGCCGGAAGTTCCAGGATCGCGCCGCTGCACGAAGCGTGCGCCAGCACCTGACGTCCGTAACGCGCCTTGACGGTCTCGACGGCCGCGCGGAAGCGCGCGTCCTGCTCGTAAACGTATTTTTTATCCGCCGCGTCGGAGGTGGCGAAATGCGTGAACACGCCCCGGACGCGCACGGCGCCGTTCGTGGCGTCGATCGCGTCGAGAAGAGCGGGCAGGTCCTCGTTGCGCACGCCGAGACGATTCATGCCGGTCTCGACCTTGATATGGACGTCGGCCGGACGGTTCGCACGGGCGGCGGCGTCAGCCAGAAGACGGACGGCGCGCGCGTCGAACACGCCCTGCGTGATCGAGCCGGTCACGACGGTATCGGCGTCGTCGGCGTTGAGCAGCGCGCCGACGGAGAGGATCGGCGCCCGAACGCCGCTGTTGCGCAGTTCGGCCCCCTCCTCGGGAATGGCCACGCCCAGCGCGTCGGCGCCGCCGGCCAGCGCGGCGTACGCCGAGTTGACGATGCCGTGACCGTAGCCGTCGGCTTTCACCATAATCATAAGTCTGGCCGATCCGGCGACGTATTCTTTGATTTTTTCCGTGTTACGGCGGATCGCGCCGTTATTGATCCACGCGACTGTCGGTCTCATTTTCTCTGCGCCTCTTTTTTTTGCTTGATGATACAGCCTATGCCGGCGGATCACTTTTTGCTCAGTTCATCCAGTCCGATCAGGCGGACGCCCGCCTCGGTCAGGGCTTTGAAGGCCGCTTCGGTATCGGACACGCGGAAGAGGATCAACGCGCTGTCGGAGGGATTACGGACGAAGGAATACAGGTATTCCACGCCGATGCCTCCGGCGTCGAGCACGTCGAGCACCTTGGCCAGTCCGCCGGGTCTGTCGTCGACCTCCGCCGCGATGACTTCGGTGGTATTGACCATGAAGCCCTCCTCGCGCAGGATGCGGGCGGCTTTGTCCGTATCGTTCGTCAGCGCGCGCAGAATGCCGAAATTCGTCGTATCCGCGATCGAGAGCGCGTACAGGTCGATGCCGTTGCGCGCCATGACGGACGCCAGAGAGGCCAGACGGCCTTTTTTATTCTCCAAAAAAACGGAAAGCTGTTTAATGAACATACTGTTCCCTCCTTATATTTTTCTTCTGTCGGTAACGCGTTTGGCTTTTCCCTCGCTGCGCGGGAGACTGCCCGGCTCGACAAGGGTGACCGTCGCGCTGACGCCCAGGCGCGTACGGATACGCTCGCCGATGTGATTCACCAGTTCCTCAATATGCTTGACCGTGTCTCCGAACAGTTTCTGCGAGACCTCGATCTGCACTTCGAGCGTGTCCATGTTGCTCTTCCGGTCGACGACCAGCATGTAAACCGGCGCGATTTCGCCCATTTCCATAAGGATCGTTTCGATCTGAGTCGGGAAAACGTTCACGCCGCGGACGATAATCATGTCGTCGCTGCGGCCGAGGACTTTGCTCATACGGCGCGTGGTGCGGCCGCAGGCGCAGGGCTCGGAGGTCAGGCTCGTGAGATCGCGGGTTCGGTAGCGGATCACGGGGAAAGCTTCTTTCTGCAGGGAAGTGAAGACGATCTCGCCCGTTTCGCCCTCCGGGAGCACGCGGCCCGTTTCCGGATCGATGATCTCCGGGTAGAAAAGGTCCTCGTTGATGTGCATGCCCTGCTGCTCGGCGCATTCATACGCCACGCCGGGACCGGTCAGCTCGCACAGTCCGTAGATATCCGTCACGCAGATGCCGAGACGGCGCTCGATCTCACGGCGGAACGCTTCGCTGCAGGGTTCGGCGCCGAGCACGCCGTATTTGAGACGGAATTCACTCCTGTCGAGGCCCATTTTCTCGATCATTTCCGCTAAATGCATGGCGTAGGAAGGCGTGCAGGCCAGCGCTTCGACGCCCAGATCCCGCATCAGCATGATCTGACGCTCGGTATTGCCCGCCGAGATCGGGATGACCGTACAGCCCATTTTCTCCGCGCCGCCGTGCATCCCCAGTCCGCCGGTGAACAGGCCGTAGCCGTATGAGATCTGCACGATGCTTTTCGGCGTGAGACCGGCCGAGGCGGACGTGCGGGCCATGCACTCGGCCCAGTTGTCCAAGTCCCGCTCCGTATAACCCACGAGCGTGAGTTTCCCGGTCGTGCCGGAGGTGCCCTGAATGCGGACGACCTTTTCCATATCCACGGCAAACATGCCGTAGGGGTAATTGTCGCGCAGGTCCTGTTTGGTGGTAAAGGGAAGTTTCTCGATGTCCTTCAGCGTCCTGACGTCGTCGGGACTCACGCCGGCGGCGATCATTTTCGCGCGATAAGGCGCGCAATGCTCATACGCGTGCCGGACGCTCCACTGCAGTCGTTCCAGCTGCATAGCGCGGCGGTCGCGGACGGAACCGCATTCCGCCTGTTCATTCCAGATCATAAGTTATTTTTCTCCGTTTCCATATGCGAAAGCCAGCAGATTCTTTTCGACGGTTTTGGCCGGGACGCAGGAGCGGATCGCTTCTTGCCACTGCTGCGGCGTGAAGGAAAACTGACGCGCCGCGGCGCCCAGCAGGGCCACGTTGACGGAGCGTACGCTGCCGGCTTTTTCGGCCAGCGCCTGCGCGTCCACCGCCGTGACCTCGGCCGCCGCCGTCAGGATCTCCATGAGGTTCTCCGGATACGCCGCCGCGCCCGTGATGACGGGCATGGGCAGGATCCGGTTGGTATTGACGACGACGTGGCCGTTCTTTTTCAGATAAGGCAGATAACGGACGGCTTCCAGCTCCTCGAAAGCAATAATCATATCGGCGCCGCCTTTTTCGATCAGGGGCGAAGCGATCCCGTCGCCCATGCGGACATAAGTGACGACGCTGCCGCCGCGCTGGCTCATGCCGTGGACCTCGCTGAGTTTGACGTCAAGCCCGGCGGACATGGCCACATGTCCGAGGATCCGGCTGGTGAGCAGGGTCCCCTGTCCGCCGACGCCGCAGATGATGATGTCTTTTTTCACCGCGCTTCCTCCTTTCCGATAGCCCCGAACGGGCAGACCGGCGCGCACAGTCCGCAGCCGACGCACAGGATCGGATTGATACGCATGAGGTCGTGCTTTTCGATGGCGGGACAGCCGAGTTTGAGGCATTTGCCGCAGCGGCGGCAGACGTCCTTGCTGATGACGCAGGGAGGCTCGGTCTTTTTGGAGAGCAGCGCGCAGGGCCGGCTCGCCACGATGACCGAAACGGTGCGGCGGGCGGTCTCTTCTTTCACGGCCGCCTCAAAAGCCGGCAGGTCGAACGGGTCGACGACGCGGATATGTTCTACGCCGACAGCCTCGAAGAGCTTGACGAAATCCAGCGCCGGCGCCGCGTTGCCGCGGATGTCTTTGCCTGTGGAGGGATTCTGCTGGTGGCCCGTCATGCCTGTGATGGAATTGTCCAATATGATAATCGTGCTCGTGCCGCTGTTATAGACGATATTGATCAGACCTGTGATGCCGGAATGGATAAAGGTCGAGTCGCCGATGACGGCCACGGTGCGGGCGGCGGCCTCGGGTCCGCGGGCTTTCTCCATGCCGTGAGCCATGCTCACGCCGGCGCCCATGCAGACGCAGGCGTCTACCGCGTTGAGCGGCGGAACGGCGCCGAGAGCGTAACAGCCGATGTCGCCCATCACCGTGAGACCGAGTTTATGCAGAACGTAGAACACGGCGCGGTGCGGACAGCCCGGGCAAAGCACCGGCGGACGCGCGGGAATATCGGACGGGGCGTTGGGTACGGCGACGGGACGTCCGAAAGCGGCGGCGACGGCGTTGGCGCTCAGTTCGCCCTGCAGACCGGTCAGTTCCTTGCCGTGGCAGGGAATGCCGGCGGCTTTGAGCGCGTCCTCGACGAAGGGCTCCAGTTCTTCAACGACGACCAGCTCGTCCACCTCGGCGGCAAACGCGCGGATCGCCCCGACGGGCAGCGGATAGACCATACCGAGTTTGAAGGTGCTCGCCGTCGGGAGCGCCTCGCGCACATACTGGTATACGCAGCCGGAAGCAACGACGCCGAGCTTTCTGTCGCGCAGTTCGGCCCGATTCAGATCGGAACGATCGGCGTCGGCGGCCAGTCGCTTTTCGCGGGCTTCCACGACCAGATGACGGCGGCGCGCCTGACCGGGCATCATCACGTATTTATCCGAATCCTTGACGTAGGGACGGACGGTTTGTCCCGTGCGGCCGTCCGGCTCAACGACGCTCTGGGAGTGCGCGATCCGCGTCGTCATACGCAGCAGAACGGGCGTGTCGTATTCTTCGGAGAGAGCGAAGGCACGTTTGGCAAACGCGTAGGCTTCGGCGCTGTCGGCCGGCTCCAGCATCGGAACATGGGCGCTGCGCGCGTAAAACCGGCTGTCCTGCTCGTTCTGGGACGAGTGCATACCCGGATCGTCGGCCACGACGAGGACGAGACCGCCGTTGACGCCGGTATAGGCGGCGGTAAACAGCGGATCGGCCGCGACGTTGAGGCCCACGTGCTTCATGGCGGCCATGGCTCTGGCGCCGGCGATGGAGGCGCCGACGGCGACCTCTACGGCGACCTTTTCATTGGGCGCCCACTCGCAGTACACGTCCGGCTCGTTTTTGGCGATCGCCTCGGTGATTTCCGTACTGGGGGTGCCGGGGTAAGCTGAAACGACCTTGACGCCGGCGTCGGCGGCGCCGAGCGCGACGGCTTCGTTTCCGAGCATCAGTTTTTTCATGACTCCCCTCCTCAGTCCTCGTCGTTGACGAAGGTGACGCGGCGGGCTTTGCCCTCGAAGCGCTTGAGCGAATGCGGCTCGACGAGCTTGATGTCGGCGTCGATATTGAGGACGGTGCGCAGATTGGCGCGGATGCGTTTCTGCATCTCGATCAGCCTGCCGTAGTCGACGAGCATCGTCTCGTCCGTCGGCTCCACGCGGACCTCGAGGCTGTTGAGCGTGCGGTGATTGTGTACGACGAGCTCGTAATGCGGTCCGATGCCGTCCATGCCGATGAGCACGCCCTCGATCTGGGACGGATAGACGTTGACGCCGCGGATAATGAGCATGTCGTCGGTGCGGCCGCGGAGTTTCTGCATGCGCCTGGAGGTGCGGCCGCAGGGGCATTCGCCCGGCATGATGCGGCTGATATCGCGCGTGCGATAGCGCAGAAGGCTCATCCCCTCGCGGTGGATCGGCGTGATGACGACCTCGCCCCACTCGCCGTCGGGCACGGGGAGCATGGTTTCCGGATCGACGATCTCCACGATAAAATTATCCTCGCAGATATGCATGCCGTTCTTGCAGGCGCACTCGCCGGAGACGCCGGGGCCGAGCACCTCGCTCAGACCGTAGTTCTCCGTGGCGAGGATACCGAGTTTGTCCTCGATAGCGGCGCGCATCTCCTCGGTGGAACCTTCGCCGCCGAACAGACCGACGCGCAGGCGGATCGTGTCTTTGCCGATCCCGAGGCGTTCCATCGTGTCGGCGATATAAAGCGCATAGGACGGGGTGCTGATCAGGACCGTCGAGCCCAGATCCTGCATCATCATGATCTGACGCTCGGTGTTGCCCGCCGAGATCGGGATGACGGAGCAGCCGACTTTTTCCAAACCGTAATGCAAGCCCAGCGCGCCGGTGAACAGGCCGTAGCCGAACGAGATCTGAGCCGTGTCGTCGGCGGTGACGCCGGCCATGCTGATGAGACGCGCCATGCATTCCGACCACATGTCGAGATCGGCGCGCGTATAGCCGACGGGCGTGGGTTTGCCCGTCGTGCCGGTCGAGGCGTGGATCCGGACGATCTCGCGGCGCGGTACGGCGAAAAGCTTGTCCGGGTAATTATTGCGCAGGTCCTCTTTCGTCGTAACGGGAATCAGCTTCAGATCGTCCAGCGAGCGGATATCCTCCGGGGCCAGCCCGATCGCGTCGAAGCGTTCCTTATAAAACGGGACGTTCCGATACTGCCGCGCGACCGTTTCGCGGAGCCGCGCCGTCTGCAGGGCGGTCATCTCGTCACGCCCCATTTGTTCGATTTTCGGGTTCCAGATCATTTTTCCCATCCTTCCAAACTTCTTAAAGTATCAAACAGAGTTTTTCAATTTATTATAGCACAAGACCTATTTTTATCAAAATGATTTTTTGTTTTTCGTCGGCAGGACGTTTTCCGACAAAAAATAATTTCGGTTGCCTAAACATGGGGGTGGTGATATACTGATTATCGTAAAAATGATAGTGCTGGAAATTCGGTTTTTTCAGCGGTAAGGATTTTCAAGGAGAAAACAGCATGAGCGCAAAACCCAACAAGATCACCATTCTCGGCGCCGGCAACGTCGGCGCCACGATTGCATACACGCTGGCTTTGAGCGGCTTTTGTTCGGAAATCGTCCTCGTGGACATCAATAAGAACAAAGCCATGGGCGAAGCCAAAGACATCATGCAGGGCACGCCGTTCTGCGGACCCGTCCGCATCCATGACGGCGATTATCCGGACACGGAAGGAAGCGACATCGTCGTCGTGACCGTCGGTTCGGCCCGTAAGCCCGGTCAGTCCCGGATCGATCTGGCGCAGGGCAACGTCAACATCGCCCGCATGGTCGTGCCGCAGGTCGTCCGTTACGCGCCCGAGGCGGTTTACGTCGTCGTCAGCAATCCCGTCGACATCATCACGTACGCCACGATCAAATACTCCGGCCTGCCCGCTTCCCAGGTCATCGGCACGGGTACGCTACTCGACAGCAGCCGCCTGCGCACGAAGCTGGCCATTCACGTCGGTCTCAGCCCGCAGAACGTTCACGCCTACGTACTGGGCGAGCACGGTGACTCTTCGATGATCCCCTGGTCTCTGACCAACATCGCCGGTATGCCGATGGAGAACTACTGCACGCATATCTGCCGCAATCATAACGCCTGCGGGAAAACGGATCTGGCTCATATCGAGTCGGATATGCGTACCGCGGGAGCGGACGTGATCTCGCTGAAAGGCGCGACCTACTACGCCATCGCCATGTCGACCAACCATCTCTGCAAGGCCATCCTCGGCGACTCCAACTCCATCCTGGCGGTTTCCTCGCTGATGGACGGACAGTACGGCATGCATGACGTGTGTCTGAGCGTGCCGGCCGTCGTCGGCGCGCACGGTCTGGTCCGCACGATCACGCCGCCGTTGACCAAGCAGGAAGAAGAGCAGCTCCTTCACAGCGCGGACGTTCTGAAAAAGACCATCGCATCGCTGACTTTCTGAAGCGCGCAAACCAAACGGGAACAGCAGGAGGCTGTTCCCGTTTTTTTGTTCCTTTTCCGGTCGGAAACAATAAAAGAAATCCCCGCGGGAGTTGTTCCGCGGGGATCGGTTTTCCGGCTGTTATTTCGGAATGACGACGACGTGGCGATCCGGCTCCTCGCCCTCGCTCTGCGTCGTAACGTAAGGATTGCTCTGCAGCGCCGAGTGAAGGATCCGTCTCTCGTACGGATTCATCGGCTCGATGGACGCGGGACGTCCGGTGCGGCGAACGCGGGCGGCCGTTTTCCGGGCCAGGCCCTCCAGCGCGGCGCGGCGTTTGCCGCGATAACCCTCGGCGTCGATCAGGATCCGCTGGTATTCTTTCTTTTCTTTATTAGTAGCCAACGAAGCCAGATACTGCAGGGCGTCGAGCGTTTCTCCCCGATACCCGATCAGCGCGCCGGCATCCTCGCCCGTGATCGTGACCAGCAGAGTTTCGTCCTCGATGACGGCGTCGGTCGCGACGTCCATGTTCATCTTCTCAAACAGTTCGTTGAGAAAATCCAGCGTTTCGCCGCCCATGCGCGGTTTTTCGCTGACGCGGACCCGGGCTTTGCGGGATCCGATGCCCAAAAAGCCGCCCTTGCTCTCGGCGTTCAGGACTTCGATATTGACCTTTTCGATCGGCAAATCAATGGCGTTGAGAGCGAAAAAGACCGCCTCATCCACTGTTTTCCCTTCCATTTCCACGACTTTCATTTTGTTATACTTCCTTTCGCGTCCCCGGGCGCAGCCGCGGCCGCCTGTTTTTCCTTTTTGTCCAGTATGCGGTTGATCACGAAGCTGTTGCCGGTAGCGACAAGGTTGCTGGTCAACCAGTAAATGCCGAACGCCGCGTTGTTGTTCAAGCAGAAGAAGACGGCGATACCGGCGAACATCCACGTCATGATCTTGCCGGAATCCATTTTCCCGGTTCCGGACGCCTCTGCGCCGCCCTGCGGCTGAGTCGGATTGATGTAAGCGTTGAGCAGGGTCGTCGCTCCGGCCAGGATCGGCAGGATATAGTAGCCGTTGGGACCGCTCGGGAAAACGGAGCCCACCGCGCCGGTGGCGTTGGTATAAAGCGCTTCGTACGCAAGCGCGAATTCTCTCACGGCGTTATCGCCGTAAGCGTCTTTAAAAGTCGTGATATAATCCGACGCCCAGGACGAATTCTTCTGGAAAGCGTTCTGGATCGCCGTATACATCGAGTTCATATTGGGGATGATGCTGGCCGAGGTGGTATCCGGCTGCCAGACGTTGCGCACCCAAAGCCAACCCTCCGTCTCAAAGGGCTGTCCGGCGCTGAGAAGCTCGATCATTTTGAAGCTTTCGCGGTACATCAGGGAGCGGAACGCGTCGAAAAACAGGATCAGCAGACCGAACTGCAGGATCATCGGCAGGATGCAGCCGCTCATCATGCTCATGGGATTGAATTTGTATTTCTCGTAGATCTCCTGACGCTTTTTGTTGAGTTTCGTCGGATTATCCTTGTATTTTTTCTCGATGACGTCAAGCTCGGGCCGCATCAGGGCCATCATCTTCTGCTGACGGCGGGTATCCTTGCGGGTCTTGTAATCCAACGGGGACAGGATCAAACGCAGGATGATCGTCACGATCACGACAGTCCAGCCGTAACTGCCGACCAGTCCGGCCACCCAGTCCATAGCGCCGACAAAAAAATTGGTAATAAAGTCCATGATCTCTCTCTTTCAGCCGCCGTTCACGGCACGGGGTCGTATCCGCCCTTAAAAAACGGATTGCAGCGACAAAGCCGTTTGAAGGCGAGCCAGCCGCCTTTCAGCGCGCCGTACCGTTCGATGGCGATACGGGCGTACTCCGAGCAGGTCGGAATAAAACGGCAGGCGCCAGGCATGACCGGCGACAGGTATTTTTTATACAGTTTCAGCAGGCCCAGCAGGAACTTCTTCATGCCTCTCCACCAGAACGCCGCTCTTCTCCATCAGGGAGCGGAGCGCGCATCTGACCTCCTCCATATTCGCCTCGACGATGGGACTTCTGGCCACCACGATATAGGCCCGGTCGGTGCGCAGGTTGGCCATTTCGGCGCGGAACGCCTCGCGCATAAGGCGCTTGGCCCGGTTGCGCTGGACGCTGTTGCCGATCTTTTTACTGGCGGAAAAACCGACCTTGAGCATGCCGAAACGGCTACGGCTGCTGATGAGGACGCAGTATTTGGACGCGACAGCCGTCCCGCGGCGATATACTTTCTGAAAATCACGCCGTTTTTTCAGGCTGTAACGCTTCTTCACCTGCCTCCTCCTTTCGCGGATCCGTAAAAAAGCATAACGCCCGAAGAGCCTCCTCCCCGACAGGGCGGAACAGCTTTCGGGCTTTCACGGTGCGGCTCACGCCGCATCTGGCGTCTCTCCGTCAGACCGTAAGCTGCTTTCTGCCTCTTCTTCTTCTCCGAGCCAGCACGTTGCGGCCGTTTTTGGTCTTCATTCTCTCGCGGAAACCGTGAACCTTGTGTCTCTGTCTTTTCTTGGGCTGATATGTTCTTAACATGTTTTCCTCATCCTTTCGGAATAATAATCAAGTCGCAAAATAGCCTTTTTATTATAGAGTACCGCGCTTTTTTAGTCAAATGTTTTTTTAATTACCATTTGCTTTTTGTCTTTTTCCGTGCTATTCTATTGCCATGGAACTGATCGACGCCTTGAAAAAAGCGGACAAAGCCGCCGTAAAATCGCTGATGACGCGCTACGGGCTGCTGAGGGCCGTTTCGGTCCTGAGCCCGATGGGACGGCGCGCGCTCGGCGAGGCCACGGGGCTGACGGAGCGGGAGACCCGGGACATTCTCGAGGAACTGCGCGCCGGACGTCTGATTTCCTCCTGCCGTGCCGGCGTCAGTCTGACGGCGGAAGGCCGGGAGGCCATGGAACGGCTTTTCGGGCTGTTCAGCCCCGACGGCGGTCCTGTCCTGTGCGGAACCAAAACGGCGCTGATGGAACGCGCCGCTCTGGCCGCCGACGCCGTGAGCCGCGATCTGACCGAAGACGATCTGCTGCTGGTCGACAATTCCGCCGCCGTTCGTTACGCCGTCGGCGCGCTGCGGCGCGAGCGCTGCCGGTTCCGTGTAATCGGAACAGCGGGAAACTACGCCAACGCCAATTATCTTTCGCTGGCGGAAAAGCTGCTTCTCCCCAAGGAACCGCCGCCCGTTCTGCCGAAGGGCACCCGGGAGATGGCGGCTTTCGTCGGGACGCGGGAAGCCGCCGAGTACACCGAGCGGCTGGCCGGCGTGACCGCGATACTGCTTTCGGTCCGCACCGTAGCCGAGGCGATGAAAGCCACGGATATGAGTCCGCGTCTGGTCAATCTGCTGATCGACCAGGGCGCGACGGCCGAACTCGCCGGCTACTATCTGCGCAACGACGGGCGGATCGTCTACACCTCGCTGCCGCTGGCGCCGACGCCGGAATTCCTGGCGACCCGACCCGTTTACGTCATCGCGTCGGAAAAGAGCGGACCCCGGGAGCTGGAGGCCGTTCGCAGCCGCTGCGCGCGTGCCGTGATTTTTTCTTAGCCGATAAAAAAGGAGAGTTTTTTATGAAAATATACCTCGATCCGAACGGGAACGACGCTTTCGACGGCTTGACGCCGGAAAAAGCCGTCGCCTCGCCGGCAGCCGCGGCGTGCCGTGCGCGGGAGCATCACGCGGAGAGCGTCCAGATCGCCGGAGGCGATTATTTCCTGAGCGAACCGCTGAAGCTGGGACCCGAAAACAGCGGTCAGACCTGGGCCGCCGCCGACGGCGCGCATCCGAGGCTGATCGGCGCGATCCGCCTCACGGGCTGGACGAAGCACGACGAGCTGCGCAACATCTGGCGGACGGAGCTGAACGCGCCGCTGCGCAGCCGGGATCTTTTCATCAACGGCGAACGCGCGATCCGCGCCAAGTCCAAAAATCTCACGGCGGTGGCTTTCACCGACGAAGGGATCCTCTTTTCGGAGAAAAATCTGCCGTGTCTCGTCAGTCCACGCGACGTCGAAGCGGTGCTGATCAACTACTGGAACCAGCCGCGCATCGGCGGGCGCTCTCTGGAGCATACCAAAAGCGGTTATCTGCTGCGTATGAAGCAGCCGGGCTGGCGGACGTATATGGAGACCGCCTCCCTCGGCGGCGCGCCGGCCGAGCCGGGACAGTTCCGGGCGCTGGAGAACGCGCTCGAGTTTCTGACCGAGCCGGGAGAATGGTGCTTCAACAGCCGGACCGACGAGGTTTTCGCCATTCCGCGCGAAGGCGTCGACCTGAACGCGGCGGAGTGTCTCCTCGGCACGGGGGAGGCGCTTATGATCCTGGACGGCGCGGAAAACATGACTTTCCGCGGGCTGACCTTCACGGGCACGACCTGGCTGCAGAGCGCGGCCGACGACGGGCTGGTGACGATCCAGGCAAATTTCCGCAAAGGACGCGCCGTCAGCGCCGAAACGCGCTGGGACGAGCGCAACTGGATCGCGCCGGCCGCCGCGATACGGGGCGATTTCTGCCGCGGCGTGGTTTTTGAAAACGACTCGTTCCTGCATCTCGGGACGGGCGGCCTCCATCTGGGACGGGCGGCCCGGGACTGCCGCGTGAGCCGTTGCTTATTCCGCGACTGCGCAGGCACGGCGGTGACGATCGGGGCTTTCAAGAATATCGACCGTCATCCGGAGCGGATCGGAAGCGACCTCTACGCCGACGGCAATCTGGTCGAAAACAATCTGATCGAGCACATCGGCGTGGATTCTTACGCCGCCGGCGTCGGTCTCTGCGCCGGATACGTCCGCAACACGGTGTTTACGCATAATACCATCGCGCATATGCCCTACTCGGGTATCAGTTTCGGCTGGGGCTGGGCCTGGGGCGGCGCGGAGCTGGCCAACCGTCTGACGGGCAACCGGATCACGAACAATCGCATTTACGACGTGATGAACGTGCTTTTCGACGGCGGCGGCATTTATATGCTGGGCCGCATGGACGGTCTGCTCGTCGAGGGGAATTATATTTCCGAAGTCAACAACGATTACGGCGCGATCTATCTGGACAACGGCTGTCAGGGCTTCACGGTGCGCAACAACGTGATCCGCGCCAGTCACCGGAACTACATCTACAAAGGAGACCGGCACCGCATCGCGGGCAACTATGCGGAAAAATCCCTGGTCCAGCCCGATCTGCCGATGCCGGAGCTTTGCGACGAGCACCACCCGGACCTGATTTTTGAAGATAATTACCGGCAGGACGAAGCCGTCGAAGCGCGCATCATGCGCGACGCCGGCGTACAGGCCGCCCATATCGGAGCCTAACGCATGAACGCCGTACGCATCACAGACCTGACCATCGCTTTCGGCACCGACGTCATCATCGACAAGGCCGAGCTTTCCGTCGAACACGGAGAAAAAATCGGCATCATCGGCCGCAACGGAGCGGGAAAAACCACGCTGGCCAAAGCTTTGCTCGGGCAAAAAGGTCATATCGAAAGCGGGGAAGCGGCGATCGCTTCCTCGCTTTCCGTCGGTTATCTGTCCCAGCACGACGTCGTCAGTTCGGACAAAACCGTTTACGAAGAGATGCAATCTGCCGCCGGGCCCGTTCTGGCTCTGGAAGCGCGGCTGCGCGAAACGGAGGAAAAGCTGGCCGCGGCGACCGACGAAGCGGAGCGAACCAGGCTTTACGATCTGTACGCCTCGTTGTCCGACCGTTACGCCGACGTTGGCGGCTACGAACTGGACAGCCGCATCAGCGGCATCCTGCGGGGCGTGGGCTTTGAACCGGAACAATTCGGCGCCGTCAGTTCGACCCTCAGCGGCGGACAGCAGACGAGACTGGCGCTGGCGCGCATCCTGTTTTCGCGGCCGGACGTGCTGCTGCTGGACGAGCCGACCAACCATCTGGATATCGCGGGCTGCCGCTGGCTGACCGCGCATCTCAAGAATTATCACGGAACGCTCCTGCTCATCACGCACGACCGCTATATGCTCGATACGCTCTGCGACCGGATCTGCGAGATCCTGAACTCGCGTCTGTATTGCTACAACGGGAATTACTCGGCTTTTCTGACGCAGCGCGCCGAGCGGATGCTGACGGCGCAGCGCGAGTGGGAAAAGCAGCAGAAGTATATCGAAAAACAGCAGGAGATCATCCGGACGTACCGGGCTTTCAACCGGGAAAAAAGCGTGCGCGCCGCCGACAGCCGGGCTCATATGCTCGAAAAACTGGAGCGCGTCCGGAAACCCGAGGACGACACGGCCGTGAGCCGGATCCGGTTCACCGAAGCGGCCGAACCCAACGACGTGCCGCTGGAGATCGATTCGCTGGCGTTCGGTTACGACGCCCCCCTGCTGACCGGCGCGTCCCTGCGCATGGGCAAGCGTGAACGGGCGGTGATCCTGGGCGACAACGGCACGGGAAAAACGACGCTTTTCCGACTCATCACAGGAGAACTCGCGCCCGAGAGCGGAACGATCCGCGTGGGAAACAAAATGCGGATCGGCTATCTGGAGCAGCAGCGGCTGGCCACCGATTCGACGCAGACGGTGCTCGACAGCCTGTTCGACAGTTATCCCAAAACGGATCCGGGGCAATTGCGGCAGGTGCTGGCGGCTTTCTGCTTTACCGGCGACGACGTATTCAAGCCGCTCAAGGCGCTCAGCGGCGGCGAACGCGCCCGGCTGGAACTGGCCAGGCTGTCTCTCAAGCCGGTCAATCTGCTGCTGCTGGACGAACCGACCAACCACCTCGATCTGATGACGCGCGAAGCGCTGGAGGAGGCGCTGCTCTCGTTCGGCGGCGTGATCCTGGCCGTGTCGCACGACATTTATTTCATCAATAAGATCGCGCGCAAGCTCTATCTGCTGGAGGGCGGAAAAATCGCGTCCTTCGAAGGCAATTACGACGATCTGGCGGCTTTCCGGGAAAGAGAAGCGGCGATCGCCGCCGGAAAAACGCCGGCCGCGCCGGTCAATCGCACCGCCGCGGCCAAGGCGCGCCGCGCCGAGGAAGAGAAAAAACGGGAACGCCGCGCACGCCTGAACGCCGTAAGGCAACTGGAGCTGGAAATCGGCGAAACGGAGGAAGCGATCCTTCGGTGCGAAACGGAGCTTTGCGATCTGGCCGGCGGCGACATCGGAGCGATCCGGGAGGCCAACAAGCGATATGAGGCGCTGAAAGCGCATCTGGCGGACCTTTACGAAAAATGGACGGCCGCCGAAGAGGAGGCATAAAACGGAGCCGCTTTCCGATACACTGTATCGGGAGGCGGTTTTTTTGCGCAGGATCCTCTGTTGTCTGCTCATTGCGGGATGTCTGTATCTGGCCGTGACGCTGCTGCCGGGTCGGAGCGCCGATCTGACGGCGGCCTATTATCTGCGTCGGTACGAGCCGGTTTTCATCACCGTCTGGCACGTGGATACGTTTGAAGGCGGCGTCAACAGCCGCGGCGGATGGCTGAAAGCCCGGGCCGCGGAATATGAAAAAAAGAATCGCGGCGTTTATCTGCTGGTCAGCGTTCTCGATCCGGACACGGCGCGCGCCCGGCTCAACGCAGGAGAGCGGCCGACGCTCCTCAGCGCGGGACCGGGGTTTCTGACGAAAAGCGAAGCGGCGGAGCTGATCCCGTCGGAGGACGGAAACGCCGCGGGCGCGGCGCAGGACGTGCGGGCCGCGCCGTACGCCGTGGGGGCGTATTTTCTGTACCGGCGGGAGGAAGCGGAAGAGCCTGTGACCCTCCGGCAGATCGCCGAACTGCTGCCCTCGCTCCCCGTCAAGCGGGGCAAAAAAACGATCCCCGCGCTGGTCACGGCGCAGCGTCTGCTGCCTGAAAACGAGCGGATAAGCGTGCGCGCGCGCAGTCAGGACGCGTATGCGCTGTTCGCCGCCGACGGCGCGGCGGCCCTGCTGGGGACGCAGCGCGACTGGTTTCGCCTGCGCAGCCGGGAAATCGCCTTTTCCGCCGTACCGCTGGTCGACGAAAGCGGGCGGCTTCTGACGGATCTGATCCAATATCTCTACCGATTCGGCGGAGACGAACGCGCCGCAGGTTTTATCGCGTATCTGACCGACCGGGAGACCCAGAAAAAGCTGACCGGTATCGGGCTGATGAGTCCGTCAACCGACGCGTCCCCGCTCTATGACGGCGGATTGGGAACGGCCGAGCGGATCCTGAAAGAGCACGGAGTCAGCCCCCGCGAAATCTTTTCTTGAAAAAAACTCTCTTCCGTTGTATACTGACTATGCAGGACAAGCAGAACGGAGGAATCGACCGTGAATTTCGTCATTATTACGGGGTTATCCGGCAGCGGAAAATCGCTCGCGCTCAAGTTTCTGGAGGATATGGGGTATTTCTGCGTCGACAATCTGCCGCCGATGCTGTTGGGGAACCTGGCCGACGCGTGTATGAATTCGCGCGACAAGCTGCACAACGTAGCCGTCGTCATGGATATCCGCGGCGGGACTTTTTTCGACGGCATCTACGAAGCGCTCGATTCTCTGACCGCCAAAGGCATCAAGCGGCATATCCTGTTTATGGACGCATCTCCCGACGTGCTCATCAAACGTTATAAAGAAACGCGGCACACGCATCCGCTGGAGGGCGGACTTTCTCTGACGGAAAGCATCCTCCGGGAAAAAAGCATGCTGCTCCCGCTGAAAGAAAAAGCCGATATCGTCATCGACACGTCCGGCCTGTCCGGCAACGGTCTGCGCGAAGAAATCCATCGTTTTCTGCAGGGAGAGGATTCGCCCGACCGGATCTACCTGCGGCTGTGCTCTTTCGGCTTCAAGCGCGGCGTGCCGACCGACGCGGACATGGTCTTCGACGTGCGGTTCCTGCCCAATCCGTATTACGTGCCCGAGCTGAGGACAAAAAACGGGAAAACGCCGGAGACGAGACAATATCTGCTTTCCTATCCCGAGACCGGGGAATTCGTGCGGAAAACGGCCGAGCTGCTCCGGTTTATCCTGCCGCTTTACGCGCGCGAAACCAAAAACAACCTTAACGTCGCCATCGGCTGCACGGGCGGGATGCACCGCAGCGTGCTCATCGCGGAGCTGCTCGGCGAACAGCTCGCCGAAGCCGCCAACGTCCGCATCCAGCACCGGGATCTGGCCGAAGAAGAACAGAACGCATTGAATAAAGCGGAGAAATAATGTCCTACTCTTCCGATCTCAAAACCGAAGCGACCGAAACGAAACTCAACCGCCGCTGCTGTATCCTGGCCGAACTGGCCGCGCTGATCCATTCCGCCGGCAGTATCGACCTGGGCGGGCGACGGCTTTTCGGCGTGACGTTCGTCAATGAAAACGAAGCGGTCATCCGTCATATCCAGCGCCTGCTGCGCAAATTCAACGATAAACTGCCGATCCGCACGACGATGCACGAGCAGAAGCGGCACCGCGTGCTGTATACCAGCGTCCTGCCGTGCGAAGAAGCCGGCGCGCTGCTTTCCGCCGTCGGCGTCCTCGTCTGCCGCGAAGACGGCTACGGGTTCGATTTTTCGTTCCCGGGCAAGCTGCTCCGGAAGCCCTGCTGCCGCAAGAGTTTCTTACGCGGCGTGTTTCTCGGATGCGGCAGCGTCAGCGATATCCGCAAGGGCTATCAGACCGATCTGGTCTTTCATCAGGAAGAATTCGCGCGGCGGATGACGGATTTTCTCGCCGAAGAAAGCATCCCCTCCTCCGTCACCAAGCGGCGCAGCCACTACGTCGTCTACATCAAGGACAGCGCCGGTATCGAAAGGCTGCTTTCCGCCGCGGGCGCGGGCAGCGGCGTACTGGACATCGAAAATCAGAAGTTTATCCGGGAGCTGACCAACAACGCCAACCGCGCCGTCAATTGCGACACGGCCAACACCATGCGCACGGTCAACGCCTCCGCCCGGCAGTGCGCGGCCATTGAAAAACTCGAGCGCTGCCGCGTGCTGCCGGAGCTCAACGAGTCCCTGCGCCGGGCCGCGGAGGTACGGATGGAATACCGGGACGCCTCGCTCGACGAATTGTGTCTCTATTGCGGCGACGGCGTAACCAAATCCGGCATGAACCACCGTCTGCGCCGTCTGATCGCCATCGCCGATTCCGTTACCGAGGAAGGAGATTGAAAGACTTTGGTAGAACGCGTCATCACACTCAAAACCTCATCCGATTATCTGAGCCCGACCGAGGCGGCGCTCATCAACCGGGTCGCGGAGAATTTTTCCTCCCTCCTCTATATCCGCAGGGGGCGCCGCTGGGTCAGCGCCCGCTCCATCACGGGGCTGCTGTCAATGGAACTGGCCGACGGAGAGACCGTATCCGTGATTTCCTCGGGCAGCGACGAGGTCCGCGCGCTGAACAGTCTGGCCGAATTTCTCAAGCAAAACCTGTGATCCGACCGCCTTCGGGCGGTTTTTTTGTCGCTCCGGAACTTTATATAAATTTAATATATGTTAATAGTTTTGAAAAATCCGCTCGGTTTTGCGTTTCGCGGAGTATGATAGAATAAAATCAGAAACCAAAGGGAGGTTCTGATAATGAAAAAGATTTTTTCTATTATACTGGCGTTGGCCCTGGCGGCGTCCGTTTTCGCACTCGGCGCCGCGGCCGAAGAGCTGACCGTCTATAAAACCGTGCAGGATTGGACCGGGCATACCAACGACCCGAAGGACACCTCTGCGCCGGACGGCTTCTTCCACGGCTTTGAAGCGGGCCTGAAGACGACGGCCGAGGTCACGGTCGAAGACGACGAGACGTTCGTCAAGTTTACTTTCACCTCCAGCAAAGGACTGGGCGACCCCTCCAGTCAGTATATCCACGCGGTATATCCGGCGGAAAGTCATCAAATGCTGCAAAAAGATCTGGCCAACTACAACTGCATCCGTTTCCGCGTGAAGGTCGGGGAAAACGGTCTGGGCTTCTGCCCGCGCTTCGACTTCGTCAACGACAAGAATCAGGTAGCTTTCAGCGCGCTGTTCAACAACATGCTGCTGCAGAGCAAAGACGGTGAGATCCTGTGGGACGATACGGAGTATCTCAATTCCTATCAGATCTATCTCCCCGGTGAATTCGACGGCTACGTGCTGTGCATTCTGGACGACGAAAACCTGATCGGGTGCGAAATGGCCAACTGGGCCGACACCCGCTATACCTTCTATCATATGCCGTTCTACATCATCGCCGCCGACGAAGGCGAATTCAACGACGACGTGTTCTATTTCGGCAACGTAGAAGCCTGCGTCTTCAACGACGAAGACAATCCGACTCCCACCGCCACGCCCGAACCGACGGCCACGCCGGCTCCCGCGACCGAGGCGCCGACGGCCACGCCGGCTCCCGCGACTGACGCACCGACGGAAGCGCCCACGGCCACCCCGGCTCCCGCGACCGACGCGCCGACGGAAGCGCCCACGGCTACCCCGGCTCCGACCGCGCAGGGTTCTAATCTGACCTGGCTGTACATCGTCATCGGCGTCGTAGTTGTCGCCGCCGTTGTCGCCGCCGTTCTCCTCGGTAAAAAGAAGAAAGCGTAAAACAAAGGAAGAAGCCGCCGCAGCCTGAACTGCGGCGGCTTTTTTGCTGTTTAAAAAACTGCCTTTGTTTCCCTGTTGATCCTGTCCTTCGATCATGCTATCATTGACCCGACGAGAGCGTCGCCCGGTCGGCGTGGAGACAAAGCGAGTTTTGTAATACATTTGCAATTCGAGCGTAATATTTTTGCAATATTCAGGGGTTGACATTTCGGGGATTTATGATAAAATAAAAGGTAAGCCTGTTTATCACGACGAAGAGAGTCTTCCGTTTCTCTTCGAACGGTCCGCAAAACCGTATATTTGAAAACGGTTTTTTCATAAAAGTACGATTGCTTTCCCTTTTATGATAAACAGCAAAAAACAGGAGGTTATTTATTATGTCGAAAAGGATCGTTTGCATCATGCTGGCTTTGGCTCTGGCGTTCTCTGTTTTCACGCTCGGCGCCGCGGCCGAAGAGCTGACCGTGTATAAGACGGTTGTAAGCTGGGCGAGCCGCACCGTCGCGCCGAAGGATCAGAGCCAAGGCGAAACGCAGGGATATTTCCACGGCTTTGAGTCCAGCGCCACCACCTGTGAGGCGGTTGTTGAAGACGACGAAGTCTTCATCAAGTTCACGCTGGAAGGAGCCAGTTTGTCCCGTCAGTACATCCACGTCGTTTATCCGGCTGAAGGCAGCAAGCTCTTCGGAGCGGAATACGGCAATTACAACTGCATCCGCTTCCGCGTCAAGAACGGAGAAAACGGCTTGGGATTCTGCCCGCGTTTTGACTTCGTCAACACGCAAAGCCTCGCCGCCTGCACGACGGGATTCAACAACATGCTGCTCCAATCCAAGGACGGCGAGATCCTTTGGGACGATACCGAGTATCTCAATCCGTATGAGGTCTATCTGCCCTCCGGATTCGACGGTTACGTCCTCTGCATCATGGACGAGGAGAACTACGTCGATCTGTCCGGCGGCACACTGGAGACCGACGGCAGCGCCGTCCACTGGCCGGAGTACCGGTTCCAACATATGCCGTTCTTCATGCTGGCGGCCGACGAAGGGACTTTCATGAGCGATGAATTCTGGTTCGGCACGGTCGAACTGTGCAACGTCGATCTCGACGAGCCGACGCCGACAGCCGAACCGACGGCCACGCCGGCTCCCGCGACCGAGGCGCCGACGG
>JAHAZM010000041.1 GCA_018385275.1 Eubacteriales bacterium | reverse complement strand
CATGGACGATCATAAGAACGTCGACAGCGCGATGCTGTTCGACTACACGCGCCGCACGGGAACGCTGCCGAAGACCTCCGCCGCCACCGTCAATGACTACATGAACTTTTTCCGCCGCATCCTCGACGAGGGCGACGACATCATCTCGACGGGCATTTCCTCCAAGCTCTCCACGACTTTCAGCAACGCCGTGGCCGCGCGCGAAGAACTGGCCGCCGCCGGCTATGATCCGAAGCGCATCCGCCTCATCGACTCGGAGCATCTTTCCACGGGCGTGGCGCACGTGCTCTACCGCATCCGCGAGCTCATCGACGCGGGCGCGACGCTGGACGAAATTGAAGCCGACGTCAACGAATACAAGCGCCGCATCAGCACGTCGTTCATTCTCGACACGCTCGAATTCATGCATATGGGCGGACGCTGTACGGGATTTGTGTATTACGCGGCCAACATCCTGAGCCTGCATCCGCACCTGTATATGAAAGACGGTCTCCTCGTTCCCGGGAAAAAGTACCGCGGCAACTACAAGCAAAAATGCCTGAAAAATTATTTTGAGGACAACGTGCTTTCCATCCTCGACCGGATCGACAAAAAACTGATCTTCACCACCTGCTCCAGCGAGGGCGAGGTTCTTGACAGCGCGGCGCAGATGGTGCGCGATCTGGGCGTGTTTGAACGCGTGCTGCCCACCGTGGCGGGCGCGACCATCGCCAGCCATTGCGGACCGGACTGCATCGGTTTCCTGTACGTATTGAAAAAAGACGGCGAGGCCTGATCCGCTTCGTCAAAAACGCCCGCTGACGCGGGCGTTTTTTGATGCGGAAAAGACAAAGCGAGCTCAGGTTTCCGGGGCCGGTCCGAGAACGTCGGATACCAGCGGAAGCGCGTCGGACGAGTCGACGCAGCGGCAGGGAACGGGCTTTCCGCCGATGAAAAAGCGGGGATGCACGGCGCGGACCGTTTCGTCGGCCGTCAGTGCCAGGGCGATCCCGCGCGCAGCGTGCGCGGGCGACGGAAAGAGGCATCGCATAGCCGGCAGAAGAAAGCGAGGAAACGCGGAGCCGGGCTGGGTAAAGAGGCCCGTCGCGCTGACGCCCGGATGGACGCGGACGAAGACCGTCGCCGGATAACGGCGCGCGAGCTCCTGCATTCCGGCCTCCAGCGCCCGTTTGGTCATGGCGTAGCGCTTGGTTTTCCCCAAAGAAGCGACGTCCGTACCGCGGCAGCGGACCCACCGCGCCGCGATCGAGCTGACGAAGACAATACGCGCGACGCCGCTGCGCGCCAACGCCTCCGCCAATCTCAGCGGGGCGACGGCGTTGACCGCCAGATGGATCTCTTTCTCCGTCTCGGCGCCTTCATAGCGGACGACGCGGCGCTCCCGCAGGAAATACGTCCCCGCGGCCAGCACCGCCGCGTCCGGCGGATCAGACGCCAGACTCTCCGTCAGAGCCCGCAGGGCTTTCGGATCAGCCAGGTCCGCGATATGGATCTCTGCGCCGGCTTTGGCCAGAGACTGCGCTTTGGCCGGGTCGCGTGCGACGCAGATCAGTTGATCGCCTCCGGCCAGACATTGCCGGGCGGCCGCGCCGCCGATACTGCCGGTGGCGCCGGTAAAAAGCACCGTTCTCACGAGCGGAGATCTCCGCCGTGTCGATCATATTTCATAAGCACTCCGAAAAGAGGCGGCCCGGGCCGCCTCTTCGCTTTATTTTACGCTGATAGTAAAGGTATTGGTATAGCTGCCGCCGGGCGCGAGCTTCATCATGTCGCGTTTGGTCGCCAGGTCGTCGACCTCGCCGTCGTAAGCGGGCAGGCTCGTCCACGGCTCGATGCAGACGTAGGGCGCGTCGGACAGGGGCTTATGCCACAGGCCGAGGTATTTCATATCCGGATACTCGACGCGCAGCGCGTGCGCGGTTTTGTCGGACCGGATCGTGACGGCGGTACAAACGTTCTCAAGCATGATGGCGTCGTTGTCAAACAGGTCGTGACGCAAGCGGATCCGTCTGCCCTCCTCAAGCGGATACTCCCTGGTTTCATGCAGGATATAGCAGGTGGGACTGGTCTGAATGGCGCGGGGCTGACGCTCGCAGTCGAACTCGAGATAATAGTCCTCGAAGGCGCCCTCACCGTTGATCGGCACGTTGAAACCGGGATGGCCGCCCACGGCAAAGGGCAGTTTCTCCGCGCCGGGATTGCGCACCGTGACCGTCGTGGAGACGGACGCGCCTTTCAGCGTATAGGTCAGCGTATAATCGAAGTCGAACGGATACATGGCGCGCGTCGCGTCATTGGCCGCCAGATGGAAAACCAGCTTGTCGCTCTTCTGCTCGACGAGCGTAAGCGCCGTTTTGCGCACGAAGCCGTGCAGATTCATCTCATAGGTCTTGCCCTGCCAGGTGTATTTTCCCTCGGTCAGACGGCCGACGATGGGAAACAGATTATAGGCTCTGCCGCCCCAGTAGGTCTTGTCGCCCTGCCAGAGGTACTCAATCCCTTCCGCGGAGCGGATGCTCTGCAGTTCGCCGCCCATATCGCTGGCCTGTACGGTAATAAACTTATTTGCGATCGTATAGATCATAGCCGTTACCTCTCTTATGTTTTATTGATCTTATTATACGCCCGAAGAAAACATTTTGTCTATCCTTTTTACACATTGACAGACCTTTTCCCGGAGAATATAATACGATCAAAATATGTCAAAGGAGAATACCAACCATGTACAGATCGATCAAGGATTTCGGCGCCATCGGCGACTCGGCTCACAACGACGCGGCGGCTTTGCAGGCTGCTCTGGACTCCGGCGAGCGGGAGCTCTACGTCCCCGCGGGCAAATACCGCATCGACGGCACGCTGAAGCTGCACAGTCACACCTATCTGCGCTGCCATCCGGAGGCGTATTTCATCCTGGCCGACGGCGCGGGGCGCGACGGAGACTCGTATCTCCTGACGGCGGACCAAGGGGCGGAGGATATCACCGTCTACGGCGGGCATTGGAACGGCAACGGGCCGAACAACTGCCGCAGTACGGAAGGGGATAATCCTTACCGCGGGATCCTCATCAGTTTCACCGACGTCAAAGGGCTGCGCCTGTCGAACATGGTTATCCGCGACAGCGAAGCGTTCCACGTGCGTCTGAGCTACGTGCGGGATTTCGTCGTGGAGAATATTACCTTCGACGATCATTTCATCAAATGGACTCAGGACGGGATCCATCTCGGCGGCGGCTGTGAAAACGGTCTGATCCGGCATATCCGCGCCGTGGGCGTTTCCAGCGCCAACGACGATCTGATCGCGCTGATTACGGACCTGGATCCGCTCAATATGAGTCCCGACGACCCGATCTGGGGCCAGCGCGCCGGGGACATCCGCAATATCGAGATCTGCGACGTGGAAGCGCAGAACACCTTCTCTTTTCTGCGGCTCTCTCCCAACAAGCATACCATTGAAAACGTGCACGTGCACGACGTGCGCGGCGGCTGCCATTATATCGGCGTGCAGATGGAGATCAGCCCCTATATCCGCGACCGGTACGAACAGTTCCCGCCGGAGGAATTCTACGGAAAAGGCGTCGTGAAGAACGTCCGCCTGACCGACTGGAACATCCATCAGACGTTGTATTACGGTACGGCTCCGCGCGACTATATGATGAACTACGTCTCCGGCCTGATCGACATTGAAAAATCCATGCAGGATTTCGTCATCGAAAACTTCCGGCGCGACAAAAGCCTCGACGCCAAGGCCGACACTTTCCCGACGCTGGTACTCAAGAATTTCCGCCGCAATCGCCTGACCATGGGTCTCGACGGGCGTCCCGAGATCGTGGAAGCGGGATATACGCCCTATGTTTTCAACGGAGAACGCATCGACTATCTGCGCATCGATACTCTATAATAAAATAAAAAGAAAAAGCAGTTGACACGACGGCGCAAATGTTGTACACTTATTGTCGCGTCGGATTTGGTCCGTTAGCCCCGGAGCGGCTCCGACCGTCAGTAAAACCCAAAATTCTGGAGGAAAAGCAATGAAGACTTTCATGGCGAAACCCGAGACCATTGAGAGAAAATGGTACATCGTTGACGCCGCCGGCAAGCCTCTCGGACGAGTCGCGTCCCGTGTCGCTTCCATTCTGCGCGGTAAAAATAAACCGATCTATACGCCCCATGTCGACACCGGCGATCACGTCATCGTCCTCAACGCCGACAAGGTCATCCTGACGGGTAAGAAGCTCGACAAGAAATTCTACTATCGTCACTCCGGCTATATCAACGGCATCAAGAGCGTCTCCGCGCGCGATATGCTGGCCAACAAGCCCGAAGAGATGGTTTTCAACGCCATCAAGGGTATGCTCCCGCACAACGTGCTTGGCAGAAGCATGGCCAAGAAGCTCCGCGTTTACGCGGGCACCGAGCATCATCATGAAGCTCAGAAGCCCGAAACGCTCGAGATTTGAAAGGAGACTGAGCTATGAGTAAGAATTCCGTTATCTGGGGTACCGGCAGAAGAAAGAGCGCCATCGCGCGCGTCAGAGTCTGCGCCGGAACCGGCAAAGTCACCGTTAACAAAAGAGATATCGATGATTATTTCGGCCTTGAAACGCTGAAAATGATCGTTCGTCAGCCCCTCGTGCTGACCGGCAACGAAGGCAAGATCGACGTGAACGTCACCGTCAACGGCGGCGGTTTCACCGGTCAGGCCGGCGCGATCCGTCACGGTATTTCCCGCGCGCTCGTTCGCATGGACGAGACCCTGCGTCCCGCTCTGAAGGCCGCCGGTTTCCTGACCCGCGACCCGAGAATGAAGGAAAGAAAGAAGTACGGCCTCAAGGCCGCCCGCCGCGCGAGCCAGTTCAGCAAGCGCTGAGTATTTCTCTCGTATACCGAAATCCCCGGAAACGATGGTTTCCGGGGATTTTTCTCGGGCAGCAACCGTATGAAAGCAAAAAACAGACCGAGCGATCGGTCTGTTTTTTCGTTCTATTCGATCGTGACGCGGCCGAGGATGCCTTTTCCGTGGCCGCCGCGCTGGGTCGTGCGCGGATAATCGGGGTTGGGCGTCAGCACGCGCGCGCCTACCAGAGCAGCCGGGTCGCGGCATTCTTTGCCGGCAAAGGTGATATGGCGGAAAACCAGGTCGTCGGCAGTGCAGACCAGTTCCGTGTCGAACAGCTCTACCCATTTTTCCGGGTCCGTATAGCCGCGTTTCCAGGTGGAGGATTTGGCGCCCACTTCAACGAGACGCATGCCGGCGGCGCGGAATTCTTCCTCGCCGACGCCGATACGGATATTGTCAAAAACGAGATGCCGACAATCGGCGCAAACGTCGAACAAGGCGGTGACGGCGACCTCTCCCAAGCCCGTGGAGGTCAGCGCGTCCAACTCCACGTCCTGAAAAACCACGTCGCGGATCTCGCCGGGAATATCCGACTTGTCCAGCTTGCCCACAATCTCGTTGGCGCAGTTGGGCTGCTGATAGAGTTTGACGCAATAGGCGTTGTGCACGCGGCGGTAGAGACAATCGTAGATGGGGCACTCCGTCTGACGGCCGTCGGCATAGGTTTTGCGGCCGGGCAGAAGCCGGATCTCGTCGCCGGAGCAGTTGACGTCCTGGATGAGTATGTGATGGATCTCGCCGTAAGAGATCGCGGACTGATCCCAGTCCCAGGCGTTGAGCGCGACAAAGTCGTCGCCTGTTTTGCCTTTCATCCGCTGAATAAGGCCCCAGCCGGACGGGCCGTTGACGTTGACGCCGTCCATGCGGTTGTGGTCGAAATCAATATCCTCGATGACGAAATGATCGCAGCCGGCGATCAGAATGCCGTAAAAGTCGCAGTCCCGGATCACGAGACGGCGGACCGTAAAACGGCTCGCATTGGAGAACAGAAACACGCCTAAGAAAGCGCCGCCCTCGCCCTCGCTGCCGGCCAGATTGGTCCTGCGACCTTCCCCGTCGACGAACGTTTCCCGGCTTTGGCCGAAAACGCGCATTTCAGGGCTGAGATCGAACGGACTGACACCGGAGCGGGCGTACTCCCATATACCACCTTCTACCAGCATGTCGTGATCGTTCTTTTCCTCCGGATAGTGGCGCCGGCGGCCGTCGAAGACGTCGGCGTTGCGCAGCATGCAGCCGCCGCAGCCGGGCTGCATATGCAAAACGGTTTCGGGGTGAACGGTAAGGCGCGCGCCGCTCTTCAGTACGATGGGGCGGTTCAGCAAAACGGGAAAACTCAGGCGCGGGATCTCCACCCACGGATGCGCGGCGAACGCCGCCTCCAGAAGGTCTGAAGCGCAGACGTTTTCGGCAAAAGCCTCGGCCGGGATCGTATACGCCGGAGCGCGCCCCGCGTCGGCGCCGCCCCGCTCTTTTTCCAGATCAAGGATCGGTTGAAGTTCCATGAATCAGACCTCCGAAAAATCGAAATTCGCCTTCAGTTTAGCATGCAGGCAGACAGATGTCAATCGGGTTTTCAGGA
>JAHAZM010000040.1 GCA_018385275.1 Eubacteriales bacterium | reverse complement strand
GATGGACGGAGCGTTGAAAATATAGTTGCACACGATCGCGTTGCCGGTGAAAACGCCGTATTTGAACTGATCGGTCGTGGCGTTCATATCCAGACCGCCGTGGCCCCAGCCCCAGCCGGCACTGATGGCGTCGTATGAGACGTTCATAATGGAATTATACGCGATGAGCGTATTGTAAGTGTAACCGCGGACGATGCCGCAGCTGTCGTAAAACAGCGCGCCGATATCGTGGATGTAATTGTCGATGACGGCGTTGTCCGTACTGCGGACGGTGTCGATGGTGTATTTGCTGGGACGGTAATCCACGGCGTCGCTGTGACCGCCGAGGTAGATGCCGCCCGCGGCGCAGTCCCAGACGTGACAGCCGGCGATCGTGACGTTCTGCGTCGAGGAGCCGAAATCGATCCCGACGTTCCCGACGTGGCAGACCGTGCAGTTCGTAATCATCCAGTTATGCGCGAACGTAAAGGTGAGGGCGGCGGAGGGACGGACGCCGATCGCGGTATCCTGCGCGATGCCGTCGCCTTTGTAGAACCCGGCCTGGATGTCGATATAACCGGCTTGTTTGTCCACGGGGTTCCATTCGGCATAAGCGAAGGTCAACCCGTCGAAGCGGATGTGGCTGATGATCTCACGGTACGAGCCAGGGGCCGAGACCAGATGCTCGAGGCGGCCCAGCACTGTGTCGGCGGTAGCCATGTCTTCACCGTCGCGGGGGATATAGTACAACTTGTCGCTGTGGATGTCCAGATAGAATTCTCCGGGCGTGTCCAGCAGCTCGTAGGCGTTCTCGATGCGGAGAAGGGACTCATACATATTATAGATTTTTCCGTAGGCGTGGTCGCGTTTTCCGATCAGGATCGAGTCTGCCAGTGCCGGGATCTCAAAAGTCACACAGTCGTCGCCGAGAGCCTTGACAGCCGCCACCGGGATGTGGGGATTGAACCAGTACCAGGCGAAAACCAGCTCCAGATCCTCCGGATGCGCGTACGACAGGAACGAGGTGTCTGTGGTGGAGAAGTAGAATTCGCCGTAGCGCGTATAGCCGGACAGAATGTTGTGCGCTTTGGTGGTCAGACGACCCACTCTGGATTCCCATATGCGCGTGGCGTCGGGGGTAGAGGCGCGGTTAGCGCGCACACCGTTGACGAAGAAATTGCGCGTGTCGGCGTCTTCCGGAACGGAAGCGACCCAGATGTTCTTCTCCGCGTCGTGCAGGGACCAATCCGTGACGCGCGTGCCGCCGGAAACGATCGCCTGCTGTCCGTCGGCGGAGCGGTAGACGACGTCGAAACCGTTGGCGCCGCCGTCGGCCTGAGTGAGGACGAAGGTGTCGTCAAGCACGAATTCGCCGCTGAGATTGAGGACAACGTCGCCGTTCATCGACGGGATGAGGGCGCGCACCGTGTCGCGGGCGTGCTCAAGCGTGCGCCACGGAGACGCGGCGGAGCCGTCGCCTTCGTCCGAGCCGTTTGCCGCGTCGACGTAGTACTGCGCGGCGTTTTCACCCGGAACGTAGGCGCTCACGACGTCGGGGACGCTCACCGACGGGGCGTAGGGATCGACCTCGATGTAGGGTGTGGGCGTCGGGGCTTCCGTAGGCGTCGGGGCTTCCGTAGGCGTCGGAGCCTCCGTAGGCGGGGGAGTCGTAACGGCGGGCGTACAGGCTACCAGCACTCCTCCGACCAGCAGCAGAGATACTGTCAGAGCAAAAAGCTTTTTCATAGTGACCTCCCCAAAAAAGACAAAAAGTTGTGCCGTCAGGACAGATCGTCGCGGCGGATGATCTGATCCTGACCGAGTTTGCTCATATCGACGAAAACGGCGCTGTAGCCGGTGATGCGGACCATCAGGTCGCGGTATTCGTCCGGACGGAGTTGTGCTTTTTTCAGCTCTTCCACGTCGGTGAAACTCCATTGCTGCTGCGTGCCGCCTTTGGTAAAGTACGAGTCGATGAGCAGCATCAGACGCGACAGACCTTCTTCCCCGGCGACGAGAGACTTGGGCAGGCGAAGATTGAAGCCGCCAGAGTGGAAAGTCGCGCGTGGGAGTGAAAGCGCGGAATTGAGCACGGAGGTGACGGAACGGGCGTGACCGGGGGCGGGAGACATGTTTTCCGTAAAAGGCTCGCCCCGGAGCCGTCCGTCCGCCGTGGCGCCGCACTGATCGCCGAAATAGAACATATCCGTGGCGGTGGGGAACAGCGGATGCACGTCCTGAACGCCGTCGGCGTTATAGCTTTCCGCTATGACCGCGTCGGTCACGGCGGTGTAGACGTCGTGGCCGATCCGGTTGGCCGCCGGATCATCGTCGCCGTATTTGGGCGCGCGCCGGACCGCGGCCAGTAATTCCGGGTAGCCCTCGAAATTGGCTGCGATCGCCCGGCCCAGTTCGGCCAGCGTGCAGAGTTTATCCTGATAAACGACTTTTTCTAAAGCGGCCAGGCAGTCGACACCGCCGGCGATGCTGCGGAACATGACCAGCACGGTGTAATACTTGGCTGCGCCGCGCCGCCAGGTGGCTTTCCGGATGCAGTCATGGAACAGACAGTCCGTCGCGCGCAGGAATTGCGGGTCCTCTGAGCGGAAAGAGGGGATCGCCGCGCGCACGTCGTTGAAAAGCTTATGCGCTTCAGCGCGGTAGGATTCTACGAAGGCGTCGCAGATGCTCTGCATGGTGGGGAAGTTTTGCCGCGGCACGCCGTTTTCGTCAAAGACCAGTTCTGTGACGAATTGGCCCTGAACGTGCCGGATATGAGCTACGGGAACGTCGCAGCAGCTGATATTGGGCCAGTTGCAGGGGTAGACGGAGTAATTGATCGCGTCGTTTTCCTCGACGCCGATGCGGCGCATGGCGGGGATGACGGCGTGATCGCTGTAGTTGAGGAAAGAAGCGCCGTCACGGACTTTTTCGGCGAAGAGTCGTTTCGTCTTCTCGGGCAGGCCGCTGTTGTAGCGGAAAATGATCGTCGGCTGCTCGTAACGGGGGTCGACGGCTTGCAGAAACAGATCGGTCAGCGGATTTTCCAGCGTGTCGCGCAGGGCGGAGCGGCCGCCGAGACCGACGTAGGTGGGAGAATCGTAGACCGGATTATGCATCCAGCTTTCGAGCGTGCCGCCGAGCTGATGCTCGCCGCGGCCCAGGAAATCGGCGCATTTGCAGTAGAAATCATGGATCGCGGTCCTGGCCAGCTCGTCAGTGAGCGTGCCGGCGGCCTTGTCGGACGCGAACAGATCGTGCAGTTCGTCGTCGAGCCGGCCGATATTCAGGCAGGAATAACAGTTGAGCGATCCGGAACAGAAAACGTAGTAACAATAGATCGTGAAATAGGCCAACTGAAGCCCCTGACGGAAGGTGCGGGGCGCGCCGACGGTCAGCGCGCGGCAGATTTCGGCTTCGTCGGTCATGCCCCGTTTTTCCGCTTCCTCGGCATAGCGCTCGGCGTAGCGCATGAATCCGGTGTAGACCAGTTCCATGCCGCGAAGGAAGGTCAGGCGCTTTTCCGAAGCGGAGCCGGAAAGCTCGGCGATCTTGGCGCGAACGTCCTCGCGCAGACCGTAGTAGCCTTTTTCGATCAGAGCGTGAAGATCGACGGTAAAGTGACCGCCGTCGTTGAGCAGGCGTTCGCCGTTTTGTTCTCTTTGGATCGCCGCGGCGATGAAGACGTCTTCTTCGGGCGTCGGCACGCGCTGGACGACCCGGCCGAGGATCAGATCGTGGGGCTCGATGGGCAGAGAAGAGCGATCCGCCATATACCAGACCGCATAGCCGAAAGCCAGCGGCTGCGGCAGAAGCCGGTATAGGTCGTACGCCTCGTTCATGAGATAGATACGTTCGATAAAAGCGGATCTGAAATCCTTGAAGCGAAGCTGCTCCAGCGTTTCGGCGCGGGCGGCTTCATATTTTTCCTGCAGCGTCATATGGATCCCCCTTTTTTCACAGTTCGTCGACGATTTTATCTCCGCAGCTGGTGCCGATGCGTTCGACGCCGGCGTCGAGGAACGCCAGCGTGTCGGTCAGAGTGCGGATGCCGCCGGCGGCCTTGACTTTGATGCCGGGGCCGGCGTTTTCTTTCATGAGCCGGACGTCGGCCAGAGTAGCGCCTCCGGTGCCGAAGCCGGTCGAAGTCTTGATGAAATCAGGACGCGCCTGCGCCGCGATTTTGGAGGCGGCGATCTTTTCCGCGTCGGTCAGATAGCAGTTTTCAAAAATGACTTTGCAGATCGCGCCGTGCTCGTGGCATACCGCCGTGATCTCACGCATTTCTTTCTCGATATACGCGTAGTCGCCGTCTTTGAGGCGGCCGATATTGAGCACGTAGTCGACCTCGTCGGCGCCGCTGCGGATCAGGCTTTCCGCCTCGTATTTTTTTACGTCAAGAGAGACTTGTCCCAAAGGGAACGCGCACGCAGCGTCGACAAGCACGCCGCTGCCGGCCAACAGTTTTTTGGCGGTCGGGACGTTGGCGCCGTTGACGGCGACGCTGGCAAATCCGTAATCGCGGGCAGTTGCGCAGAATGATTCGAAACGGACGTTTGTGACGTCCGCCTTCAGCAGCGTCTGATCGAGCAGAGCGGCGAGTTCTTTCTTGGTAAAGGCTTTCATGTCGGAACCTCCATCTTTATTTATAAAATAATTATAAACATGAAAAAGAATAGTGTCAAGGGAAAACGAGCCGTTTTTATATTTAAATAGTATTAATAC
>JAHAZM010000038.1 GCA_018385275.1 Eubacteriales bacterium | reverse complement strand
CTTATGATCGTCCATGTAGGTTTCGTCGCCGAGCAGGATATAGAGCGGGAGGATTTCGATACCAAGGGCACGGCTCTCTTCTTCAGGAAGGTCAAAGGTGCTGTCGCAAACGATACGAATGCTCATGATGAAAAATCTCCTTCGTTGGATTATTGAAAGATCTTATCTTTGCGTGTCTCGAGCAGGAGCATCAGCGGAATGCCCAGACCGTAGCAGGCGATTCCTTGCTCGAGCGCGATCTGTCCCATGGACGCCCACAGCGGCAGCCCCGCCGTCAGGTGGAGGAGCAGACCGATCAGAATGGCGTTGAAAATCACGGCGGGCAGCGGAACGAGGTATTTCGGCAGAAAACGGGAAACGACCGCGGCCAGCAGCGTGGCCAGCGAACCGACGATCAGGTCCGCCGCGCCCATCGGGGAGGCCAGATTGGCGACCAGACAACCGACGAAAAGGCCGGGGATCGCCGCCGGCGTGAAATACGGCAGGATGCAGAGCGCTTCGGCAAATCGGAGCTGTACGGCTCCGAAAGCAATGGGCGCCGTCAGCAGCGTGAGTCCGGCATAGAGCGCCGCGATGCATGCGGCGGTCGTGAGCCGTCGGACGGATAGCTTCATTGTTTTCACCGTTTTTTATGAAAATACCGGATTGGGCGTGGAATAACAAAGAACAGTATAAAACAAACAGAAGAGTTTGTCAAACCATCCCTCATAAGAAAAAGGCCCGAAAAATGTCGGGCCTTTTGATAATACGGGGGCGTTCAGTTGTGTTCCAGAACGAACGAAGCGCCCGTTTCATAAATGGGGATGTTGTAGGTCAACTCGTATGAGTCGGTTTCGGCGTCGTAGCGGCACTGCCAGAAATCGTTGCCGTAGGCGGCCTGACTGTCGGCAATATCGGTCATGGAGCCGTCCGCGTTGACGAGCTTGAGTTTCCATCCCGTATGCGTCGGAACGTTCGTGAATTTCACCGGTACGTAACCGTCGCCGTTGGTCAGGCGGAAGGAGACGCGCTGCGCGCCGTCGTCGAGACGGAGCACCGTCGGATAGGTGCCCGCGACCGTCGCGCCCGTCACGTCGGCCGGAACGGAATGTCCGTCTGCGGCGAACCGGTTGACCAACTGCCAGCTGCCGGCGTACTGCGTCAGCAGATTGACGTAGTAGTCGCTGCTCTTGCCGATATACTGCTGCCGGCTTTGCGGCAGGACGAAGATCTCGACCGTGCCGTGGATCTCGTCGCCGGCTTTGAAGACGTTGGTGCCGGCGTTGATCTCCATGATGTTGGAGGGAGTGGCGGTATGGTGACCGTTGGACGGACGGATGGACAGGTACGGCGTCACGCTTTCCTGTCCGCCGATGACGGCGTGATAATCCCGGACGACCAGACCCTTGTTGGCGTGTCCGAATCCGCTGTCCGCGGACAGCGTCGACGTCGTGCCGAGCCAGGCAAGCCACGGATCCTCGCCCTCCAGCGGCAGATATTTGCCGTTGGGGATATAGTTCAGCGCCGTATTGGAGCCGCCCATTTGCAGCTCGTCGTGAGTAAATTCCTTGACCAGCCCGCCGCTGGCCGAACCGTAGGCGAAGGTGTCGTGATAGCCTTCGTTATAATACTCGGCGCCGAACTGGTAGAGGGAGATGTTCTTCGCGTCGGAAACGTCGGTCAGGAAGGTATAGTCGAATTTATGCCAGATGCGGCAGAAATCGTCGCCGCGCAGCAGATACGACTCGAAGTGGAAGCGGATCGCCCGATCGGCGGTCACGCCGTCATAGGTCACGCGCGTCAGGTTCGGGCCGTAATCCAGATACCGGATCAACATTTCTTTGAGCTGTACGCGCCGGCCGTTTGCGTCGTAATAGATCAGGAAATCCGTGCCGCCCACGTTGTTGGCAAATCCGTTGAGCGCCGTCCCCTTGGTGGTGAAGTAGAATCCGCGCACGTCCTGTCCCATGCAGTCGCCGCCGGGCGCGTAGCAGATGTTTTCCGTATAGTTGCCGAAAGCCGCCTGCTCCCACAGCAGGGCCGCGTTGGGCGACCAGCCGATCAGACAGAGCTGAGCGTGAGAAACGCTGTAAGCGCGGCCCCATTTTTCCATCGCGCAGGTAAATTCATATTTGACGGCCTTGCGGGCGGGCAAATGCAGGAGGGCATAGTATTCCTGCCATTGCCCGTCGAGATAGACTTCGTCCGGCAGGCTGTGCCAGTTCTTGCTGATCTGGACGCTGAGACCGGTGGGCGTGCCGTCGAGCTCGCGGATCATGGGGACCGAGCCGACGGCGCTTACGGCAGCGCCGCGTTTATGCGTCAGCATGATCAGCGCGTCGATATCGTAGCCGTATTTGTTGGCCAGCTCCAGTTTGACGCGCTCCTGAACGTTTTCGTCTCTCGAGCCGACGGGACGCAGCGTTACGGCGTAGATCCCGCGCATGGAATCGAATTCAACCGTGCATTTTTTGGTGTAAGGCGCGATGCCTGTGAAACGCAGAAAATCATCGGCGGCCAGGGAATCCTCGATCAGATAAGCCGCCGCCCGCGGATCGGACGTGCCGGGCAGCACGATGAGGCCGACGGCGTTGGTGCGCTGCTGGCGTTTGGTTGAGCCCTTCAGCGTGACGGTGCCGTCGGTGGTGACGCGCAGAACGACGCCTTCTTCGCCTTGAATCAGCTCCAGTTTATCGCGGGTGCCGTCTTTTTCGCGGATCGGAGAAACAAACGTCACGTTGCGGGTCCGATCTGCGCTGCTCAGCGTCACGACGCCGCTGGCCGGGTCGTCGTTGAGCCATTTGGCAACCGTGAGTTCTTTGTCGTTGACGGCGAAATCAAGTCGGAAGGTCAGCCCCGTGATCTCGGACAGCTCATCCGACTTGAGCAGGAACATGTCGTAGCAGATGGAAAACATGTTGGGCGAGGCGTTGATCTCGGTACGGAAATCCGGCCCGGCCAACGAAAGAGAGTACATGTTGCCGATATAGAAGGATTGAAGCGTGCTGCCGGACCGGATCAGCTTGAAATTCCTGAATCCTCCGCCGTAATTGACCTGGTGTTCGACGCCGTCTTTGTAAAGACCGAACGACATGGAAGCGCTCGGGAAAGCGTCCGCGGCACGCGTCGCGCTGCCCAGCGCGTCCTGAGAAGCCGTGTTGTTGCACAGCCCGAAAGAAACGAAATCGTTCTTCTGGGCGTTATACTCAAAGCCGTAACGCCCGGATTTCACGATCAGGTTCCGGCTGGAGGCGCGTACCGAAACGCCGTCGATCCCGTCGCGGAAATACATATACATATAATCCGTTTTTTTGCTCTTCTGCGTGTAAGAGATCGGTTCGGCGTCGAAGAAGTTGCCCAGATTGTCGCCGGGCAAAACCGACAGCTCTTCCGCCGGCGTCAGTTCTCCGAGATAAGAGGAGGGTTCCGGCGTGGGCTCCGGCGTGGGCTCCGGCGTCGGAACCGGAGTCGGCGTCGGAGTCGCGGGAGGAGTACAGGACGCCAACAGACATCCGATCAGCGTCAGCGCAACGATCAGCAGACAGATTCTTTTCCTCATGGTCTCATTCTTCCTTTTCTGTGGGGTTGATGCGTTTTTATTAGGAACAGTAACAAAAATATTATAACAACGCCGAAACGCAAAGTCAATGTGTGTTTGCGTAGTTTTTTTGCTTTTTTCCACTTCGTTTGACCCGGTGCGACCGGTTCTTTTTCCGGATCGCGAAGCACAAAAACGTTGCGCTTTTTAGAAATGTATTGTAAAATACTGAATACAGAATATATAAAGGAGAAGATGGATATGGCACTTGCCGGAGTGGATATCGGTACGAGCGGCTGCAAATGTACGGTGATGCGTCTCGACGGCACGGAGGCGGCCGTCTGTTACCGGGAATACGAAGCCAACCGCAGTCTCGGTGCGCACGAGATCGACGCGGGCGTGATCCTGGAGAACGTTCGCGCCGTCATCGACGGATGTCTGACCCGGACGACCGAGCCGGTCACGGCCGTTTGCGTGACGTCTTTCGGAGAAAGCTGCGCCCTGCTGGACGAGCATGATCGGGTGATCCGTCCCGTGATGCTGTATACGGACCCGCGCGGGCAGGAGGAAGCCGACGAACTGGGCCGCGTGTTCGGGGAAAGATCCCTGTTCGACGAAACGGGCCACAAGCCGTCGCCGATGTATCTGCTGCCGAAGCTGCTTTATCTGCGCCGGCATGAGCCGGAGAACTTCGCCCGGATCCGCATGATCCTGCCGGTCAACGCCTACGTGGCTTATATGCTGACGCGGGAGAAGGAACCGGCGGTAGATTATTCGCTGGCGAGCCGCACGATGCTGCTCGACGTCAAAGCCCACGACTGGTCGCGGCGCTTGCTGGATTACGCGGGCCTGAGACGCGATCAGCTTCCCTCGTCGGTCAACGCCGGCACCGCGGTCGGCACCTTGATCGGACGCCCGGAGATCAAAGTCGTCATCGGCTGCCACGATCAGGTGGCCGCCGTCATCGGCGCCGACGGCATGAGGGCCGGTACCGCCGTCTGCGGCAGCGGCACGGTCGAGTGCGTGACGCCGGTATTTGACCGCGTCCCCACCGCGCAGGCGTTCTTCGACGGCGAATACTGCGCGGTCCCGGCTGTCAACGATCTGTATGTGACGTACGCGTTCATCCTCAGCGGAGGCGCGCTGCTTCAGTGGTTCCGCAACGAGCTGGCCCGCGATGTGCGCGCCGCGGCCGCCGCGGAAGGACGGAGCGCTTATGAAATGCTCAACGCCGGTATCCGGCCCGGTCCGACGGGGCTGTTCGTCCTGCCGCATTTTGCCGGCAGCGCCACGCCCTACGGAGACAGCGCCGCCAAAGGCGCGATCGTCGGCCTGACGCTGGGCACGGACCGCATCGATATTTACAAAGCCATCATGGAGGGCATCAGCTACGAGGTCAAGGTCAATTTTGAATGCCTGGCCGCGTCGGGGATCCGGATCGGCTCTATGTGCGCCACCGGCGGCGGCTCCCGTTCGGCCGACTGGCTGCAGCTCAAAAGCGACATCCTCGGTATCCCGATCAGTACGCTCAACGTCAGCGAAGCCGGCACCGTCGGCTCCGTCGTGCTGGCCGGGATCGCTACGGGCGAACTGGCGTCGACGGCCGACGCGGGCCGTATCGTACGCCCTGTCCGCACCTTCGAGCCGGGCCCCGACGCGCCCCGTTACGCGGAACTTTATGAGAAATACAAGCGGATCTACCCCGCAGTAAAAGAGATTGAGAGGTAAAAAACATGATTGTCAGAGACGCCAGTCAAACCAGAGAGATTTATCGGCAAGCCGGAGAAAAAGGCTGGGTGCTCCCCTGCCTTTGCTCGGAAAACCTGACCACCAGCGAGGCCATTTTGGCCGCGGCGGAGGAATTCCGCGTTGAGCACGGACTCAAGACCGTGCCCGTGATCCTGGCTATCACCGCCCGTTATACTCATCGCAGTCAGTGCGCCAATTATACGGCCACCCGCGACCCCGATCTGGGTTTGAAGCTTTTCACCCGCGACGCCGTGGAGTTGGGCGAGTATTATAAAAACGTTCAGCTTATGCTGCACCTCGATCATATCCAGCACGATCTGGATCTCGAGCTCCTCAACGGCGATCTGACCGATTACGCTTCGATCATGTACGACGCGTCGAATCTGCCGCTCGAGCAGAATATCGTCAAGACCGCGGAGTTCGTTCGCCGCCGTCACAACGACATCCTGATCGAAGGCGCCTGCGACGAGATCGTCGACGCCACCGGGACCCAGCACAACGCCATTACGACCCCGGAAAGAGCCGAGGAGTATTTCAACCGCACCGGCGCGGATCTCATCGTGGCCAATCTCGGCACCGAGCATCGCGCCAGCGGAAAGGATCTTCATTATTACGGCGACGCCGCCCGCGCCATCAAAGCCCGCATCGGCGCCAACATCGTTCTGCACGGGACCAGCTCCGTACCCAACGACACGGTCCGCTCGCTTTACGCCGACGGCGTATGCAAAGTCAACATCTGGACGGCGCTCGAGCGCGATTCTTCGCCGGCCCTGCTGGACGACATGGTGCGCCACGCTTCCAAAGTCGGCGGTCCCAAGGCCGTGGAGAAGCTCGTGGCCGACGGCTATCTGACGGAAAAATGCGCTACCGGCGAAGCGACCGCGCTGACGCATTTCACGACCGTTTACCGTCAGGACGTCATCTTTGACAGGATGAAAAAGATGGTCCGCGATTACCTCGAGATGTGGTACGTCTGCAAGTAAAAAGAGTTTGCTAAAATCAAGCGCCCTTGCTATACTGTCTTCGTAAACAGCAAAGGCGCTTGCTTTATTCCAAAAGGCGGAGGACGTTATCAAAATGCCATATCTTCTTCTGGCGCTGACGACGGGAATGGTCGTATTTCAGGACATCATGAAAAAGACCTACAACGCCCGGGCCCACGGCGCTCCGACCAGCGTGTTCGGCTTCAATATCGTTTTTACGATCGTTTGCGCTCTCTTTTATCTTCTGCTCGGAGGCTTTGACGTGACCCTCAGCGCGTCCTCCGTGCCGTATATGATCGCGTTCGGACTGACGTTCGCCGGATCGATCACCTTCGGGATCCTGATGATTAACAACGGATCGCTGGCGCTGACTTCTCTGGTGCTGTCTTATTCCCTGCTGATCCCCGCGCTGGTGGGCGTGGTATTCCTGGGAGAACCTTTCCGCCTTGTCACGGGCGTGGGCGTCGTCCTGCTCGTCGTTTCGATCCTGCTGATGAACCTCAAACCCCGGGAGGGGAAAGAGGAGGGCGTCCGCATCACGAAAAAATGGGTCTTTTTTGCGATCGCCTGTTTTTTATGCAACGGCCTTTGCTCCGCGGTCCAGAAACTCTTTATCCGTTTCACCGGCGGCGGCGAGCGCTACGGCATGTCTTTTTACGCCATGCTCATCGGGCTGGTGCTGTTCGTGATCCTGTTCCTGTTTGCCAAACAGGAGCACGACTGGAAACTTCAGCTTCGCGGCCTGCCGTTCATGGCGCTCAACGGAACGGCCAATTCTCTGTCCAACGCCCTGATTATGTACCTGACCGAAACGATGAACGGCGTGATCCTGTATCCCGTCATTTCCGTCGGCAGCATCATCATCGCCGGGATCGTGGGCCGGCTGTTCTTCGGAGAAAAACTCAGCCGCCTGCAGTTGATCGGATACCTGATCGGCGCCGGCGCCGTTTTGCTGCTCAATTTGTAAGGAGGGAAACCCGATGCGCTGTCTGATCGCGCTGAACGGAGCGCCTCCGTCCCGCGACCGGCTGATCGCTTTGAAAGAGACGGCGGATCTGACGGTGGCGGCCGACGCCGGAGCGCGCATTTTTCTGAATAACGGCATGATCCCCGACGTCATGCTCGGGGACATGGACTCGTCGCAGGGCCATGAACTGGCCGATCTCTGCGCCCGTCTCGGCAGCCGGGTCCTGTTTTATCGTCCGAAAAAGGACGCCACCGACGGCCACCTGGCGCTGGATTACTGCCTCGGGCAGGGAGCCGACGGCGTGACGTTCGTCGGCGCCTGCGGCGGCCGGACGGATATGATCCTGGCCAATATCGGTCTGCTGCTCCGGGCTCACCGCGCCGGCCTGAAAGCCGACGCATACGGCCAAACGGAGTATCTCCGCGCTTTTGACGGACGGCTGGAGCTGTCCGACGGCGTTCCGGGCCGGAAAGTCTCCTTTTTCCCGCTGGACGCCGCCGTTACGCTGTCGCTCGCGGGCGGCTGGCTGTATCCGCTTCCGCCCACGCTGCTGGATCGGGCCGATACGCTGACGGTGAGCAACGAGTTCACCTCCTCTTCCGCTTCGGCGCTGTCCGACGGCGCCTGTCTGATGGTGAGACAGTTATGAAAAAGCTCAAGCCGATCGTTTCCATCCTGCTGCTGGCGGCGCTGATCGTTTCGACCGCCGTTTTCGGCGTCGATCACGCTGTGGTCGCGTCTGCGCGCGGGCGCATCACGGACGCGGACCGCGCCGGCTCGTTCGGCGCCGACTGTATTTTGGTGCTGGGCTGCCGCGTCGAGGGCGAACGCCTTTCCCTGATGCTGAGCGACCGCATGGAAACGGCCGTACGCCTTTACCGGGCGGGCGCGGCGCCGAAATTGCTCCTGAGCGGCGATCACGGCCGCGTCGATTACGACGAGGTCAACGCCATGCTGGCCTACGCCCGTGAGGCGGGCGTTCCCGAGGAGGACGTTTTTCTCGACCACGCGGGATTCTGTACCTATGATTCGATCTATCGCGCCAAACACGTTTTTGCGGTCGAACGCATGATCGTCGTCACGCAGGAGTATCATCTGTATCGCGCGCTTTATATCGCCGGACAGGTCGGGATCGAAGCGGTCGGCGTGTCGACCGGACACGTTTTCTCCGGTCAGCGTTCGCGCGACGTCCGCGAACTTTTTGCCCGGGACAAAGACTTTTTTGCCTGTCTTTTCCGCGTCCGCAGCCGTTATCTCGGCGACGTCATTCCGATCGGCGGCAGCGGACTGCCCACCCGGGACCGCTGAAGGCTGTGCCGCTTTTCGGACGGCCGCATCCCGGAAGGCATAAAAAAGCCGACCGCGGTTTTTCCTGCGGCCGGTTTTCTTTATCGAAAAACAGCGGATCGATTATTTTCTGCCTCTGCGGGGCGGCTCGTCGTCATCCTCGTCTTCTTCGTCCTCGTCGTCCTCGTCCTCGTAGTCTTCCAGATCCAGTTCCTCTTCGTTATTCTCGAAGTAATTGATGTTTTCCTCGTCGTTTTCGTCTTCCTCTTCTTCGTCCTCTTCATCCAGGTCTTCCAGATCGACCATTTCAATGCCGTCGGGCTTTTCGTTGTCGATGGGGATCTCCTCGTCCGGATACTCGTCGGACCAGACGTCGGACGCGGCGGAAGCGTCGTCGGATTTCTCGTGATCCATCGCCGCGTGGAGCATGGCGCACTGTGCGCACATCTCTTCTCCGGGCGCGATCATGTTTTCGCCGCATTCGGGGCAAAGCTCATAGCCGTCTTCGGACAGATCCAGCGTATTGTCGCGCTTGATCTTGCCGAGTTCGGCTAAACAAACAGGGCAATAGGTATCGTTGACGTCGATGTAGTTGAGATTACACCGCGGACATTTCTTATAGGGCATAAAACCACCTCATCTTGAAAAGTGTGTATATATTAAAAGACATTTTCCCGTTTGTCAATAGATTTTTTGCAAATAAATATTATGAAAGGATAAATTTTTCATCCGACGTCTCTCTGACGAGAAAAAAAGAACGCGATTTCGGCGAATTTTTCTATTTCGGAAAGAGAAAGAATCCCCATTTATCCATGGACAAAAGATGAGTCCTGCTTTATAATGAAAATATTATCGAACAAGGAGATTGAGAACATGAAAAGCAGGATTTTCGGTATTTTGCTGGTCTTGGTTCTTTTGCTGACGGCTTGCGGTCCTGCCGCCACGCCGACTCTCACGCCCGAGCCGACCGCGACGCCGACGGCCGAACCCACGCCCGAACCGACGCCGATCCCCACGCAGGAGATCACAGAGTATGTTCAGGCCAAAAGCATCAACGACGGCCGCAGCGAATACGACCTGTACAGGACCGGAAACGATATGCTCGTCATGCCCAACGTGTTCGGCAACAATATGCTGATTCAGCAGCGGCAGCCCGTCCGCGTCTGGGGATACGCGCCGGCCGGAGAAAAGCTCGAGATCCGTTTGCTGAAACAGGCGACGGGCGAGACGATCGCACAATTGGGAGCTATCACCGCGTCGGACGGTACCTTCCTCGTCGAACTGCCGGGTCAGCCCGCTTCGTATACGGCCTATGAACTGCGCGTCAAATGCGGCAAACAGGCCAAAGTTTTCAAAGAGATCCTTTTCGGCGAGCTTTATATCGCCGGAGGTCAGTCCAATATGCAGGTGTGGATGGGCGAGGCCGTCGGTTTTGCCGACGAGCTCAAAGCCGCCAGTGATTATCCTTACCTGCGCTACTACAATCCTCCTATTATGCCCATGAGCGGCGGCAACTATCCGACCGAATGCCTGCTTTCCCCGCAGATGACCGCCGCAGGCTGGGGCCGCGCCGACAACAGGGATTTCGAGGGCCTTTCCGCCATCGCGTACGGATTTATCAAAAACCTGTTTGAGCTGCTCAACGTCGACGGCGCCGAAGTGCCGGTCGGCGTGCTGAGTCTGCCCATCGGCGGCACGCGCATCGCGCCTTGGATCCCCGCCAGCCAGATCGACACCGACAGCTCCTACAGCAGGCAGATCGCGGATATTTATCTTGCTTATTCCAAACTCAAGGACGGTACGGCCAAACGCACCGCCGCCAATTCCTCGGCGCTCTACAACGCCAAGATCGCGCCCGTGACGAATATGAACGTCCGCGGTCTGCTCTGGTATCAGGGCGAGAGCGACGAAGGCTACGGTCCCGATCTGTACGCCACGGCGATGGAAAAGCTGATCGTCGGTTGGGGCGAGGCTTTCCGCTTTGAAGACGGCTCCATGCCGACCATCATGGCCCAGTTGGCGCCCTTTGAGACCGGTAATTACAATCAGGCGCCGACGGCGAAGGTGGCGTTCAATCAAACCTTCGTCACCGTCGCGGACAGAAAACCCGACACGCGCGCCGTCGTGGCCATCTACGATATTCCCCTGACGTACGCGCTGGGCGACAAGGAACCGATCCATCCCAAAGACAAACTCCCGATCGGTCAGCGCTTCGCGTATGCCGCCTACGGCATGCTGTACGACACGGAAGCGGACTGGACGCGCTGCCCGGCCGTGAAAAACGCCTATAAGATCGGCGGCAAATACGTCCTTCAGTTCTCCGACGTCGGCGAAGGGCTGCGCTCCTCCGACGGACTTCCGCTGCGCGGATTTGCCATAGCCGGAGAAGACAAAGTGTTCTACGCCGCCGACGCGGTCGTGACGGGCAAGGATACCGTGGAGCTGAGCAGTCCTTTCGTGACGGACGCGGTCTACGCTTCCTACGCCTTCACGTCCCTGAACATGAAAGCCAACCTGGTCAATTCCCGCGGCGTCGCGGCGCTTCCGTATACCAGCCCGGGCAAAAATCTGAAATACTACGCGCATCACGATTACGCCAATTTCGACTTCCTCCAGACCTGGCGCTATTTCGGACCGAACAACGCTTTCGGCTATCAATACGCGCAGGATGCGGACATGTATCGGGGCAACGGCTGCGTCGTTGAGCTCGACACGACGACCGCCGTTGCGGGCAACAGCCTCAAGCTCACCGCCTCGTCCGCTTCGTTCGATCTGGATATCATCCTCAATTATTCCGGCGACATTCATCAGTTCAAACAGTACAAAACCATCAGCCTCTGCGCCACGGCGCCGATCGTAAAGCTGATGACCAACAGCGACCGCGCGAGCTGGGAGTTCGATCTGCTGAGCAGCGAACCGGTCGCGGGCACGGACTTCACCCGCTATACCTTCAGCCTGACCACCGGGATGAAAAACGGCGTCCATACCGATTCCATGTCGCTGACGACGAAGCTTGAAAAACTGCGCGTCAGTTTTTCCGGAGCCGCCGTCGTCAACGTCGACAGCCTCGTTCTGGGCAAATAAAACAGCGCTTTCTCACTTCGCTCCGGTCATACAGCGCGTATGACCGGAGTTTTTGTCGGAAAAGCAAGGCCTTTGTCGGACGTATTGACTTTTGTCCGGCCGCCCGATATAATGAAATCAGAAACACAAAGGAGGGAAAGAAGATGAAAAAGAACAAACTGATCGCAGACGTTCTGATGGCAGCCGTGCTGCTGGCGGGCTTGGTTTTGCCGATCCCCGCGGCACGCGCCGAGGTCATGACCGACGGCATGGAAATCATCGACCAGCGTGTTGTCGATTCGGCTTCGACCGGCGCGTCGTTCTTTGCCGCAAACGGAGGAAACGCGGTCCTGTCTCTGCTTGGCAGCGAGTATTTTCTGACGCTGACCGGACCTTCCAACCCTTACTTGCATGTCGGCGCGGCCAACGGACAAGCCAACGTGGTGGGCTTTGAATGGCTTCGCCTGCGCCTGAAAACGGAGGGCAGTTTTACCAATTCCGCGGTTTTCGGCAACAATTATTATCTTTTGGACACCTATGTTTATACTGATCTGGCGGGGAATGTCGTTTCGCAGGGCTCCAGTTATCTCATTCCGGTGCCGGCGGATTTCGACGGCTATCTGTATCTGAGTCTGACGGAATGGACCTGGCAGGGCGGAGGCCGCGGCACGCGGATCCCGTCGGACGCGTCTGTTGTGACGTACAACAACCTTTCGTTCGATCCGACGGCCGTTCCCGTGCTCAATATCAGCCTTCCGGCTGCCGGCACGACGAAAGTCAATTTCGGGACCACGGCGCTGCTCAGGTGTGAAAACCGGGTGCCGGCCGGCTTTACGGTCGTGGCCGACTGCGACTCGCTGACGGAAACGGCGCTGGCTTCGTCCGTGACGACGAACTACTGTATTCCCCAGTCGGACGAGTGCCTCGCTGAAGCGGATCTGTTCGTCAACGGCTCGGATCAGGCGATCCGCGTCACCAATCAGGGACACAATTTCACGATCACCAAGTTTACCGGCGTGGCTTCCGTCGGCGTGCCGACCAACCCCGTCGCGGTCGGGTTCCGGGTCCGCACCGGCCGGATCGGCGTCACGATCATCCAGTGCCAGGCGCCGGAAGCCCAGTCGGTCTCGCAGAGCGCATGGCTGTATGACGCGGACGGACGTCTCGTGGCGGGCGGCCCGTCGTCTTCGACGCTGTCCATCCGGATCCCCGCCAACTTTACCGGCTACTACGTCTACGTTCCCGCCGACGGCAATATGAACAAGGATATTTTCAGCACGCTGGTCGTCTGGCAGGTGGCCGACGCGCCCGGCGGCTATATCGCTTACGACAATTTCGGTTATTTCACGGCCCATCCGGTCCGGGATTTCGTCTATATCGGCGACCAATGTTCCGTGCCGCAGAACGGCGTCTTCGACCTGCGGTTCGTCGGAGGTCTGGACACACTTTCCGCTTATCATGAAATCGGCTTTATCGTGCTCGGCTACGACGGCGAGATCGACGATACGCCCGAGCGCGAGTATAAAATCGGCGGGGAGATTGTCTACGACGTCATCAACGCCCGTGTCGACGGCACCATGACGGCCATTACCGCCGCTTCGGTGGGCCGCGGCTACCTGTTCGCGCTGACGATCGAAAACATCCCCGCCGCCGGCGTCAAGAATTTCGTCGTCGTTCCGTATGCCGTCTGTGCCGACAGGGAGATCCGGTTTGCCGAGGCCTGCACGATCTGCTATAACAACGGCGCGTACGTTTCCTCGACCGTGACGGCGATCCCGACGCGTGTCCGGCCCGCTTACGGGTCCGCTTCGACGATCTATCTTGACGGACTGAACGGAAACGACGCGCGCGACGGTCTGACGGCGGCAACGGCGGTCCGGACGATGGAGCGGGCTCAGCAGCTCGTCCGCGCCAATAACCGGGACATGACCGCCGATCTCGTAGTCCGCCTCACGGGCAACTGTACGTATATCCTGAATCAGACGCTGCGCTTTGACGCGTCCGACGGTGGTACCAACGGCTACCGTGTCCGCTGGTTCAATCCCGACGCGCCGCAATTAGCCGTCGTCAGCGGATGCACGCCCGTTTATAACTGGACGCTTCACGACGCGGCAAAGAATATTTGGGTCGCGGACGTGCCGGCCGGCGTTGCGAGCCGAGATCTCTTCGTCAACGGCGCGCATTACAGGATCGCACAGATGGAGATCCAACCCAACAGCGTGCAGATCTGCTCCACCGGGTTCACGACGACGGATATGCGCCTGCGCGGTCTGGCGCGCTCGCAGGATCTGGACGTCCGTATCCTCAACTACTGGACCTGCTCTTATCTCAACGCGCTGGGTATCACGGATCACGGCACCTGTCTGGGTGTGACGATGGTCGATCCGGGCTGGACGAGCTGGTACAATACCGCTTCCTGCGGCGGCGGTAACGCTGACGCGAGCATGATCCAAACGGTCATGAACGCTTATGAGTTCCTGGACGAGGCGGGCGAGTGGTATCTCAATCCCGCGACGCACAAGATCTACGCCATTCCCATGAGCGGCGTCAATCTCAACGGCGTGGTCACGGCTTTGGGACGTCTGGAAACTCTGATGGCTTTTGACGGCGAGGTGGACGCTTTCGTGTCCGATATCGCTTTCGAGGGACTGACGTTCGCGCATACGACGTGGAATCAGCCCGATAAGCCGGAAGGTTATCTTGAGATCCAGGCCGGCACTTATAAAGCGGCCGGCGTCAATGCGACGACCTGCTGGGATAACGCCAACTGGCTCGATCCGGTCGGCGCGGTCATGGGCGAATATACCGACGGACTGGTCTTTGCGGACTGCATCTTCACCAATCTCGGCAGCGACGCGCTGTCTCTCGGCTCCGCGACCAAAAACGCCACGATCACCCGCAATATCTTCAGCGATATCGGCGGCAACGCCGTTTCGCTCGGCGGTTTCTCCTTCCCCGATCACGATCTGCTCCCGCAGGGCGCGACCGGCACGACCGTCAAACTGGCCAAGCGTCATCTGTCTGAAAACAATTCCGTCACCTACAACGCGATCAACAACGCCGCCTCGGTCTACTGGGGCAGCGTCGGCATCCGGGTCGGCTATACGGCCCGCACCGACGTGTCGCACAATACGCTGACCAATCTGCCGTATTCGGCAATCAGCTTCGGCTGGGGCTGGGGCTTCGGCGGCGCCGAGATCGCCGGGACGATCTACCTCGAGGACGGCATGGCCCTGTTCCGCGATAATACCATCACCTATAACCGCATCGAAAACATCATGCTCAAGCTCTTCGACGGCGGCGGCATCTATACGCTGGGCCGCAACGACAACTCGTTCATTCAGAACAATTACATCGCCAACGTGGCCAACGATTACGGCGGCATTTATTTGGACAACGGTTCGATGGGCTTCACGGTGACGAACAACGCGCTGGTCAGCTGTCATCGCAATTATATCTACAAGGGCGATTACAACTACCTCCACGACAACTATGCCAAAACCGCTCCGGCCAACGATCTGGAGATGTGGGAACCGGCCGTTCCCGGCGTTGTCCACGGCAGCTTCACCAATAACTACCTGTGGAACGACAGCGCCGTCGCCGCGATCCGCGCCGCCTCCGGCTGCGGAAACTGATCTTTCTCCCGCGTTCAAAACCCGATCCCCTCGCAGGGATCGGGTTTTTCTCTTCTAAACTATAATCAATTCATTCAGAGGTGGATCAAGATGGAAAAACGCATTTTGACAGAAACTCTCTTGCGGAGCTTCAAGCAGCATCTGATTTTGGAGGAGAGGAGCGCGGCGACGATTGAAAAGTACTGTCGGGATACGAACGCATTCGCCGGTTACGCGGACGGCTCCGGGATTACGAAAGAACTTGTTATCGCCTACAAAAGCAAGCTGCGGGAGGACGGTTACGCCGTCCGTAGCGTGAATTCCATGTTGGCTAGCCTTAACAGTCTATTCGCCTTTCTCGGTTGGCATGAGTTGAAGGTGAAAACGATCAAATTGCAGCAACAGATTTTTTGCTCGGAGGAAAAGGAATTGACGCGGCAGGAGTATGAGCGCCTTGTTCGCGCTGCGAAAGCAAGGCATAATGAACGCCTTTGCCTGATTTTGCAGACAATTTGCGGTACCGGTATCCGCGTCAGTGAATTGCAGTTCATTACTGTCGAGGCGGCCAGACGCGGCGAAGCGACCGTGTCCTGCAAGGGAAAGACGCGCGCGGTATTTCTGGTGCACAATCTGCAGAAAAAGCTGCTCCGCTATGCGGCGGAGCAGCGGATCGAGTCGGGCCCTGTTTTCATTACACGCGGCGGCAAGGCGATCAGCCGTACGAATATCTGGCGGGACATGAAAGCACTCTGCGGCGAAGCGGGTGTCGATCCGCACAAGGTGTTCCCGCACAATTTGCGCCACCTGTTCGCCCGCGTTTTCTACGGGATCGAGAAAGACATCGTCAGACTTGCCGATATCCTCGGGCACAGCAGCGTCAACACGACGCGCATCTACATTGTCAGCACCGGCGCCGAACACCGCCGTCGCATGGAAAACATGCGATTGATCCTATAAAAAAACCGCCTGCGCGAGGCGGATGACGACATATTCTTTGTTATGTGCTCATTGCTGATGGCTCAAATGCCAACAAGAACACAAACAAGACTTGGTTTCCTATAAAACTATATTCAGTTTAAAATATAAAACTGAAAAAGTCAACTAATTTTCCTCAAAAAAGTCCGTTTCTGATAATTGCGCCGAAAAGAGAGTACACTTATTAGAGCTCTTCCGGTTCTTTTTTGCAAAAGGTCGCGGGAGCTTGCTTTTTTATGCTGTTTTTCAGGCGGATCCGAGGCCTGATCCGATCCGTTTATGAGGTGATTACAACATAACAAAGATTATGTAAAACAATAGAAAGCATAATCAATTCTGGGAAACTGTTTTTTTGAGAAACTGTATATGGGTGCATGGAAGGACGCCTATAAAAAATATCCATAAAGAGTGCGCGAGGGACAAGCCCTGTGACCGCACGACAGCCTGCCGAAAGGCAAGGTGCCAATGCTTGAACGATGGAGGTAAAAATGAAAGAATACTCACCTAAAAATCCAAACGAGTACAATCTTGACGGAAAACGTTATATCAAAAAGATACGCCGTTGCAGTTGTGAAGAAAAGAGGGGGGATTTTTACATATTAGAATGCAAAATCCACCAAAGAGGGAGTCATACCTATACATACACGCCCAAAGAAGATTATATTACAGGGTTTGGATCCCAGAATAAGGTGCTGTATTTATCCGATGATGCGATGAATACTGTCATAAAAACAATTTCTGACTTTGAAGAGGAAACCGAACAAGCCCGGAAACGGAGGTCTGTAAAAGTACCTTTCCGTGATTGCCTTATCTCAATTTATTATCAGCAGTCAGGAAGCGGCGACTTTGAGTATTATTCTGAATACAGCGATAGTAATAAAACGGTCCGAAAGTTTTACAAGCATGATGATCCTCTTCACTGGCTTCTTTGCGATGTCTCAGATTTAATCAATAAACATTCAGACAATAAAATCGAGATAGTTCATTGCTCAAAAGCAACAATAAAAGAAAACCCGATCTACCAAGCGACGCTTGAACAAAAAGATGAATTGTTTATTGCAATACTAAAACTTCACTACGGTATAGCCGATGATCATAAATGTTCTTTTTTATCAAAACTTCTGGGGCACCGAATTCTTCCGTCTCTTCCGGAAGAGTATAATAAGGATTATGTGATTGAGAGCGGGGGTGTTGATTATAAACTGCTTCACCACTCGGGATACGACATGAGGCACAGACCGTATTTTGCTATGCAGGGATCAACACATAGCAGAATCACTCTAAATCCGCATACAAAGTATGGAATTGATGCAGGGAAAATCGACGCTGAAGCAATATCATTTCAAGAGTATTTAAAACTGTTTAACAAAAAAAGCAACACTTAAAAACCTCAAAAAACTTCATTTTCTACAAACAGAGAGGAGAAAGAAAAATGCCTGTTGAAACACGTACTTATTATGTTGTTCGCCGTATATTTTTTATCGAGGAGGATGAAGAAGAAAGGAATCAATTGTATTATTTTAATGTATCGGAATAGCGTTGTTTGTTAAATCGATGCTATGAGGAATTATAACATAATCAACAATATGTGTTTGAAAGGAGAGAATCATATGGCAAAGTAGGCTTGGGCACAAAATGCGGTAATAGTCCGTGATGATTGAGAATTACTATATTTCGGTTTTGAGAATTAATACTATGTAATCACAGGAAATGGAGGGAGAAATAAGATGCCAATTCAAAAGCATACATATTATTTGCTTGTTGATAAAGGGCTTGACTGGAAGGATATATTTTATGGACCATATGTGCGTGATTTGCTTCACTATGATAATAATCAAGATGAGGCGGAGCGGGCGATGTTGTCATCGTTGAGAAGTGATGGTTCAGATTTTATCATAATAGCTAAATCAAAAGAGCCTTGGGCTGACGAAACGCTTTATGCAACGTTTGGATTCTACCCGTCAGAAGATGTTTTTGACGGAAGAGATGCTCCGGAAAGAACATTTAAGGAAAAAATTTCAGAAGATACCGAACGGCAATTAGAGAAATTTTTAGGAAGATTTCATAAAGGACAACCTTTGAATTATACGGACTGGATGGAAGGCATGGGGTTGTTTATGAAGGCATTTAAGGAAATCATAGATAATGTGAAATCCTTTACAAATGAATACGATGGAACCATTGATTACTACAACTCTAACTATAGAGATCCTGATGGAAGCGGGGAGCTTTCCGATAAAAATAAACATAGTGCATTGATTTTAATGAGAGTAAGGAATAGATTCAAGGACTTGATTTATTCCAGTTATTTGCCGAATGAAAAAGTGAGAGACCAGTTAAAAGACATTTGTTCAATGAATCTTATCGTCCCTGAGACATAATCAAAAAACAAAGATGGAACAAAAATGAATAATTTAGAGATAGAGTGTTTAGAGTTCGCTGAAGATATTCTTTTTAATAGACCTTGCTCAACAGATGGAAACACTGTTAAGTATAATGAACAGGATTGCGAAAGAATAATAAACGTTTTAACGGCCCAGAAAAAGAAGGTTGAGAATAATGAAAGCCGTATTTCTCCGGATTGTTATCGGTTGCTTATTGAAATTTATGACAGACTAATAAAACTTGTGAGCAACAGATATATTTGATTCATATTATATTGCCATAGAGTCATCAGAAATACTCGGTTGAAATGAGAAAAATTATCACAATACAATCTTGAGCATGTAAGAACGTATAGCATATTAACGCCTTTTAATATGTGATGATGAGGTCTAAGCTAATGAGGGTAGAAATCATAAAATGCAAGAAATGTGGGAAAAGATTTGAACTCGAGTATATAAAATATCCGTGCAAAATGGAGAATGATAGAAACTGGGACACCTATTATCTTTGTCCATATTGCAACGATGTTACTAATGTCATGCTATCTAGCGATGAGGATGTCAAAATCTCAAAACTAGAGTGTGAATAATCTGTATTATGAAGGGAGACAAAACAAATGAACTCATGTTTATGCCACCAGTGAAGCAATTGCCATGCAACGTTTCATGGCAAAGTATCCTAACAGATCGATTAAGAAAATCGAACGTGCTTTTTGACGATTTTAAAAGAAGGGAGGAGATATTATGATTACAACCGCAGTTCAGAAAGGCGATTATGTGTATGTTTACAATGAAAGGCAAGCAACGATTGCTAATGTTTATGGAAAACTCGTGGGCTATACTGGATCAACTTATAGTATAAAAAAATCTGATGGATACATTTATACATACAATGAATAGAGCCAAAGAATTAGTCAAGTGTATGCAAAATAATGAGTTAGAGTTTAATTTAATATCTTAATAAACATACTTTTTACTTTGGAGAATTAAATTATAGGAGGATATTTCAATGAATAGACCAGGACATGTTATCGGTTATATTATTTACGATAACGGAACAAGACATGAGGCATGTCATTTAGTTGGTGGAGATTATCAAAGTAATAGACAAGACTGTGAAGTTTCTACACAACGCCAATTTGATTATGAAGTTAGAAACTATCCAGGATACGGACCTAAACCTGTTCGCTATACTGTAGAAGAAAGATAATGACCCATTGTGAGTCGTTGTGTTCAAGGCAATAGTGTGGTATCATTATAATAGGAAAAATCCAGAAAGAATAAGAGGACAAGGAAGAATTTCCCTGGCCTTTTTTCATGCACAATTTTAGAAAAGAGGAACGGATAATCCCCTACAAAATAAAACACGGTTGCCACTATCTAGGATGCAACAAACTAACAAATGAAGAGTATCGTGAAGAGCATAAGAAAATAATAATGCAAAAAACTTTGACGTGTATTCCGTATAAAAACTGGTGTATTTTTGGGGAATTATACCTTTACTCGGTACACTTTTGGGGAATTAAACACATCAAAGAAGATTTCCCGTCAAAAAAAAAGGACCCCGCGGGGTCCTTTTTTCTTTTCCTTATTCTTCGATCTGGATGCGCAGGTCGAAACAGCGCTTCTCGCCCGGCTCCAGATACTCGAGCAGACCGCGCTCGCGGGCGACGATGCGCCCCTCGGGGAACTGCGTGCCCGGCTCGATACCGAGGACGTATTCCTCCTGGCCCATCATCTTCCACTCCATCAGGTGCGGGAGCTGTCTGCCGTCGTAGCGGATGCGCACGCCGAAACCGAGCCGTTCGTTGCGGATCATGGCCCAGGCGTTTTCCGGCGAGTCAAAGTAGAAGACCTGCTCGGCGTAGCCCGGGATCGGGTCGCTGAAACGCTCGTTCTCGTCGAGCCCCGGCACGGCCGCCGCGTCGCGCGGACGCTTGTTGCCGGTGTTGGTCGTGAAAACCGAGTCCGCGTCGAGCAGGGGCCAGCCGTAATTCATATGATACAGGATCATGAACGGCGTGCGGTCGTAACCGTCGTTGACGACCTCGTCGTGCAGTTCGATGACGTTGCTGCCGTATGCCGTCGAGATCGTGCGTTCCACGGTCAGGCATTCCCCGAAAAGCCGGCTTTCCGTCACGCGGCCCGAAACGCTCATGCGGTACACGTCGCCGTCCCAGTCATTACGCACGCACAGATCCGACGCGGCGTTGTTGTTGTATGAGCCGTGCATGGCCAGCAGATCGCCGTCGTCCGTGATCGCCGGGCCGATATTGGTCAGACCGCAGGTGTAGAGCAGGCCGCCCTCCCAGCCGCGCTTGATCTCCCAGCCGGGCAAATTGCGCGGGGCGCACAGACCGGTTTTGGAAATGTAAGAAAACGCCGTTCCGCGCCAACTGGCCGTGCCGAGATCCATGCCGCGGTCGACCAGCACCGTAAAGCGCAGGCCCGTGCCGTTGTCCACTTCCACGACCCGCATCCCGCGAGCGTGACCTTCCTCATAGGTAACGAGGCGCGCGCCGGCGATCTGGCTCATATCACCGACTCTTTGACGAATATCGCTCTTAGACATTGGGCTTCCTCCTGATGCTCTTGATCGTTTTCATGATGCTCTCGAGGCTGTCGCCGCGCTCGAGCATTTCGTAAAACTGACAGATGCGCTGTCCTTCGGGACTGCCCGCTTCAATGCCGGTCAGCGTGCCGAGCTTTTCTTCGAAGGGCAGCTTGCTCAGTTCGTCGTAGCGGAACAGCATGGCCGCGGCCGCCGCCAGGCAGATATGGATCGGCTCCACGCCCTGCTCGAGGCACATCCGCATCGCGCCGACGATCCGGTCGTTGGGGTTGAGCTTGCGGCGGATGTCGTTGCCGACGCGCGCCACCGTATCGCGCAGCTGCTTGTTGGTAAAGCGGTAAAGCAGATCCTCCACGTGCTGATTGAGCGCGTAGAAGTCCACGTCGAATTTCTTGGCCAGCGCGACGGCCGACTCGGTCATCGCCCGTTCGACGAGGAGTTCGATGTACGGGTCGTCCATGGCCTCGTAAATATACTCGCAGCCCTTGAGCGCGCCGAGATAGGCGGTCATGGCGTGTCCCATATTATGAATGAACAGCTTGCGGTTGATATAGTACTCGAACGGCGTGTAGGGGACCAGATTGACCAGCGCGGGGATCTCGCCCTTGAAAGCCGCTTTGTCGACGGGCAGCGCGCAGTAGCTTTCCACGCAAACGCGCAGCGGATCGCCGTCCTGCATCTCGGGTGTCTGTACCGGCACCATGCGGCCGATGCTGGCTTCGACGAAACCGACGCGCTCGTCGAGCAGCTTCTTGCCCGCTTCGTCCAGTTTGTCCGCGATCAGGCCCTTGAGATAAGCGTCGGCGCCGATCAGATTCTCACAGATGATGATGTTGAGCGGAGCCGTCACGCCCGCGGCCCAACGTCCGGTCAGCGCTTTGGCGATGGGTTCGGCGATGAATTTGAGCACGTTGACGCCGATGGCCGTGGCCATGATGTCGGCTTCCGTGATGGCGGCCGTGATTTCTTCCTGAATGCGGCCGTTGACGCCGCGCACCGGCTTGACCGTCACGTCCGTATAGGAGTCGCCCTGAAGGATGCGCACCGGATACTCGTGCCGTTCGTTGAGCAGGCCGATGATCGTTTCGTTGATGTCGATATAGGCCACCTCGTAGCCGGATTGCGAGAACGTCGCCCCGATGAAGCCTCTGCCGATGTTGCCGGCGCCGTACATGACTGCTTTTTTCATAGTGTTCATTTCCTCTTTTCTATTATAAATCTTTCGATTTCGGTGTGATTCGGGATGCCCGTGGACGCGCCGACGGCCATGACGCAGTGCGCGCCGACCGCGTTGCCGAAAACGGCGCATTCGGTCATGGGCATATCGTGCGCCAGCCCGTAAACGAATCCGGCGCAGAAACTGTCACCGGCTCCCGTGGTGTCGGCCGGGTTTTCCACCCGGAACGACGGCACGACGACGCCGGGCGCGCTCTTGCTTTCGCGGACGTAACTGCCGCGGCTGCCCAGCTTGATGACGACGTGCGAAGCACCCAGATCAAAGAACAGATCGGCCAGTTTTTCCGGATCCGTTTCCCCGCCGGCCAGATGCGTCGCCTCGTCGATGCTCGGCAGAAAATAATCGATATACGGCAGACAGGGCCGGAGCAGATTCATCCAGCGGCCATGCGCGTCCCAGCAGGTGTCGTAGACCGTGATCTTGCCCATTTCGCGGCATTTTTTGAGCACGCGGACCGCGTCGCCTTCGTCCATCGTGCGCATGAGGAAGCCGCCCGTCAGAAAAACCACCTTGGCCCGGGCGATGACGTCAAAATCCACGTCTTCGAAGCAGAATCGGTCGTTGGAGTCCGAACAGTGCAGAAACGTCCGTTCGCCGCCGTCGTCCAGCAGAACGACGGAACTGCTCGTAGCGCAGTCCGCGCTGCGGATCAGTCCGAGATCGTTTACGCCCGACGAGCGCACCTGTTCGCGCAGGAAATCCCCGAAGCCGTCGGCGCCCACTTTGCCCAGAATCGCGGAACGCGCGCCTAATTTTGCCAGATCGATGGCGGCGTTGAGCGCGTTGCCGCCGCTGTGGATGCTGATGCGATCCAGCGCCGCCAGCTTGCCTCTCTCCGGGAAAGCGTGGATGGGCCCGGCGATGACGTCGGCGACCAGGATGCCTACGCATGCTACGTCAATTGCGTCATTCATTTCAATTCCTCCGATTCTTGACGAATCCATACAATTATTATAATATAAAACTATCTTTATGACAAGTCGTTTCAGGGAAGGAGCGGGAACTTTGAAAGACATTGTGTTTGATATGGACGGCGTGCTGGTCAATTCCGAGCGCGCCATGCGCCGCGCTGCGATCGAGGCGCTGGCCGGTTACGGCATCGAGTCGGAGGAAAAGGATTTTCTCCCTTTCACAGGCATGGGAGAAGA